>CALUGU010000027.1 GCA_944320255.1 uncultured Prevotella sp. | reverse complement strand
TTAAAGCATATTTTCTTAATTCTTAATTTTTAATTCTTAATTCTCTTAGTGAACAAGGCCTTCTTGCCGAACACTACCGTCTCGGCCATGAAATAATTGAACAGTCCGGAAATAAGCAATGCGGCAAGGTTGCACCATACAACACCCCACCCGAACATCCTCTCGAACAGCAGCAGGAACAGCATCTTTACTAAAAAACCGAGAGCCGACGAGAGGTTGAACACGATGAAACGGCGGCAAAAATCACCGGCGCAGCGGTTGCCTATGCGGCTTTTCCATATCCAGCAATATGAACAAAGGAAATTGCTCATCACGGCGAACTCGAACGAGATTACCGGCGAAACGACGTACTGCCCCCAATACGTGTGGAAAATGAACGTGGAACACAGCCACAGGACAAACGTATCGACACCGGTGCCGAACAAGCGGCTCACCACAAACTCTATATATCGAAGCATACGTTTTAAGAATTAAGAGTTAAGAAAATCAGCCACAAAAGCATATTTTCTTAACTCTTCATTTTTAACTCTTCATTTTTTCAAAGGGTCTTGCTTGGCCAACACCTTCTTGTCCTTGAAGAACTGTACGAAATAAATCACGAACAGCAACACGGCTATGACGAAACCTACGGCGTCGAACACGCCGAACTCATAACCAGGAAACAGCGTGAAACGGTCGTCGGCCCACGATGTGTACATATACAATGTGTTTATCAAGATGACGACAAGCCTGAACTCCGTAGGCCCGAAGCTACTGTAAGTCAGGCGGAACTCGCCCTTCAATATCGCGCCGATGTAAGTATAGATTGAAAGCACAAGGTAACCGGCCAGCACAAGCATTGCCACGTCGAAACGAAACATCGGCGATAGCCCCGCCCCGACGAACATGATGCACTGAGTCACGGCGTCGAGCGTATGGTCGATGAAGAAGCCGTAAACCGGCCTCTGCGTATTGCGCACACGGGCCACCGTGCCGTCAAGACTGTCGCCGAACCAGTTGATGACAAGCCCCAGCGACGACAACCAAAGCCAATATACATTGTAGTTGGCCAAAAAGAAACCAATAGCACATATCACTGCGCCGGCGACGCCAACAAACGTCAGCATATCCGAAGTAACCCACTGCGGCAACCTTTCGGCCATCCATACGAGTACTTTCTTTTCTGCAGCATTAAGTATCGACGTCTGTATCCTTGACGCTGATTCTTTTCCCATATTTATTTGTCTTTTTCCCGTTTTTTTCCAAATAATTGGGTGCAAAGTTACATCTTTATTACGTACTTTTTAATATTTTATTAGTTAAAGTTGTTAAAGCTCTTTATGGCATCCCCTTTTAAGATTTTTCTTTCCACAAAACGAATACCATCATTTTTAGCGGCCGACTACTTAACAAATAAAGCATTTTCACTGGTTTTTATAACAAAACACAATTTTAAATAATTATGAATATGTCAAACTAAAACGCAGCGACAATAAAAATACTTAGAACCTGTCTCAATTTTTTCATGGATTAATTTTAAGAATTGCTTTCGTGTATGCTTTGCAGGTTTAATGAATAAATTTAAGATGGTGCCGAATTGCATTGCAAAACGTGCCCAATGGCACAATAAAAGGTGCCTTTTCGCAATGCAAAAAGGCACCTTTTAGAAAGCAGTTTGTAAGTTACTGTATTTCAGGCGTTTACTGATGCTGTTCGCGCAGGAGGTCGTTCACTGTCTTTACGGGGTTGAACGTAGATAGCGGAACTTCCACGAATACGGTGTTCCAGTCGCTCATCGCGCCGTTCCAGAGCCCCGGCAATTCGAGTGCTTTCAGCTCACGGCCGTTCTTGCTCTTGCTGCTGATGAAGCCGGTGGTCTTATCCACATAGTCGGGCAGGTTGAAAGCGTTGCCCTTATAGTCCTTGACTGCGCAGACAAGGTCTACGGGATTGAAATGCGTCCCTTCCGTAAACATCCGCATATACTCCTCGTTGCTCTTGTCTATCTGGCTGCTTTCGAGTATTTGCAGACTCACCGTACCGTCCTGGTTGTACGTAAGGAACGGGCCGCCGCCGGGCTCACCCACGTTCTTCACCACTCCGCAAACGCGCATCGGGCGGTTGAGCTTCTTGTGTAGGTAAATTACCAGTTCGGCGTCCTCAAGCTGTTTGATGTCCGCCTTGCGGCAGCACAGGTCACGCTGGACAAAGCGGATGATTTCTTCCAGCTGTTCATGGGTGTACGTGCCGGTGTCAAGCAGACGCAGATAGCTGAAGGCCTTGGCTTGCAGCGTCACGAGGATGCCGGCCAGAAGCTGCTTGTAGGTCACGGTGTCGGCTTTCAGACGGTCGGGCACTACATTGTCGATGTTTTTTATGAACACCACGTCTGCGTCGATGTCGTTAAGGTTCTGGATGAGCGCGCCGTGGCCTCCGGGACGGAACAGGAGCGAACCGTCGGCGTTGCGGAACGGCGTGTTGTCAGGATTGGCTGCCACGGTGTCGGTGCTTGGTTTCTGCTCTGAGAACGTAACGTCATACTTTATTCCGTACTTCGCGGCATACAGTCCGCACTTCTCGGTCACCTTGGCCTTGAACAGTTCCTTGTGTTCGTGGCTCACGGTAAAGTGGATGTGGGCCTCGCCGTTCGAGGCGGCGTAGAGCGCGCCCTCCACAAGATGCTCTTCAAGCGGCGTGCGCGGGCCTTCGGCATACTTGTGGAACAGCAGCAAGCCTTTGGGCAACTGGCCGTAGTTCAGCCCCTTGGCGTCAAGCATATTGCGCACAACGGCCTTATAGTCGCCTTCGGCCAGAAGGGCGGTGATGTTCTTGCCTTCATTGCGCTTGCAGGCTTCGTCTAATTCATCATAAAATGCGAACTTCTCGATGTTGTCAAAGTACTTCTTCTCGAACTCAGTCTGCGGCTCGTCTTCGCTGCCGCCCAGGAAAGCGAACATATCCTTGAACATACGGCTGGCCGCACCGCTGGCCGGCACGAACTTCACAATCTTCCTGCCCTCGGCCTTGTAAGCGTTCCAAGCGTCGATGTATTTGGCGCGCTCGCTCTCGCCCGGCGCCACGATGCCGTTACCTATGCCTGCGGCGGCGTCAATGCGTAAAAAGGGGAAACCATTTTTGAATTCTTCAAGCTGCGCCTCAACCTGCGCCTCGGTGATGCCTTTGCCGGCAATCTGCTTTAAGTCTTCTTGTGATAGCATAAGTCTTGTTTTTATTTAGGTTAAAGTATTAGTAGCGTGATATGCCTTAAATCAGTCACAAAAATAACGCTTTTCATCCAAAAAACACACCTCACGGCATTAAAAAGTTATTACTTTATGCAATAAAACTTACAATTTTCATTTTATAACAGCCAAAAACGATGTTTCTCGGAAAAAATAAGTAAGTTTGCATCAATGGACAGACTCATATTCACACACAAAGAACGGAGCGAGACCCTCGCAATAGCACGCCGGCTGAGGACAAGCATCAGCCGCCTGGCAAAGGAAAAGGACGAGGAAAAAGTGTTCGCCCACATAAAGAAAGCATTAAGGAACGGCACCGTAAGCCGCGACGCTTTCGGGCTGAACCCGATACTCTCGGCCTTGCAGACGGCACAGATAGCCGTAGACGAAATAGGCCTGAAACGCGACGGCGTGATAGCCATACTGCTCTACGCCGTGGCCGAGACCGACGCCGGCGGACTTGAGGCCATCCGCAAAGAGTTCGGCGACAGCGTGGCGCGCATAATCCACGGCATCTGCAAGATACAGGAATTGTATAAGAAAAACCCGGTGATAGAGAGCGAGAACTTCCGCAACCTGCTGCTCTCATTTGCCGAGGATATGCGCGTGATACTAATAATGATAGCCGACCGCGTGAACCTGATGCGCCAAATCAGAGACACAGAGAACGCCGAGGCAAAGACTGAAGTGAGCGAGGAAGCAAGCTACCTGTACGCACCGTTGGCCCACAAACTTGGTCTGTACAAGCTGAAAAGCGAGCTTGAAGACCTCAGTCTGAAATACCTTGAGCACGACGCCTATTACATGATAAAGGACAAGCTCAACGCCACGAAGAAAAGCCGCGACGCATATATAGAAAGGTTCATAGCCCCGATAGACAAGAAGCTGCGCGACGCCGGCTTCAAGTTCCACATGAAGGGACGCACCAAGAGCATACACAGCATCTGGCAGAAGATGAAGAAACAGCAGTGCGGCTTCGAGGGCGTCTACGACCTTTTCGCAATACGCATCATCCTCGACGCACCGGCCGACAAGGAGAAAATGCAGTGCTGGCAGGTGTTTGCCATAATAACGGATATGTACCAGCCCAACCCCAAGCGTATGCGCGACTGGCTGAGCGTGCCTAAGTCGAACGGTTACGAGAGCCTGCACATCACCGTGCTCGGCCCTGAAAACAAATGGGTGGAGGTGCAGATACGCACGGAGCGTATGGACGAAGTGGCCGAGCGCGGACTGGCCGCCCACTGGCGCTACAAGGGAGTGAAGGGCGAGAGCGGACTTGACGAATGGCTCAACAGCATACGCACGGCCTTGGAAAACAAAGACGACCTGCAAGTGATCGACCAGTTCAAGATGGACCTTTACGAAGACGAAGTGTTCGTCTTCACACCCAAAGGCGACCTGATGAAGTTCCCCAAGGGCGCTACGGTGCTCGACTTCGCTTACCGCATACACTCGAACATAGGCAACCACTGCATCGGGGCGAAAATCAACAACAAGGCCGTAACCTTCCGCTACGCACTCAAGAACGGCGACCAAGTGGAAATCACCACATCGTCAACCCAGAAACCTAAGCAGGAATGGCTCAACATCGTAAAGACGAGCCGAGCCAAGGCCAAGATACGTATGGCCCTGAAAGAACTGATGGTGAAAGACGGGGCCTATGCAAAGGAAATGTTCGAGCGGAGGCTTAAGAACCGCAAGATTGAGATGGACGAGAGCACCGTGTCACACCTCATCAAGAAGCTCGGTTTCAAAGAGGCCAACGACTTCTACCGGCACATCGCCGACGGCAGCCTTGACGTAAACGACGTGATAGATAAATACCAAGAGCTGCAACAGCACGACAACAACGCCGCACAGCAACAGCACGCACGCAGCGCCGAGAGCTTCAGTTACGAGAACCCTAACGAGAGCATCGCTTCCGCAAGCGATGACGTACTCGTGATAGACCGCAACCTGAAAGGCGTTGACTACACCCTCGCCAAATGCTGCCACCCCATCTACGGCGACGACGTGTTCGGCTTCGTAACCGTCAGCGGCGGCATAAAGATCCACCGCACCGACTGCCCCAACGCCCCGGAGCTGCGCAAACGCTTCGGCTACCGTGTGGTGAAGGCAAAGTGGAGCGGCAAGGGCAGCTCGCAATACTCCATAACGCTGAAAATCATCGGCAACGACGACATCGGCATCGTAAACAACATAACGAGCATAATATCCAAAGAGGAGAAAATCATGATGCGCAGCATCAACATCGACAGTCACGACGGCCTCTTCAGCGGCAACTTAGAGGTCAACGTCGAAGACACCTCGCGCCTTGAACAGCTCATCAAAAAGCTCCGCAACGTGAAAGGCGTGAAGCAAATAATCAGGCTGTGACATCTACAAGTTCATCACCCGCGCCCGCCATACGAACAGTGTAAGGCGGGCGCAGTGTTTATAACAAAAATCTTCCAGCCAACGAAGCATCCAGCTAAAAACTGGATGATAACAAAAAAACAAACTATTTCTTAATGTCAATAACCGCTCAATTTTTCATCCCATGAATAATGTTCACGCACCATATTAAAGCCATTTTTAGCTATCATATTGCGCATTTGAGTATTTTCAAGCAACTCTACACAAGCCTGAGCAAAATCATTTTCGCCATCACGTATAAAGCAATTTTCACCATCACGCAACTCTGGTATAGCCTTTGAGATCAAAGACGTCATAACCACGGGGACACCACAACCCATCGCCACCAGAACCTTGTTTTGTATACCTGCGGCAATTTTCACAGGAGCTACAGCCAAACAAGTATCTGCCACCATACTTGTCAAATCATCAACAAAACCTGTTACAATGATATTTTTCCCGTTGCCAAGAGCCTCTATCTCGCGAGGAGGTTCTGCCCCCACTATATAAAACACTGCATCAGGACAACGCTTCAAAATTATCGGGAAAATATTTTTCACAAAACGGAGCACGGCGTCCTGGTTTTGTAACGTGCGCATATTTCCAATGAAACATATTTTTTTCTGATTATATACAGTTGGAAAAGCATCCAAACAAGTCACACCGTTCGTATGCAAAACAAGAGTTTCCGCCTTTACTCTCTTATTGATGAAGTTTATGTCCTCCTGCGAAACAACAACGACCTTAGGGAAAACTTTTACAATATGGTCTTCGTATCTGCGAATAAGTCGGCGTTCAACCATATAAACCACCTTTTTCAACAGTCCGCCTTTCGCCTTTGACGACAAAGAATATGTTTTCGACAACGCATCGGTCATTTCCACTGTGGAAGAAGAGTATAGATTTTCTCTTTCCAAATACGGAGCCATACGCAACAAGTGAGAAACAAACCTGTCGGGATGTTCCGTTTGTATCACTTCATCAAATTTTCTTCTGAAAGCTTCTGAATGATAATAACCGCATTGCATAGGTCGCCCGCAAATCAAGAACAGCAACGTATAAACATACGACGCAAACCGGCTACGCCGTACAAGAAAAATCTTGTCATACAACTTACCCGCCTCGCCAACATCTGCCGACTTATCATAAAACGACATGAGTAACAACTCATGCCCTTGCGCCTTGAGATATCGAGCTATATTATTTATCCTTAAAACGTCTCCTCCATTCTCCGGCATGGGGAAACGCGGTGTCAATATGCAGATTTTCATAATTAGCTTCTTAAAGATTTTCTACTCAAACGCTGACTTGAACGTATTTGAAATTGCTGATTCTGAATGACGCAAAAGGTAAATCTCCCGTGAATACCTGTTAAACCTTGGAATGGGATTTTCAATATAATGGTTTATACATCTGATATATTCAGAAGCAGAATTACACTTTCCTCCGATTCTATCAAAATCAGCGTCATAACCTTCAAATGTCTCGTCCGTTCCTATTATATTTTTACCATACATAAGAGCCTCACACGTCTTAATTTTCATCCCGCTACCAGAAAAGACAGGTAAAACCATAAAATCCGCTTTCCTAAAATAACTTGAAAGGTCTGGAACATCACTTATAACTTCAATATTTTCCAAGCATTTATTATCTGATTTTAATTTCGCCATACCTTTTCCTACTATCATAAAATCTATTTCAACAAAAGGCAAAACATTCTTCACAAACCATAACACGCCTTCATTATTAGCCGGGAAACAGCTACCGATAAACATACAAAGCGGTTTTTTACGTGTTAACGTATCATCTTCCATTGGGCTGGCCAACGCATCTTTCAACGTTACCGGCATTATTATGTCGGCGTTCCGCCCATGCTTTTCACGTATAAGATTTGCATCTCGTTCATTCAAAACGATTATTTTATCAGCAAATCTGCACGAATAACCATCATTGCGCTTGGCGCAATTAATTATCAAATCGCGGAAAGGTAAATGTTTAGGCAAAACCGCATCGTAATATATACTTTCTACATTATGAAAGAAGGATATAATCCGCCCTTTATAACCTACCACACGAAGTTTTTTTGCAATAAGCCCAAACAGGCTTGTTCCCAAAAAAACATAATCATAACCATCGGCTTTTGTTATAATCTTTTTAATAAAAGTCGGCGTTACACCGTTGTAATATCCAAAAGGGAATAACAGTAATGCCATGAAATAACTGAACAATGACCGTTTTCGTTCTTCATCGTGCAAATATAAAACGTCAACATTGTGCTCGCCAAACAGTTCTTTCGTCATACTTAAATTACGCTCATTGCATACGCCACCACCTTCAAGTATCCCTCTATACCGTTTGAACAATATGAATAAAACTTTTTTCTGCATAATATAATAAATGTTTCTTAATCATTGAAAATACTCTTATAATCAGGCGTCAACCTGTCTTTAACGGCCTTACACATAGCATTAGGATGGTGGAATAAATAATCCAACTTAATGCAAAGCTCGCCTACGTCGTTAAACATTGGATCGTAAATTAAAAAGTCTCTGCAATAGTCAAAAGCATGGTTAGCCTTTATCAGCATCTTTTTCCCATTAGCCACACATTCAAAACTAACACCGCTAACCCGATACTCGAATGTCGGCGGATATGCCAATAATATGACATCAGAGGACAAAAACAGCTTTTGGTATTGGTCTTGAGAAAGATATTCGTTTATGAACTTAATATTACTTGTTTCACACACACAACAAGGACTGTTTCGTAATATCAACAAAACATTGTTCTCACGCAAAAAATCAGCCAACCTGGCATTCTGCATTAACTCCGTTACAAAATCCACATCGGGTTTTGGTGATGGATGAAATACAACTTTATCGTATGAAGATATATTTAGAGGTAACTGTATGTCCGGTTTCATTGTAAAAGGTGGAACACATCCATGTGAAACGACCAAAACATTATTTATACCTTGACGCTTAAAGGGTTTTGTCATTTCATCGTTGAAAACAATGAAATGATTATGTTTTGACAGCCGGTGCATAAAATAACGCTTAACCTTATTATCAAAGGAAGCTGCATTATTGTGACAAATAATATACATACCACGACATAGCGGTAACAAGCCAAGCGTAACTTCATCACAATAAGAAACAACCACCTTGTCAAATTTCCTAACACGGATAATAATCCTGATAAGCAATAAACTCAATATAAACGATATTCGGTTAATCACAGCATGGCCGTCTCTTAGTTTCAACAAATTTGGTAAAATCAAAGCATAATCATCTTTTCCATAAGGCAGCCGCTTCATTATATCCCTATGCAACACAATTTTCACATCATATCCGTCAGCCCGCAATGCGTCTATGTGAATCTTATTAAAATTCACATGGCCTTTTTGATAAGCATAGTCAACAAACAAAGCCGTTCTTCTCATGTTTACGAAAATTACTGTTCGATCTCAGAATAATTCTTATTATATATGCTTTCCCTTATGTGGTAAGGTTGTGAACCGAAGAGAATATTATCGTATTTTGCTATTACATAATGTGTCGATCCGTACATTTTTAACATACAATATAAACAAACAAAAGAAATGAACAATTTTCGATTGTTTTCTATCACAAAACATTTCACTAAATCATACCAAATTATCCAATATCCGAAACTGAATAAATATGAAAGTCTTTGGCTTATAACCTTGAACTCGCTTAAGAAAAAGAACATTGCAAAATATAAGATTAGGCCATTAATATATATGTTTCCGTCACTTCTTATATCTCTCAATTTTACAATGTAACAAAATAGCAGAATTCCAGTTAAGAGCCTTTCCAAATATCCAATTCCGATCTGAAAACTTGCCCCAGGATCAAGTTCCATATATACGTCAATTTTATATTGCAACTCAGGACTTATCAAGCCAACAAAAAGTTTTACAATTGTTAAAAAAACAGGAATATGCAACAAATATACCACATTCCCTGTTATAAAAACCCCCAATAATATCCATTTATTGATACTTTTATGCAAAAAAAAGTATAACGGAAAATAAAAGATTGTAGAAGTGTGAAAAGTAAGAGCTAACAGACATAACGCAAAATATGGCAACGCTCTTCTTTTCTCAATAAATTCTATTGCATTTAAAAAAATCAACATTGATATAGAGTTTCTCATCAAGTCTGTAAAAAATCCCAATCCATTCATGCTGAAAACAATCATCAAAGCAAATGGAATGTTATCAACATTTTTCAATAAGAAACGCATTAATAATACTGTATTCAGCGTTGTGCAAATTAAAACAAAGAAATTGTAATTATCAAACAATGATTTGCACAAACACATTAAAATACTAAATCCTGGTTCAAAAGGCCAATCACTTATTGGCAAAGAATGCAGATCATAAAATGAATAATGCAAAAAAGCTGGATAATAAGAATTCCAGTCATAAAAACAAAAACCTCTAAAACCAAAAAAGAAAATAATAATGCCCACACAAACAAGCACTATATATTTTTTTGCTTCATCTGTTTTTACGCTATGAAATAAAAAAGACAAAAAACAAAATATACAAATAAAAATTATATATGGCAAAGAGTATATCATTATCCACGCATTTTACTAAAGAGATTTCGCCCCCATAATATCCAAACAATATCTAAAAAGAAGCCAAAGAACATATATATAACCACTATCATGGAACGTGGTGTACTCGATGCCCTGAGAGGCACTGTCGCCTCTTGTATGATAGTAAACGCCGGTGTCCGTTCCTGAACTTTCATTTTAGCCATTTGCAACTGTTGCACAGACTGGTTGTAAATGTTATATCTCAACTGCATCTCATTCTCTAATTCTTCCTGCTTTGATTTAAATGATTGCAGCACAACATCTGAATTAGCATCCATATATGAAGAATATAATTGTTGTGCCTTGACATATTGTTCTTTTGCATCTACGTATGTTTTTTTAGCAAAATCCATGTCGTTACGAGCTTTCTGCGTTCTATATTCTATAATATAATCTTGCAACAAACTTTGTATGGTATCCGCCATCAAGGCGGATACTAATGGATCATAATCGGTGACAGAGATTGTTATTACATTCGTTTTTTTATCAATAAGACAAGCAATATTTTTCTTTATGTCGTTGCAAACCCCATCCTGGATTTTTGTCAATCGGAAAGGGTCCATTTTTTTCCCGTTTCCACCATCATCTTCTTTTGCAAAAAGACTTTTTACCCACATCATCGGATATTGCCAAAATGGTATTTGAGTATCTTCCACAAGATGATCATAATAAGTTTTCTTATTGTCAGGTGCATCCAAAAGGCTTACATTGACATTAAAAAGCCTGATAATAAAATCATTTGATGCGAAAACATCAGGATAAATATCAGGATAAATTGCATCTGTAGAACTTCCTGTAGTTCCTAAATTTACTCCTACCATTGAGGCCAAATCACCCAGACTTTGCGACATACCCATGCCTGTTATCTCTGGTGCCAAGACAACAGTTGAGGTATATTGCTTTGGAGTACATAATGCGACAACAACACCTATTACAGCAAAAACAGATAAAAATATTACCAAAAGTCTTTTTTCAGAAAAGACCTTTTTCAATATCCCTATTATATCTATCTCTTTAAATTCTTTTTTTTCATTCATATATTACGCATTTTGATAAATAAAGCCTCATAGTCTATCTTTGCGGTTCAGAATTCAGCACAAAGCCTCATAATAATAAACACAAATGCAAAGATAAGAATTTTTCCTATATATAAAACCCCTTGGAGGAATTATTTTTAGTGGCACGACGCCGATTACAGTTTCAAATGGTATCCTTTCAGCTTTTAAGACATATCCTTTTACCATTTAAAAGATGGCTTTTTACACTACAAAAGGACACCTTTTACAATCTCGCTGGAAGCAAGTAAAAACAGTAAGCTAAAGCCTTTGAAATACAACAAACCGAAAGTAGCAAGCATACAGAGACAAGAATAATTCCATCAATAAGCAATATATAAAATGAAATATTTTGTTTATTATTTCATTTTACCTACCTTTGCTTACAAAAAAGCACAATGGATGTTTCTATTATCATAGTAAATTACAAAACTGCAGATTTGATAGCCAACGCCATAACATCTATAATAAGGCTAACAAAAGATATTTCATATGAGATAATTGTTGTTGACAATAATTCTAACGACAATTGCTATAACTTATTAAAAGATACGTTTAAAAATGACATAGAACTTTCATTTATTTCATTGAAAGAAAATAAAGGTTTTGGTATGGCTAACAATGAAGGAGTTTATATTGCTAAAGGTAGAAATATTCTATTTTTAAATCCTGACACTTTACTAATAAATAATGCTATAAAAGAATTGTCTAATTACTTAGATAACCATAATGATGTTGGAGCTTGTGGCGGCAACCTGTACGATGAGCTGATGAAACCAGCACAAAGTTTCTACAGGATACTGCCTTCATTAAAATGGGACTTAAGTATTCTAACATTCAGGAAAATTGAAAAACTCATTTTCGGTGGGAATTATATATTCAATTACACTGATCACCCCATCAAAGTTGGATATATCACAGGAGCAGATCTCATGGTCAAAAAGAAAATATTAGACGAATTTGGCGGTTTTTCTTCAGACTTTTTCATGTATTATGAAGAGACAGACTTATGTTGCAGAATAAAAAAACATGGATATAAAATCATAAATGTACCAACAGCAAAGATTCAACATCTTGAAGGCAAAAGTTTTGACAGGGAACAATCTATTTTAAATATAGAAAGAATTAAAATGTCCGAAGAAAGCAGATTGATTTATTATAAGCGGAATGTGGGGCACGTAGAAATACGAATTGCAAATATTACTTATTCTTTTGCACTATCGCTAAATAAGTTTATTTTCCGCCTCCTTAAACGAAATATATGGAAAAAATATAAATATCAGAAAATATTTTACAAGGAACTTAGAAAATCTATCTTATCATAAATAAATACACCTCAAAATGGCTGACGTAAAAAAGAATTTTTTTTACAGTTGCATATTAACTTCTGCTAATTACATTTTTCCCATAATAACATATCCGTATGTGTCAAGAGTTTTAGGGGTTACAAATATCGGCATCTGCAATTTCATAGACAGCATCATAAATTATTATATGATGTTCTCAATGATGGGCATTGTTGCTGTGGGAATACGTGAAATCGCCGCAAATACAAGCAATAGACAAAAACTATCTAAGTCGTTCTCTAATTTATTAATATTAAATTCCATTTCTACTGGAATAGTATTGCTCCTCTTAATCATATCGATTTATTCTATTCCGAAACTATATGAACATAGAGAGCTAATGTTCATTGGTTTTTTCAAAGTCATATTTAATTATTTACAGATTGAATGGTTTTACAAAGGGATAGAGAACTTTAAATATATCACAAAGTACGGTTTACTCACAAAAATAATCTATGTAGTTGGCATTTTTATTTTTATAAAAGAGCAAACTGATTACAACATTTATTATTTATTATCAATGCTTATGATAGCGGCAAGTGCAGTTATCAATTTATGGCATACGAAGGCATTTGTAGATATTAAAATCTCTAACTTATCACTCAAACCTTACATTAGACCATTTTTAATTTTAGGAACTTATATATTACTTACTTCCATGTATACAACATTTAATGTTGCTTATTTAGGTTTTGTTTGTGGAGAGACAGAAGTTGGCTATTACACAACTGCAACAAAACTACACAGCATTTTCTTATCTTTATTTACAGCTTTTACAGGTGTCATGCTGCCAAGAATGAGTTCGTTAGTGTCAAAAGGACAAATAGAATCTTTTAAGGAATTATTATCCAAATCATTACATACGTTATTTATTTTTGCAATACCAGTTATAATCTTTACCACTGTTTACGCCTCACAGATCATTGAAATAATCGCTGGTCCTGGTTACGAGTTTGCAACTATCCCAATGCGTATGGTTATGCCATTAATACTCATCATTGGATATGAACAAATAATTGTATTACAGGTTTTAATGCCGCTAAAAAAAGATAAAGATATATTTATAAATTCTATAATTGGAGCTATTTGGGGTTTATTGTTAAATATTTTGATTGTCAGTCAACTAAAAAGTATTGGATCTGCAATTGTTTGGATTACTTCTGAATTAATAATTCTAACATTATCACAACTCCGCCTAAAAAAATACGTCAACATGAAAGTTCCAACAAAAGAACTCATACATCACACACTATGGGCAATTCCGTGCATATTAACATCTATAATCATATCCAAATTATCAAACAACACATTCTACATTATCACTGTAGGCTTTATTTTTATTTCAATTTATTATTACGTAATTTATATAAAGATATTCAAAGATGAATTCGTAATAAGAACAATTAAACAACTAACAAAAATATTTTCCAAAAGAGCATAATTACTAAAATGCTCAATATTCTATTTTATCTTCTCTTTCATTTCTCCAAACTCCTGTAGCTTTAACAGCCAGCGGTTGCACACAACCAACAACACTATATTCTGGAGCTTCGACTTTACCATCTAAAATAGTGCCGGTCGAAAAGACACAATTATCCGGCGTTTGGGTTCGCTTTAATATTTTACAACCATTGCCAAACCAATTATTAGCACCAATACATATAGGGGCATGTCCACGGTTATAACCACCTGATTTTTTTGTTAGTTTATGAAAATCTGTATCTATAACAAGCGTATCCCATCCAAACAAAACATTTTCTTTAAATAAAACGTGATCATAAACAGCTAAACGTAACGTCGTTGTTGAAATAAAATTGTTTCCAAAAATCACAACTCCGCTTTTCCCCACTGATATTGCAGAATTATTTCCAACAATACAATTTCCTTTAAAAACAATTGTTCCTCCATGATTTTCTATAATAATTCCTGAATTTGGGTATAACGAAACCATATTGAAACCCAAACGCACCATACCATATCGAACCTTACAATCTATCCTTATTTTACCTTTTAACCTTAATAGTTTTGGTTTGTATAGTATTATAGGAAACTTTATCGCATCTTTAAAAGGTAAATAACGGAAATTTACATATCCACTATAAATAATACTTCTAAAATCATGCCTGTGACTCCAAATCTTACGTATCAGATTGCCCATTAAAATTACTGTTACTTTTACGATTGTCTTTAACTTTCAATATTCACCTTCCACCCTTCTACTCCCCTTGTCTCGCTTGAGAAGTTCACACCTATTTTATATATCGTGCGTTTATCTGCGGCAAAGGGGGCGGCGTAGCCGAGTTCGTCTATCTGACGTAGGGCTTCGTCTGCCGACTTGTCGAGCTTGCACTCGATGATGTAAATGTAATCGGAGGTTTTTATCAACACATCTATGCGGCGGGCACTCGTAGGATGTTCAACATCGACATAGAACCCCATTATCTTAAAGATGAGGTAAAGGGCATTCTGGAAATACAGTTCGGCATTGCCGACGATTTTATAGTCCGTGTCGGCAAACATCGCTTGCAGATGCTGCATGAATTGTTCTGGCTTGCCGCTTTCAACGTCCATGACGAAATTGCTGACGTCAAACTCCGACCTGTCACTGTTAGGGGCGTAATACGGCAACAGAAAATTCAAGAAGCCCGTCTCCACTTCCTTGTTAGGGAAGCCGAGATAATACTTCCTAAACCGTTCATTATAGCCTTTTATCGTAAGATAACCACTTTGATAAATCAGTGGTATGGGATTACGCGACGCCGTGTCGATGCTATTGAGTACATCGTCTGAAACTATTTCATGCGTCAAATCAGGCAAGGCGTACTTACGTTCCTGCAACAACTGTACGAGGAACGTTGGCGTGCCCGTCTCAAACCAATAGTCTTTGAAGCTCTGTTTTGCAAACGTGTTCAGCAGGCTGAAAGGATTGTAAATGCCTTTCGTGCCATATTCAAAATGATAACCGTCATATTGCTCTTTCAACTTTGCCGCGACTTCATCGTATGTCATATTGTTGGCAGCGGCAAGTTCCTGCAATGAAGACTCAAAATAGCGGTGTATTTCTTCCTCCGTAATTCCGCATATTTCGATATACCGCTTGTCCATCGATATATCCTGAAGATTGTTCAAATCGCTGAACACGCTCACTTTACCGAACTTAGTCACTCCCGTAAAGAAACCAAACTTTATATACTTGTCGTAGGTTTTAACAACGGAGTAAAAGGCTTTCAAAATAGTTCTGTAAACATCTTGCAATGCAGCGTTGCCGATTGTCTGCAACAACGGCTTATCATACTCGTCAACAAGCAGCACCACACGCTTGCCTGTTTGTTTGTAAGCAAGTTCTATTATATGTGAAAACCTCTCTTCCGGGGAGCGGTCTTTAAACTTATCGCCGTACAGGGCTTCCCACGCTTCAAGGTGTTTATTAAGCTCAGCCAACAACGCCTCTTTCGTGTCATAGTTACGCGTGTTGAGGTCGATATGCAAAATCGGATACGGCTCCCATTCTGTTTCAAGTTTTTCAATATCCAAACCGGCAAACAAGTCTTTTCGCCCACTAAAATAGGCCTCTATCGTAGAGATAAGAAGACTTTTACCGAAACGGCGCGGACGCCTCAAGAAGTAATAACGCCCGTCAGAGACAAGCTCATAAACCATCCGCGTCTTGTCAACATAAAGATAATCATCTTTACGCAGACTTTCAAAATTCTGTATACCGATAGGATATTTCATACTTTCCTTGTCTTTATTGCAAAACGTTTGCCAACGTAGCAATCATCGTGGCGATAGAAGCAATAGACGTACCCATTGACATCTTTTCGGCTATCGTCATGGTGTTGACTTTCTTCTGCGGAACGAATATCTCACAGCCGGGCTGAGGCTTCGCGCCCTCGCTTACCTTCGCCACCATGCCGTTCATGTAAATGATGAAGGCCTGGCTCTTCTTTGCGCGGTTGCTGAAACCGCCTGCCTGATTGATATAATACTTGGCCTTCTTACCTTTCTGGTAACCTACGGTGTTAGGATACATCACCTCGCCGTTAATTTTCACCGTAGCAGTATATTGCGGCACTACGAGCTTGTCACCCTCACGCAGCACAATGTCGGCGTCGCCTCCCGGTTCGGCCAAAGCCTTATCAAGCTCGATACCGACAGAATACGTTTCGGGTATATCGAACTTCTTTTCCATCTCCTTGTCGTCCATGTTGATAGTCTTACCGGCTCCGGCAGCCTCAAGTTCAAGGCGGGCGGCTTCTTCCTGTGCCATACGGAACACAACCTCATAGCGTTTGCGTTCGTTCTCGTCCATCTTGCGCTCAAGACGCGCACCGGCAATATAAGCACGGTCGTTCACTCCACCGGCACTGCGTATCAGGTCGCTCAGGCGTTGGTTTTTCTTAGACAATGTATAAACGCCGCCAAACATCACCTCGCCTTCCACTGTTACGTTTTGCTGTTTATAGAAACCAGGACTTTTACGCACGTACACCTCGTCGAAGGGCATCAACTTAAAACCGGGTTCGCCGTCGATCACAAAGCCGTCTTTCAAAGCAAACGTGTATGTGCGGGCTATGATCGAGTCTGTAGTCACAGCTTTCGGATTAACCATGCGGCGCGCCACGTCCACTTTCACAGTGGAGGCGGTTTGCTTCAGTCCGCCGGCCTGCAACACGAAGTCTTCAAGCGTCTCATTGTCTGCATATTTGTAAACTCCGGGATAGAACACCTCGCCATGTATCGTGATGGTTTGTTCTTCCATCATCTCCTGCTTTGTCGGGATGAAAAGCACGTCGTTGTTCTGTATTGGTATGTCGGCCACACGTCCGGCCATGATACCCTCCACGTCAACCGGCACCACCTCAAGCGTGCGGTCGGGCTTCATCCTGTGCATCACGGCGCGTGCAGTGAAAGCCTCCTCGCGCAGCCCGTCAGCGTGTTCAATGAGCGAACGCACACTGGTTATGTCCCCACCTACCTGGTACATTCCCGGGCGGAACACAGCCCCCTTAATTTCCACCATATTTGAAAATCTCGGAATAATGGAGTCAACACTGACAGAGTCGGCGTCAGACACTTGGAACGCGCTCATATCAAACTCATCTATTGTGTAGACTGAATATTCCCTACCCGTCTTACGTACCAAACGCACCGACTTCTTATTTGCGTCGCCGGTAAAGCCGCCGGCGTATTTCAAGAGCGTGGCAACGCTCTCGTTCTTCTTCATCTCGTAAAACATCGGGCGCTTCACCTTACCCGTGATGTTCACGAGGCAGTCGTATGTGCCTACGGAAATCACGTCATTGTCGGCTAAGCGCACATTGCCCGTAAGTTTTCCGTTGAGGATGTAGTCATAAATGTCAACCGAAGACACAAGGCGGTTATTTCTGTACACCTTGATGTTACGCAGCGTTCCGAGGTCGTTCGTGCCTCCCGCCATATACAAGGCGTGAAACACTGTGGCAAAGGCAGGTAGCGTATAAGTTCCGGGATTTTCAACCTCGCCCATCACATTTACCATTATCGAGCGCGTCTGCCCTACCGTCAGGCGGATTTTTGAGCTGCTATAGCGTGCCCCAAGCGTTGATTTCAGTTTGGCGTTAGCCTGTTCCACAGTCAAACCGCCGACCTGCACCGGGCCGTATCCTTCTATCGTCACCGTCCCGTCTGGCGACACTGTGCTTTCTATCGTCTTCTGTGAAGCCCCGTAGATGTCGATGAACACGGCGTCGCCCGCACCGAGCCTGTAATTCTGCGGCGTGGCGATGTTCATGTCCGGCTCGAAAGTCAGTTCTTTGTTGTTAAAGATGTCGCGGCCGAACACTTTCGGCTTCTTTTTCTTCCTCTCCCGGTTCATATACATGTCCACGATGGCCGCCGTGTCGGGGATGAACTCGTTCAGCTCGTCCTGCATCATGAGCCAGTCCTCGTTAGTCTCGTCGTATGCCGTGCTTTTCTCCAAGCCGTTGTCACGCAAGTCTTTCACACGGTATGTCTGACGGTCGTCTTCTTCGTCGTCAAACCCGTCGTCGTATTCGCTGTACTTGGTCTTCCTCTTGCTTTTCGTGTTGTTCGCCCTCAGGCGGCTCTCCCTTCCTGCGGCGTCGTTGGTGTTGACGGCTCCCATGCCTTGGTTCTTCGCCAAACGCTCGTATTTCTGCCTCACGCGCCTTATCTGCGTAATGTCAACGCCACGCTGCATCAGTTTGGTGACAATCTGCGCCTGCGACGTGCCCGCCGCATTCTCCTCGACGACAAACTGCATCACTTGTTCGTCGGTCATCGACTGCGCAAAAGCGCAAAACGGCAGCATGGCCGCCATTACAATCATTAGGAAGTATCGTTTCATAGTCATATAATATCTAAAATCATAGGTCGGCACGAGGCTCGTCCGCAGCCCCGACGTCAAAACTTTCTACCGCTGACGATGCTCGCCACGGTACGCATTATTATGCTGAAATCAAGCGTCAACGAACGGTTCTCAAGATAATGAATGTCCATATGCAGACGTTTCAGCATCTTTTCCATACTGTCCGTATAGCCGTTATAAAGGGTAGCTTCCGACGTCAGCCCTGGGCGCATCTGGTAGATAAGCTCATAGTCGCCGTCGCGGGCCATTATCTGGTCGATGTAATACTTGCGTTCCGGCCTCGGCCCTACGAACGACATGTCGCCCTTCAACACGTTCCACAGCTGCGGCAGCTCGTCAAGATGGTGCTCGCGGAGGAAACGCTCCGTCTTCGTAGAATTGGCCTCGTCGCATTTCGCCACGAGCCTCGGCCCGTCTTCCTCGCCGCTCATCGTGCGGAACTTGTATATCGTGAACGGGCGCCCTCCGTAACCTATGCGTTCCTGCGAGAATATCGCCGGACCGTTATTCTGGCGTTTCAGCATTATATATATAATAAGGAATAAAGGAGAAAACAGCACAAGCCCGACGAGCGCGAACACAAAATCGAGCAGCCGCTTCACGGCACGCTGCGCGGCGTTCATCGCGTCACGGCTACATTCTGCCTTACCGGTATTTGCGCTATATACGTTTTCCACAACCCTTATTGTCTATATTGTCCTTATATATAACCCTATTTTCCAAAAATTGTTGCAAAGATAATGCTTTTTATTTAAAAACTCTTGTAAAAAAATTCAAATTTATATCGTGACACGGGCTACGCCCGTATTAATAATGAATATGCGCAAAACTCCAATTCATTAAGAAATCAGGGAAATTAAAGATTTTAGAACCGACAGCCCGGTTCCTTAAGCCCAAAATCTGTCGTTAACGGTATTGAATAAACATATTTCTGTGCGTAAAACCTTATTCGGCATTAGATTTCAGACTTATACTTATACGGACTGATTGTGATTTAAAATATCACAACGTCACGGCGCACGGTAACGCGCAGAAAGTCAGCTGATTACGCCGTGACATCAACTATGGCGGCACTTTCACTAATGTCACTCCGTTGGAGTGTGTCATAAATCTCGTTTCGTTTCCTCGAATTTTCAATCCGCAGGAACGGGAAACGTAACGTGACGGAGGTGACATTAAACTGCGGGATAATGTCACGGTGCAAAGCAATGAAAGCCAAGGGGTTACAGCGCGCGGTGACATTGTGACGTCTGTTGCAAGCTCTGTTTTACAATGTAACAACTGTTTGCTATGCGAAAGACCGTCAATCGCAATGCAAAAGGCCGTCTATTGCGGCATAAAAAGCCGTCTTTCGCTTGACTGT
This sequence comes from uncultured Prevotella sp., assembly GCA_944320255.1. Classification (GTDB taxonomy): domain Bacteria; phylum Bacteroidota; class Bacteroidia; order Bacteroidales; family Bacteroidaceae; genus Prevotella. The sequence goes on along the minus strand of CALUGU010000027.1, from coordinate 12,009 downwards.
CAGCTAAATGAAATATGAATGTCCGTAAAGTCCCCAGTTCCGTTTCCTCGGATTTGCAGGAACATATAAGCAGTCGAAGATTTTTGAGGAATACGCCAATATCCAGGCTTATACGGCCTAACGGCCGATTTTAGTTTAACATAAAACAATAAAAGCCGGGAAACAGCCGCCCTCTGTTCGGGCTGCGCTTTTCCCGGCTTTTAAATCTTAAAAACCTAAGTCTGTAACGGGCCGCTTATCCGTAGATAATCTTGCCGTTCTCATCCTCATACGGGGCGAGATCCTTAGAATATTGGTTCATTGCGCGGAGGCTCATACCCATCGACGAGAAGCCGCCGTCGTGGTAAAGCGTCTGCATCGTCACCTTGCGCGTAAGATCGGAGAACATCACTACGCAGTAATCGGCGCAGTCGTCGGCCGTGGCGTTGCCGAGGGGCGACATCTTGTTGGCGAAGTCCATAAGGTTGTCCATGTCCTTGATACCCTTGCCGGCCGTCGTAGGCGTGGGCGACTGTGATATTGTGTTGATGCGCACGTGCTTCTCGCGGCCGTAGATGTAGCCGAAGCTGCGGGCTATGCTTTCAAGCATTGCCTTGGCGTCGGCCATGTCATTGTAACCGAAGAATGTACGCTGTGAAGCTACGTATGTCAACGCTACCACCGAACCGTAATCGGCTATGGCATCCTGCTTCTTGGCTACCTGCAACATTTTGTGGAACGATATGGCCGAAATGTCGAGCGTCTTCTGCAAATAATTATAGTCGAGATCGTCGTAAGTGCGGTGTTTGCGCACGTTGGGACTCATGCCGATAGAGTGCAAAACGAAGTCGATTTTGCCACCCAACAGGCGTACTGACTCTGAGAAAACCTTTTCAAGGTCTTCCACGCTTGTGGCATCGGCGGCGATGACGGGAGCGTCGAGCTGCTCGCTCAACTTGTCGAGCGTACCCATGCGCAGGGCCATAGCCGTGTTGCTAAGTGTGATGCGCGCGCCTTCCTCAACGGCCTTCACGGCCACCTTCCATGCGATAGAGTCTTCATTGAGCGCGCCGAAGATGATGCCGCGCTTACCTTTTAATAAATTGTGAGTCATCTTTTTCTTTCCTTTGATTTGTAATTGGGTGCAAAATTACATCATTTCACCGATACGGACAAATCTTTACGCAAAAAAGAGAATTTGGCAAAATGGATAGGAAAAGGAGTTAACAGGAGTTATCGGGAGTTAACCGACAAATACCAAGTTGTTGTAACATACACTTTTGTCAGCTAACTCCGGTGAGTGAAACGAGCCTAACTCCTGTCAACTCCGTTTTAACCTAAAAAAGAGACTTCCGCTGTTTGTCACCACTCGAAGTATTCACGGTATCCGTCAATCCAAACCCACTCTGGCAGCCCGGCGTTGTTGACGCCCCACTCAAAGCGATATGTATAGTCTTCATCAGGGGCATACTCGCTTACGGGCAGATGTTTGGTGGCTTTGCCGAGAAGTCCGGCGAAGTAAAGCACATCCATTTGGTCAAGGTCTACTTCAAAGATGCCGTCATAAAGCATGATGCCGCCCTTGTTCTCAATAGGCGTCGTCACCTTGTCTGACGTGTAGCTGAAGTTGAACGTGTAACCTCCGTCGCCTTCGTTGTCTGTCTCAACCACTTTTGTAATGTCGCCGCCGGAGTAGGTTATGCGTGTCTCCTCGTCCTCATCGGTTGACACATGATGTACGTAATTCAGCTGTCCGTCAGAGTTATAGCCGAAACTCCAGTTGTCAGGGTCGGTGTAGTCTTCGATATATTCAGTGCCTTCAGCCCTCGTTACAAAACCCTTGCCGTTAAGCGTCAGCTTCGCTTCATATTCTTTTTCACCCATGTATCCGACTGTCATCAACACATACGCCTCGCCGTCGGCGCGCGTCTTGATATTGTGATACTCAAACGTCACGTCGCTTTCTTCGGTCTCCATCGCCGTGACAAGCCCTTCGGCGTTGCGCGTAATCGAGCGTATGCCCGGTGCACTCTTAGGCCATCCGTTTGTGAACACGGCTTCAGTGTTAATTGTGTCACCTGTTTCCTCGTCGTCATCGCTGCACGACGAGAAGCCAGCCAGCAGTGCCAAGCCGACTAATCCTGCTGCAAAAAACTTCAGTTCTTTCATGTCTGTTTTGTTTAATTTTATAATGTTGTCATTATGCTGGTCTGATGCCTGCTTGTGTTGTTTTATTTGTTTAAGAAACTGTTGATGTCAAAATCTTCAAGTTCACGGTATCCAGCATAGAGCGGATGGCGCGGGTTGCCGCAGTTTGTCAGCGTGCCTACCGATACGTAATACGGACGCTTGTCGGCCATTGCGGCTACGATGTCGCGCAGGCAGGTCTTCAGGTAGGGGCGCAATCCTATGCTGTTACCGAAGGCAAGGAGCACCGTCGGTTCGTTTATGTCCTTCAATGCCTCCATGATTTGCCGCAGGTTTTCCTGATGCATGGCGTAGTTCAACTCACGGTCAAGCCCGGCGGGATCGGTAGCTCGTTGCGGATAGAGGTTCAACATGATAAAGCCGTCAAAGCCGTTGCGCTCCGCTATCCCCATCACGCGCGTCATCGTCGGGTCTGCCTTGGCCTCGTTCGCCGTGCTGGGATTAAGCCCTATAACCACAAGTGGCTTTTCGCCGTCTTTCCTAAGAGCATAACGCACGATGTCGTTATCGCCCGTCATCTTTACGTTTTCGTATTTCATAGTTTCTTTTATTGATTTAGTATTCCACTATTTCCTTAAAGTCCGTCCAAGGGCAGCCCACCTTTTGATATGCAGCCTTAGCACCTTTCGGCACATAAAGTGTGCATTTGCTCATGGCGTTTGTATGGGTTGAATAGTCCCAATCATCGTTTGTCAGGCAACCGTCAGTTTCCGGCGGCGTTGTTGCTTCCATGTAAAGCGTTTCCATATTGCAACCTGAAAAGATGTTTTGTTCAAGTTTCTTGACGTTCGCTGGGATAGTTAATGTCCGCAAGGCTTCATAACCACAAAATGCCCCTAATTCTATTTCTTGCACTTCATCACCTATTATTATATTGGAAACATTTGGGCAATCTGTAATAATAGTTGCCCATATTTTTCCAGAATGGTATTCCAATGTTCTTAGGTTAATGCAGACATACCACGCCCCACTTGATACATATTTTACTGATTTTTGTATCGTTATCTTTTCAAGGCTGGAACAAGAACTAAAAACGGCCACTCCAATGGAGTCTAATTTAGAAGAATATGTAATGTCTTTCAGGTCTGAACAGCCATTAAACAATCCGTCAGAAAGTTTCGTTACGTCTTCCGGCAGCTTGATTTTTGCAAGGTGTATGCAGTTCGAAAATGCGCCTCCGCCTATTTGTGTAACGGTTTCAGGTATGTTTACCGAGCGTAGATTGGCACAAGACAGGAATGCCCAATCACCTATAGACGTCACTCCTTGCGGAATGTCTATAGACGTCAACTCTTGGCAAAAGCCCAAGGCATAATAACCGATATACGTTATTGAAGCCGGAAGTTTTATACTTTGGGCTTTTGAAAAAAACTTAACAGATAATCAGTAACCTTGTCTGTTTCCGTATAAAGCTCTTCACTGCCGTTAAAATAATAGCTGTCTCCGCCCGAAACGATGCGCGCTTCGCTCAAGTCCAAGCCTTCAAGGTCGAGCATGTGCTCACGTAAGAACTTGAAGTCGGTGCCGTTCAGTTCGCCCGTAAGTATCAGTTCCTTGATGTTTCCGTAGTCTTCGCCGAGCTGTTGCTCCAATGTTCCTGGAGCATCGAGATGGATTTTTGCCGTACCTGCGCCGCCTTGCCTTACGGTGATATAGTTGTTCAACTCGCCTGTCTTCAGCGTTACTACGGCTTCGCGGCTCTCATATGACTTGTTTTCAGATACTTTTATGGTCATTGTCCCGTCGTCAGCAGAGCCTTTGCCCGGCGTTACAGTACACCAGCCTTCGGTTGACAAGGCAGTCCACCGCTTGTTGGTGGTGAACGTCACGGTCTGTTCTCCGCTGTTGGCACCGAAATCGATGCCGTTGGCGAAATACGTCGTTGACTCTTTTGAGGGCGCAAACTGCGTAGCTACGCCGCTGTCGTCGCCACCTTCATCGTTATCGCTGCTGCACGCCATGAACAGCGGCGCAGCGATGAACAGCAGCAAGATGTAAAGTTTGTTTGTTGTCATAATTGATTACCTGTTTTCATTTCACTTCCACAGCCGTGAAGTAGCCACGGCCGCAATACTCTTCTCTTGCGGCGATGCCGTATTTTTGCATGATGGCCGCGCTGATTTCCTTTGCCGTGGGCGGTGTGTTGGTGCCGCTCTTTACGATTTCAACTGTCAGCCCTTCGGGCACGTTCGGTGTCCGTCTCTTGCAGGTAACTTTCCATAAGCGAGGTGTTGCCATAGTCTCGTCCTCCGTGGCTTGCAGTCCCCCACAAGCCTGATTAAGATTAGATATGAAAAAAGCGTAGGCTGCGATGCTACGTCTTGAATTGGAGGTCCTAGGAAAACCTTACGCACAGATATAGTATAGCAGCTCACGCTATGCGTGAGAACCACTATGCCTTCCTTGTGCGTAATTGTGAAAATTCCTAGGTTTCCAATTCACAAGATAAGCATAACGCTTCTTCGTTATTGTCAGTATGTCATGGGCGGGACAGCCCCGTCCGTCTGCAAATATACGCATTATTTGCCGTCCGGCAATGATTTCAACGTAAAAATAAGCCGACATTGCAAATGTTTGCTGTTATTTCAGGCTTTGCGAGTCACTTATTCCAGAAACGCGCCGTGATGTCCGCAAGGCCGCCGTCGGGCCTACGCCTGTAAAGCCGCTGGTTGGTGGCAGGGCTTTTCAGGCCGCCGAGGCTTTCCATGTACGGGCCGAGCTTCACGTAATCATAAACGCCGGGGGGCACTCCGTCCGGCATGCGCCCACGCCCGCTGTACCAACCTACCTTCACGGCAGGGTAAGCCGTATGCACGTAACCGGCGAGTGACGCCACGCCCGACGGGTCGGCGTCACCGCCCATGAAACAGATGCAGGTTATGCCGTCGCCGTACTTAGCCATCATGCCGTCTATAGCATCGGCGTCCAACGGCAGCCCCACGTCGTTCCAAAGATACCGGCTGTGGCATCCATTGCAGCGGCACGGACAGTTGGATATGTTGACGGCCAACGTCACCTCGTCGGGTATTTCTTGGAACACCACGTCCGTGTTTACATATTTCATCGCCATAAAGTTAAAAACAATACATTTGGTTTCTTAATTCTCCACCCTTAATTCTTAATTCTCCACCCTTAATTCTTAACTCTTCACTTTAATATAGTGCCTGCGCTTGGCTTCCTCCTGGCGGGCGGCGGAGAAGTTGCTCACGCGCTTGAGATAACCTATGACGCGGGTCATATAGTCAACGTTGCGGCTGTGGCAATGTGGGCACTCTTTCAGATAACGTTTGTCTATGTGACCGCAATCGTTGCATACGGTGTTGGGGATGTTGAACGTGAAATAGTTGCAACCCTCCTTCGCCGCCACACGCAGAAGCTGGCGGTACTGTGCCTTCGAGAGATGCTCCTCAAGGTTCATGTGCAGGGCCGAACCGCCCGTAAGGTGCTCGATGTATGGCGCGCCGTGAAGCCTGAACTTGTCAAGGACGTTGAGCGAGTCGTCCTCTACGGCGTAAAAATAACTGTTGTAACAGTCGCGAGGCACGGCATAGCCGTCCTCCCTGTCCCATTTGGCGTGCTTCACGCCTACGTTTTCCGCCGGTATCATCTCGCAGTTGAACATCACGTCCTTGGAGCGGTAGGCCTTGTTGTACTTCTCTATTATGCCGAGCACGCCCTGCACGAAGGCGAGGTAGCCGGGGTTGTCGTTGATTTCAAGGCCGAGGAATTCGGCGGCTTCCACCAAACCGTTGACGCCTACGGTGAGATACTGGCGCCCGATGTTGATGTAACCGGCGTCAAACAGCGGCAGCAGACCGGCGCGTTGCAGTTCTTTCAGGTTCTCGTTGTAAGCCAGCTGCACCTTGTGAACAAGGTCGGTGACGCCCGCAAGGAATTCCTTATAGTCAACGCCGTTGTTCACGGCGTATTGCACGCAGCGGTTGAGGTTGATCGTAAGCACGCTCTTAGAGCCAGTTGACACGCCTCCCGCGCCGAGCGTATAGCTGAAGCCGTTGTCTTGAATTTCGTTGCGGAGGCGGCAGCAAGAGCTTAACGAGTCGGCGTTGTCGCTCATATAGGTGAAAAACGAGTGTCCCTCGGCGTACATCTCGGCCGTGAAGTCGCCCCACTCCTTGTCTATCACGTCGCCGTCTTTCGACAGCAACGCCATCGTCTCAACGGGGAATGTCAGCACGGTCTTGGTGCGTTCCTTGTTAAACCATTTCATAAAACGCTTTTGCAACCAGCTCAACCCGTCCCAGTCGGGACGGCTGCCGTCGGGAAAGCGGAACTCGCCGAACAGGCTTTCGAAATACGGACGGTCATAATAGGCTATGTTCCAGAACACGGCCTGATAGTTTCTCGCGCCCGTGGGCTGGTTGATTGAATAAACGATTTGCTCGAAACAGTCGGTCACAACCTTGTCCACTGTGCGTTGCTTCACCGACAAGTCAACCACGCGTCCAGGCTCTTTCCAGTAATCAACGCCGTACTCCATGCCTATGAAATAATTAAGGTACATCAGGAACTCCGGCGTGGCGCAAGCTCCGCTCAACATACTCGACACCATGAACACCATGTTGACGAAACCTCCGCAAAACGATTTCAGGTTGGTGGGTGCCGTGGAGTTGCCGCCTATCGACATCGTGCCGCCTATCAGCCAGGGGTACATCGTTATCGAAGCGCAATAGTTGGCGAGGCTTGTCTCGTCGTTTTTATAGATGAAATGATGGTCGAGCAGGTAGATGTACTTGTCGGCCAGCTCCTTGCCGTACATCTTTTTAATGCGCTCGGTGAGCAGGCGGCGGTTCAGGCGGATGAAGTTTGACTTCGGCAACTCGCCTATCAACGTGGCGATGTTCTTGTGCTCAACGTTGGCGTTGGCGTCATACTTCGAGCCGGTGGCCGCGTTTGACGCTCCGCAATAGTCTGACAGGAATTTCATCTTGTCTATCGTCTCCCTGTCTTCCGTGTGCCGCTGGCGGTAGAGCATGAAACTCTTTGCCACCTTATAAAAGCCCTCTTTCATCAAGGCTTCCTCCACTTGGTTCTGTATGTCCTCCACTGTTACGCCGTCCTTCAGTTCCAGATGGTTGATTATGCCGAATATGCGGCTCAGGTCGGCCTGCTCTCCAACAGAACCGAACGCCTTTACTATGGCGTTCATTATCTTGTCCAGACTGAAACGCTCTGCGCTTCCGTCACGCTTGGTAATCGTGAAATTCATCGTCTCTAAGTTTGTCATTTCGTGTAATTTTATTATATGTACAAGTTTAAAAGTTGTTCTTTTGGGAAAACTTTTAATGATTTAAATTTTAAAAAGTTTTCCATTTTATACAACTTTACGGCTGCAAATATACAATTAATTATCCAAAACAGACAAAACTTATGATTGTTTTTTGCTTTAAGAAACTGTTTTGATTTTTATACGGACGGCTTCAGCCTTTACAAACGATGTAATAGATAAAACAAAAAAACGCTGGTTTATGCAACCAGCGTTTATATTACAAGTCTGACGTGATTGTAATAAAGCTACAACTTCACGGCCGAAATGTCAACCAAATTGTTGACGATGGCGTAAATCGTGAGGCCCGCCGGACTGTGTATCTGCAACTTGCGGGCTATGTTGCGGCGGTGGGTTATCACCGTATTGACAGAGATGCAAAGGTGGTCGGCTATCTCCTTATTGCTCATCCCCTGCACAAGGCTTACAATCACCTCCTTTTCACGGTCGCTCAAGGCTTCGCTGCTGTCGTGGCTTTGGCTTATCATCTTTGAAATCTTCACGCTCACGTCGTCTTGCTTATACTTCCGCTCCAACTTCCTTATGGCGGGAATGAAAATGCACTCCTCCACCTGCGAATGGTTTTCGAGCCATTCTTCATTATTATATATGTTGTAGAGCGTGGCCGTGAGGCGGTTGTTGTGCTGGATGTCGCTCGGCAGGTATTTTATTATGATGTTCTTAAGCTCCCTCAACTTCTGGTCGGTCTGCCCGTGCTTCTTCGAGAAAGTCTCCATGTCGTATTCGTTGTTCACCTTTCCCGCCAGCAGGTCGTCAACGTAGGGGAACACCGTTTTTTCCTCATACTGCATGTGCCGCCTTATCTCGTGGGCGTACTCGTCATACAGCTTCATTATCAGCCGTGCCAGGTTGTCGCTCTCGTCGAGCGCGGCGTCGAGCTGCTTGCGTATCGAAGGCAACTGGAAATTAAGGTAATATTCGTGCGAGGCTTTCAGGTAATGCAGCAACGTCGGGATGGAGAAACGCCCTCCGTCGTCGAAGTCGCGGTAACCGTTGATGGAAAAATTGACAACGGCGAGGAACGTGTATGTGTCTACGCCTTGGTCTTCGCACACCTCGCGCACGGTCTTGTCGCCGAAGCCGAGGTTGATGCCAAACCTGCCAAGGCTCTGCAATATGTTGTAATTGTCGGCGATAAGCGAGATCATCTTGTCGTCAGCCTCGTACATCTTGTTATTTTTCATTGTCCGCCTCCGTAAGAACACATTAACGTGTCCAAAATAAAATTCACGACTCAAGTTATTTCTGATTGCAAAATAACAAAATTTCCACGAAACAAACAATCATAATTAATAGGTATTTTCACTACGACCGACCGGCCGGCTAATACCTAAAACGAGGTAAACGCCGGAGCTGCACTTGACGTATGGCAGAAGCCAAGGAAAAAATCGGCATATCTGTGTAATAAAAACCGACAGGCTGCGTTACAATAATAATAACACATAAAAACACGTGCCTATGAAACATTTTACACCTGAAGACTGCAAGCCGTCAAGCAAGACCTTGAACATTATAAAGCAGATAGCCTACACTTACAGGCTGATCAAGATGAACGGGAAAAACGAGGTGTACTGCCTCAACTAACGTCATTAAACAGACAAATAATATGGCGACACTTGTTTCCCCATCATTGTTGGCTGCGAACTTCATCAACTTGCAGCGCGACATCGACATGATTAACCGCAGCGAGGCTGACTGGCTGCACTTGGACGTCATGGACGGCGTGTTCGTCCCGAACATTTCGTTCGGCTTTCCGGTAATTGAAGCCGTGGCAAAGGTATGCAAGAAGCCGCTCGACGTGCATTTCATGATCACCAAGCCTGAACGCTACATCGCACGCACGGCGGCTTTGGGTGCGATGATGATGAACGTGCACTACGAAGCGTGCACGCACCTGCACCGCACCATACACGAAATCCACGACGCCGGGATGAAAGCCGGGGTCACGCTGAACCCGTCAACCCCGGTGTGTATGCTTGAAGACATTATCGGCGACGTTGACATGGTGCTGCTGATGAGTGTTAATCCCGGTTTCGGCGGACAGACATTCATTGAGAACACTATAAATAAGGTGAAGCGATTGCGCCGGATGATCGACGCCTCCGGCTCCAATGCGCTCATTGAAGTTGACGGTGGCGTGCAATCTGAAACTGCGCCGCGCCTCGTCGAGGCTGGAGTGGATGTGCTCGTAAGCGGAAGCTACATCTTCAAGGCTGACAAGCCCGAAGAAGTGATAAGCAGCCTCAAAAGGCTTTAAAAATTAAGAGTTAAGAGTTAAGAAAAATACCTTTGTAATTAGCCAACAAGACATATTTTCTTAACTCTTAACTCTTAATTTTTTAATTAGTCCAGCTGCAACACTACATTGTGTTCGCGTGTCATCTTGCGAAGGTTGAGGATGGCATACCTCATCCTGCCCAATGAAGTGTTGATGCTTACGCCCGTAAGCTCTGATATTTCCTTGAACGACAAATCCTGGTAAAAGCGCATGAAGACGACCTCGCGCTGCGTCGGCGGCAAGAGGTTCATCATCTTTTTCACGTCAGCCAGCACCTGTTCGTTGACATACTTGTTCTCAACGTTCTGGTCGAGCACCTCTCCGCCGCTTATGTTTGAGAGGTCGTTGTTTTCAGTCGGCTCTATCAAGCTGCGCGAACGCTGCTCCCTGTACCAGTCCATTATAACGTTATGCGCTATCCGCATAATCCACGCGCTGAACTTACCGCTGTCAACATAACGGCCTTCATGCAGTTTGGTTATCACCTTTACGAAGGTTTCCTGAAACAAGTCGTTGGCCTTGTCCTCGTCTCTCACGACAAACAATATGTATGAGAACAACTTTTCCTGCGTGCGCGCCAGCAGCTCGTCAAAGGCTTTGTTGTCCCCGTTGATGTAAGACAAGGCCAGTTCCTCGTCTGTCAACAAGTTTAGATTTCCCATTATTACTTTTCTTTTTTCTTATTTAAGTAATGATGTTCCGATAGGCGAAAGGTTTGTTTTTAGTGAAAAATTATTTATAACGTTTGCAAAAATAAAAAGATTTGCCAACTTGGCAAAAAATTTGCTTGACAAATTGTTTTTTTATTAATCTAAAAAATCATCTGAAGGCTTTAGCGCGTCTATATGCTTTATGCCCTGTAAGCCGAGATATGTTTCCTGGACACCGTAAATCCAGACAAACTTACCCTTGTTTTCCGGATGCGCCACAAGGTTCAGCCCGGCGCGCAAATCGTCAGAACAGCTTGTCAGGCTTATCGGCACAGTCATGTCCTTGTCATCTTCGCCGGGGTCGTCGGCTATTAGTATCGCCGTGTCGAAATTAAATTCCGGCCCGAACTCGTATCTGCGCTGGTTGTGCGCGCCCGTCGCCGCACCCACGATATACCCCTTCACCCACACCTGGCCGTAAATGGCGTGTGTCCTGAATGTCTCCACGTCAACCGTGTCTCCCAAATATACGAGGTCTTCATCGTTGCCGTCTTCGCCGCCGTACCACCCGCCGTTGTCGCCGCCGTCACCGTCGTCGGCAGTGCCGCCTACTTCTTCCGTGCCGTCGCCTTCCCCGCCAAGCTCAGCTTTTTCGCAAGACGCCAACGCCACTGTCACGATGAGTGGAATTATTGCAAATATAAGTTTCTTCATTACACCATCAAGGTTAAAACTATGCAAATTTAACGATTTTACGGCAAACCGCAAAATGCGCCACAAAAAAAGAGGTTGGTGCAGGATGCTACCAACCTCTGGCGATTTCGTCCAAATACTCGAAATCATAAATAAGATGTGGCAAATATATAATTTTATAGCGAACTATGCAAATTTTCACAGACAAAAATCGAATATTTAACATATCATTACTTTAAAGCCTGAAAAAACGATAAATCACAGCTCAAACCAAAATCGGCCATTAGGCTTAATCATTATTTCGTACTGCTGTCAGCCAGGTTGCTTTCCGCTTTTATCGAAGATGTAGCGGGCTACATTGAGATAAAACGGGAAACAAGATGGCAACAGCAGTGCGGAAGATGGATGAAGAGCTGACAAGCAACCGTAAATATAGAATTAGCTTCTAATGGCCGATTTGGGTTGAAGTCATTTTCAGGCAAAGCGCGACAATGGTTACAATTTCAAACAACGGCCTTTCAGCCTCCAAGACACGGCCTTTCGCCCTGCAAGAGACGGCCTTTTATAATGCGAAAAGCCGTCTCTTGCGAACTTGCCTGAAGCTAATGGAAACCGTAAGTAAAAGCAGCCGGAATGCAACAAACAGAAAGCACCATTCACGAGGTGGCGTAAATAATTACGCCAATGGGTAAGTTTAACCACGTTTTATTTTGCATTACCCGCAAAAATCATTATCTTTGCCCATGATTTAAGAGCAAACGGCCAAGTGGCGCAGCCTTCCTTGCGGCTGTTTGCGGTGTTTTTACAAGAACATAATCAAAAATCACTTAATATCAAACGAATACATTTACAAACTTAAACCTATGAAACAGTTACAGACATTAATACTCTGACCG
>CALUGU010000026.1 GCA_944320255.1 uncultured Prevotella sp. | reverse complement strand
TCGGCTTTTTGTAAAACAATATAACGCCAAACTCACGCCTGACGTTTTGCTGCGATATGGCGAAAAGCCGTGACACATTGATTTACGTTGACGCTCCCAGACTGCGATATTTTGCAGAATAAATATTTTGTGCGGAAATATCGCAAGGAGAAGTGTGCAAACGCAAGTCGTTTTAAACCAACGCTTTAACAGCCCTTACGGGTGTATTGTGCAACGAAAAGGTGCAAAACGAGGCGCAAAAAGGCACGTTTCGCACGGCTTCAGCCGTTAATTCATACGGTTTCAGCCGTTAAGACCACCCTTAATAACGGCTCTTGGCATAGTAAAAGACCGTCATTCGGGTTGCCAAAGGCCGTGAATGGCACCTCGGAAGGCCGTCATCGGCGAGACCGGAGGCCGCGAACGCCATCGCCGGAAGCTATTTTACGACAAGCAGTTGACATTCTTCAGTTGACACATTGGCATCGTTTCGCGCTGTCGTCATTGCTTTTTGACATTGCGGACGATTTGCGCCGACCAGACGTAACGCCGTATTACAAAACACTGAAAACATCCGCCGCAAAGTAATTTTCTTAATTCCTAATTCTTAATTCTTAATTAAATAATGTAATTTTGCACCCGATTTTATAAGGTATTAGTATGCAAGACATTAGAAACATTGCGATTATCGCCCACGTAGACCACGGCAAGACGACGCTCGTGGACAAGATGATGTTGGCCGGAAACCTGTTCCGCGACGGGCAGGACTTGAGCGGCCAGGTGCTCGACAGCAACGACTTGGAACGTGAGCGAGGGATAACCATACTCTCAAAGAACGTCTCGATTAACTGGAAAGGTACGAAAATCAACATCATAGACACTCCGGGACACTCTGATTTCGGCGGCGAAGTGGAGCGCGTCTTGAACATGGCCGACGGCTGCCTGCTGCTGGTTGACGCCTTCGAGGGGCCGATGCCGCAGACGCGCTTCGTGCTCCAAAAGGCCTTACAGATAGGTCTGAAGCCGATAGTCGTGGTTAACAAGGTTGACAAGCCCAACTGCCGGCCGGAAGAAGTGTACGAGATGGTGTTCGACCTGATGTTCTCGCTCAACGCCACCGAAGACCAGCTCGACTTCCCCGTGGTGTACGGCTCGGCCAAGAACGGCTGGATGGGCGAAGACTACAAGACGCCGACTAACGACATCAACTACCTGCTCGACAAGATTGTCGAGGTGATACCCGCCCCGAAAGCCCTTGAGGGCACGCCCCAGATGCTCATCACCAGCCTCGACTACTCAAGCTATACGGGCCGCATAGCCGTGGGCCGAGTGCACCGCGGCACGCTGACCGAGGGCATGAACGTCACCATCTGCCACCGAGACGGCTCCCAGGAGAAGACCAAAATCAAGGAGCTGCATACCTTCGAGGGCATGGGCCACGCCAAGACTCCAAGCGTGTCGAGCGGCGACATCTGCGCCATCATAGGCCTGGAGAAGTTCGAGATAGGCGACACCATCTGCGACTTCGAGAACCCGGAGCCGCTGCCCCCCATCGCGATTGACGAGCCTACGATGAGCATGCTGTTCACAATCAACGACTCGCCGTTCTTCGGCAAGGAGGGCAAATACGTCACCAGCCGCCACATCAACGACCGCTTGCAGAAGGAATTGGAGAAAAACCTCGCCCTGCGCGTGGCTCCCTTCGGCGACTCCACGGACAAGTGGATAGTCAGCGGGCGCGGTGTGCTCCACCTCTCGGTGCTCATCGAGACGATGCGCCGCGAGGGTTACGAGCTTCAGGTAGGCCAACCCCAGGTGATTTACAAGGAAATCGACGGCCAGAAATGTGAGCCGATAGAGGAGCTTACGATAAACGTGCCGGAGGAATTCTCCAGCAAAATGATTGACATGGTTACCCGCCGCAAGGGCGAGATGACGTCGATGGAGAGCCAGGCCGACCGCGTCAACATCGAGTTCGACATCCCCTCACGGGGCATCATAGGCCTGCGCACCAACGTGCTCACCGCCAGCCAGGGCGAAGCAATCATGGCCCACCGCTTCAAGGAGTACCAACCCTACAAGGGAGACATCACCCGCCGCATAAACGGCAGTATGATAGCGATGGAGACCGGCACGGCCTACGCCTACTCGATAGACAAGCTGCAAGACCGCGGCAAGTTCTTCATCGACCCAGGAGAGGAGGTCTACGCAGGCGAGGTGGTAGGCGAACACGTCCACGACAACGACCTCGTTGTGAACGTAACCAAGGCTAAACAGCTGACAAACACCCGCGCCAGCGGCTCCGACGACAAGGCCCGCATAGTGCCGCGCACCGTCCTCTCGCTTGAGGAAGCCCTCGAATACATCAAGGAGGACGAGCTTGTCGAGGTGACGCCGAAGTCGATGCGCATGCGCAAAATCATCCTCGACCACAACGAACGCAAGCGCGCCAACAAGCAATAAACAACTTTATTGTAATCAAGAATTAAGAGTTAAGAATTAAGAAAATCACCAACGTGGCATATTTTCTTAATTCTTAACTCTTAATTCTTAATTTATCAAGCTCTTAAACCCAAATCGGTCATTAGACTTCGGGCTAATTATGGGTTAATGTCAGACATATTGCTTTCCGTCCTTGCGAAAGCGTAGCGGGCTACGCCGAGACGGGGCGGGAAGCAAGATGGCGGCAGATACACATAAGTAGTCGAAGAGTATGAATGCACGACAATACTCTGACTTATATGGTCTAATGACCGATTTGGGTTAAATTTTATTTTTAACTTTTCCCGTTTCTTTTCTCCTTTTTTCACCGTAAAATCGTATCTTTGCAGTCGAATGGGCGTATCAGCCCGTTTAATGACATACGGATAAAGAAGCGCAATGCTTTTCTCGATGATGAAAACGTAGGAAATTTTCACAACAAAGAGAGACGAAGGCAGGGTGGTTCTCACGCTTCGGCGTGGGGTGCAATGGCTATATCTCTCTTTTAGGTTTTTCCTACGACCTTCATCATGGACATGGCATTAATTAAGCTCCACGCTTCATGTCCGTACGTAAAGACCCCTATGGAGCTTTGGGAAGGTATTTAACGTATGACAAGAACTATGCTGTGTACGCTTATCAGGCGGTTGTCGGCGTCACTGACAGCCCCGCACGCCGTCGCCAACGGGAGCAGCCGCTACAGCGGCAGGTATCATGACGGCCGGGCGGAGTATTACTATGACGAGGCGGCCGACGGCAGAATATACAACGGAACATTCCATTTCACACGCAAATATAACGACGTAGCACTGGGCAAAGTGGTTGAGACGGCTGGCGGACACTTCGCCTCCGGCAGGAAGGAAGGCAAGTGGACGTTCACCCGGAAGGCACGCGGCGTGAGGCGCGAGCTTACCGCCGAATACGCCGGCGGCAGTCTTACGGGTACGTACTCATACCGGTCCGTATGCAAATCAGGCGCGGCAGCCTTCAAGACCGGCGTCACGGAGATACGCATGAGGTTTGAAGACAACCACCCTGTCAGTGCCGTTGAGTGCTACCTCGACGGCGAACGGCTGACAGGCGGCTACGACGGCGAGGGACGCCCCGACGGCACTTGGACGCTGCACCCTGCCAAGCACGGCGGTACGAAGACATACCATGAGGAGTGGCGGCACGGCGTATGCACGTCGTCTTACGCCTACGACAACTCCGTAGGCAGGAAATCCGACTCAAAACACTTCATCACCGGGCTTGTGGCGAGCCTCATAAGACGCGACTGCACACCGCTGGAAAACATAATGCCCAAAGGCTCTGCAAGGCTGGCAACCTGACTTTCACAACACGACAAACGACCAAGCACTCAACCGCACACAACACATTGATTATCAACGAATTACAAACCACGTTACAAAACGTGGCCTTTCACCCTGCGATTTGCCGTCATTCAGCTTGCAAATGACGGCAAATCGCACCGCAAGTGACGGCAAATCAGAATGGCGTGTGTTAACATTTTATAAAACAAAGGATGTAAACGTACCAATTTCAGTATGCCGGGTGTAATATAAGCAAAAGCACCAAGCAAAATGATTGCACTGAAAATACATTCCAACAGAAACGCCACCACTGTATTCTTAGTCCTATATTTCATCACGGCAATGGCCGGCACGGGACACAAAGACAGGCTCATAACATTATCATTGACCGACTGCCCCCTGCCGTCTGCGTTGAAACAAATAGAACAACTGGGCGGTAAGAGCATCCTGTTCACTTACAGCGAGACCGAACGCTACCGTGTAACCGCCGCCTTCAAAGGCAAGACCGAGACCGAAGCCATCAACATCGTACTTTACGGCAAACCTTTCGCTT
Source organism: uncultured Prevotella sp. (assembly GCA_944320255.1). Classification (GTDB taxonomy): domain Bacteria; phylum Bacteroidota; class Bacteroidia; order Bacteroidales; family Bacteroidaceae; genus Prevotella. Next base: position 29,687 of record CALUGU010000026.1, on the reverse strand, counting down.
ACGTTGAAAGAAACGGTTACTTCGTCATACAGTATGACAAAGACGGGGCGAAAAGCAGGAAGGTGACGGGCCGCGTAACCGACAGGCAAGGACATCCCTTGGCTTTCGCAAACATAATAATGCTCACAGCGGAAAACCAACGGTATGTAACCGGCTGCGTAACTGCCGGTGACGGCACGTTCACACTGCCCTCGCTGCCAAGGGAGAAATGCCTTCTGAAGGTGTCGTTCGTAGGATACAAGACGGCGACGACCGTGTGCCGAGCGGACAACAGCATCGCCTTGGCCGAAGACACACGCCTGCTTGAGGGCATAGTGGTGAAGGCCGACCGTCCGATGATTGAACATAAGGGCGGCATATTGACCGCCAACATCGCCGGTACGCCGTTCGCAAGGCTTGGCACGGCAGACGAAATAATAAGCCACTTGCCCCTCGTCAATGGCGAAGACGGCTCATACTACGTAATAGGACGCGGCGCGGCCGAGGTGTATGTCAACAACCGCAAAGTGCGAAGCACCGCCGAACTGGCGCAGATACAGGCCGACGAGATACTTTCCGCCGATGTGATTATGAATCCTGGAGCACGCTACGCCTCGACCACAGGTGCGGTGATACGCCTCAAGACGAAACGCCGCAGGGGCGAAGGGCTTAGCGGACAGGCCACGGCCAGATGGGCGCAGGGACGCAAAGGGAGTGGCAACGAGGGCGTGTGGCTTAACTACCGCACGGGCGGACTTGACGTCTTCATACGCGGTTACTTCTTCGAGAACAATAATTACAGATCGTATTCGAACAACAACACAATGTGGTCGTCGTCCACTTGGCAAACACGGACAAGCGCGACTGCCGTGAATAAAAACACAATATTCCGCGGGGAGATAGGTTTCAACTACGAACCTGACGCGCGTCAGGCGTTCGGCGTGCGTTACGTTCCGGGCAAACTGCTCGGCGAAGAAACAGGCAAAAGCCGGGGCAACACCACCGTTTACCGCGACGGCGACTTTGTGGAACAGATCGATTTCACGTCAGACTTCACGTCGCACACCGACTGGAGCCACTCCGTCAACGCTTATTATAACGCCACTTTCGGGCGATGGGGCATCGACTTCAACGCCGATTATTACGGCTCAAGCGTAAGCCAGGGGCAGACTGTAACGAATAACGGCGTGGTAAACGCCAAGTCTGACAACGACGTCAGCAACAAACTATACGCCGCAAAGTTAGTGGTTTCATACCAAACGGATAAAAGTTCGATAGCCGTAGGCACCGAAGAGACCTTCACCGACCGCCGAGACCGCTTCACACAGAGCGGCTTCTCAGCCGACGCCGACGACCATCTGCGGCAATATTACTACTCGGTGTTCGCCGATTACAGCATCAGCTGGGGCAAGTTCAGCGTCACGGCGGGCCTCCGTTACGAGCACCAGCGCACCAAATACTTCGAGGCAGGCGTGCTCAACCGCCAGCAAAGCCCTACGTACAACGACCTGCTGCCGTCGCTGCAAGCCACTTACAAGCAAGGCGACTTATCCCTCGCGCTGGCTTACAGGATGCAAAAGTTCAGTCCGTCGTACAGTATGCTCTCAAGCGCAACCACCTACTCAAGCAAGTACATATACAGCAACGGCGACCCGAACCTTGTGCCGCAGAAGCATCACAACATCTCGCTGACGGGCGGATGGAAGTGGATCACGCTGAACCTGTGGTACGATTATGTGCTGGATATGTACACCACATACTTCAAACCCTACAACGACAAGACCCATCCGGGCGTGATGTTGCAGACGATGGCAAGCATCCCTTACACCAACGTGTACGGCGCGGCGGTGTCGTTGATGCCTACCATAGGACCGTGGACGCCCAACCTGCAAACGTCAATAAGCTGGTATGACGCTGAAACAAGCACCATCGGCATAACACAACACTGGAACGAGCCTGAAGTAAGCGTAAGCCTTGACAACAACTTCACGTTCGGCCACGGCTGGTTTGTCAACATCTTTGGCAAATACACGTTCTATGCCAAGCAGAGTTACGCCATAACACGCCCCATGGGATACGTCAACCTGCGTGTGTCGAAAGCGTTTTTCAAAGACAATTCACTAAAGATTTCACTTGACATCGACGACCTTTTAAACACAAGGTACTACCCTTTCACGGCGTATGGCGACCATACTTATTCGGACAACAGGAACCATCAGGACTACCGAAGGATAGGCCTGACGGTAAGTTACACGTTCAACGCCACAAAGAACAAGTACCGTGGAAGTGGCGCAGGACAAGCCGAAAAACAGCGACTTTGACGCCGCCGTGTCGCCGATAACGGCTAACTTTGCACCCGAATGCGGCGCACTACCGTCCGTGCCCCGCCGAAAACAACAGCAAATGACATCACGCAACGACAACAAAGAGCAATTCCACAGGATGTTCCTAAGGCATTACCCGCGCTTGGTGCGCCTCGCCACGCAGTTCACAGGCGACGGCGACGAGGCGCGCGACATAGTGGCCGACGTAATGGAAACGGCCTGGCGCAGGCACGCCGGCATGGAGGAGGGCTGCCTCGGAGCGTGGCTTTACCGATGTGTGCGCAACGCTTGCCTCAACAGGCTTAGGCACATCAAGGTGGAAAACTGCCACATGGCCGACCTGATAGAAGCCACCAAGGCCGCAACTGACGGCGACTATCTCCGTCGCGAACGGCTCTTAACCTATGTGGAGGCCGTGGCCGGCAGCCTGAAAGAGCCAACAAGGAGCATCATAAGGATGTGTTACTACGAGCACATGACACACGCACAAGCCGCCGAACGACTCGGAATAAGTCCTGAAACAGTGAAAAAGCACATACGGAAGGCATTCGACGCCATACGCTCAAGCATAAAAATAAACGAGGAACTATGACGAACAACAAGCAAAACAACGACAATACGGCATACAGCAAGGATGAACTGAAACTGCTGTACGCACTGGGCGAGGCTCTCGGAGACTTGCCGACGGACGAAGAGGCGCAGCGCGCGTGGCGGCAGATGGAAGTGCGCCACGAGGCGGCACGCCGCCGACTACGCACAAAAAGGCTTGTCTTTACGGCCGTCGCCGCCATTGTGGTAGTAGTCCTGTTGTTCACCTGGAACCGGCCGGCATCGCCGCTTGGCGCATCGGGCAGTTACACTGCCGTCAACCTGCCGGCCACCGTCACACGCTCCACAGCCGGCGGAACAGTAATCATTACCACTCCCCCGGCTACCACACAGCCCGTCAATCTGCCCGACGGCACAGCCGTGTTGCTCGGCGCCGGCTCAAGCATTGAATATCCACAAGACTTAGGACGCGCTGCAACGAGGCAGGTGAAAGTGACCGGCATGGCACGCTTCAGCGTGCAACGCAACGAAAAAGCACCATTCACCGTACACATGGGCGGTATGGAAGCTAAAGTGCTCGGCACCGTGTTCGACGTGAAATGCTATCCAGGAATAAACCGCACGGTGACGCTTTACAAGGGAAAAGTGCGCGTTGAGACTGACGGCGGTAAACAAAACGCCATACTGCACCAAGGCCAACAAGCCGTAACCGACGGCAAAGGACGGCTGAATGTGTCGCAAGCCGACATTCAGTCAGCCAAGAGCTGGAGCAACGGGATGTTCATTTTCGACGACACAAGACTGCAAGACGCCATGAACGAAATAGGCGCATGGCACAACAAGAGCATAATATTCCGCTCGAAACAAGCCGCAGACACGCGCATCCACTTCACTTTTCCACGTACTGAAACGATTGAGAACGTACTCGGCGCGCTGCGTGAAATGAAGGCGGCAACGTTCATCTATGACGGCGAAACAATAGAAATAAAGTGACGCCGAAGGCCGTTTGCGGAACCACCTGATAATCAACGCCTTATAAAAGGGCGTCTTTTACACGCTAAAAGACGCCCTTTTACGTTCCCGTTTGTATCCTTTTGCATTGTAAAAGGATAGCTTTTGGAAAACGAGTGGCGGTAAACGGTGACGCAGGCGGGCACGCTGCGGCTATTGTCCGCCGCCCTGCTGTCCGCCGCCTTTTACGTCGTCGTTGCTTATCGTGCGCTCCGCCTTCTTGACGGAAGCCTTCAACTCGCCTATGCGGAAGCTCACGCTAAGGCCGAACTGCTGCTGAACGAACTTGCTCCAAGAGCGTTGCGTGAAGGCTGTGCTCGACGTGGTGTCGTCGTAGTCCATATATTTCTTGAAGAAGTTGTTGGCGTACACCGAGAGTGTAAGCCGCTTCTTGAGCAGTTGCTTGGTGACGCTAAGCGAATAACCGACGAAGCCGCTGCCCTTGCCTTGCAGCGAAATCCACGGCGTCTGCCCCCAACAGTTAAGGCTGACGCGCCAGTCCTTGGGCAGCGTCTGCTGCACCCCGCCAGACGCAAACATACTCCAACCGCGGTTTTTCAGTTCCGCCCCGTCAGAGTAATACTGCCATCCGCCGAACAGGTTGGCGTAAATGCGCGTGGATGTGAAGGGGTTGTAGTTGGCGTATGCGCTCAAGTTGACGGAGCGCGTCTTGCCGATGTTGCGGTAGGTGGTGTAGAGCACGCTCTTACCCGTAGGGCTTTGCAGCCCCGCTATGTCGTAATCGCTGACGAGCGACGTCACGCTCTCGATGCTGTTGTTGGTGAAGCTGTAGCGCAGCGAGAGGTTTAAGCTCAACTTGTTGGTGAAACTGTTATAGCCGAGGGACACCGAATGGCTCTTCTCGCTGACAAGATCGGGGTTGCCTTGGCTGATTGACGTTGGGTCGGCATCGTTCAGGTAAGGGTTCAGGTACCATATTCCCGGCCTGTAAATGCGCATATTGTAACTAAGGAGAAGGTTCTGCGTGTCGGTAAGCCGGTAGCCTACCGAGGCGGAAGGCACAAGGTCGTTGAAGTGCTTACGGAAGTCGTCGCCCCGCCCAAGCAGGTATTCCACGTCCTGTATGGTGTGTTCGTAGCGCAGGCCGAGGCGTCCGGAGAGGCGTTTCCACTTAACGCCGTAACCGAGATAGGCGGCTATTATGTCATTGTTGTGTCGGTAATGCGAACTGTGGTCTTCGTCAAACGTGTAGCCGCCGCCGTCCATCGCCGTCATGGTATAGCGGTCGTTCTCTGACGAGTTGTTACGCATGATGTACTTCGCGCCGGCCTCAAGGGTGTGGATAGAGTCGAAAGGAGTGGTGAAGTCCACTTGGAACGTGTGCTCGGTGGTGTTCTGTTGTCCGTCGTTATGCAGGTTTTCGAGGCGGCGCAGGTAGTCTTCCCAACCGTCGGTAGCCGTCATGTCTTCGTAGTCGGTGTACGAGTCGGTGCACTCAGGGTTGGTGCTTATGCGGTAAGAGAATGTCAACATTCGCTCCTTAACCTTGAAAAGACGCTGGTAGTCGATGCCTCCCTCGATTGAGAACCACGAGTTGTGCGAGCGGGAAGGCATAGAGTAAGCGTACAAGTCGGAGCCGTCGAGCGGACTTACGCCCGTCACCGACGACGCGCCGCGGCTGCTGTAGCTGTTGCCCCAAAGGCCGAACGAGCCGGTGACGAGGTTGAGCGAGTCAATCTCATAGCTCGCTTCGAGACTGCCCATGTGGAAGTTGCTGCGGCCTTTGCTGCTTCCGTCGCTGGTGATGTCGGCCGAAGAGGGCGACGCCTCGTCGCCCGTCACGGTAAGCGTTGTGCCGGAATAGCTGCGCGGACGGTCGGAATAGGTGTAGTTATAGCGTGCGCTTACGGTCAGTTTGCCGGCCTTCACCGTGCCGAAAAGGCCTCCGCCCGCGCCTGTGTTGCCGGCATTGGCCGATATTGTGGCCGTATATCCCTCGAAGCCGGAGCCTACGGTGATGATGTTGAGTATGCCGCCCACGCCCTCGGCGTCGTATTTCGGGCCGGGGTTGGTTATCACTTCTATCTTCTTTATGGTGTTGGCGGGCATGCTCTTGAGCACCTCCGAGGGGTTGTTTGACATCATATTGTTGGGCCGTCCGTTGACGTACACCTTGAAAGACGAACTGCCGTTCACCTTGATGTTGTCCTCGCCGTCAACCGTCACCATAGGAACCTTGCGCAGCATCTCCATCACCGTGTTGGTCTTGGCGTCGGGGTCGCTCTCCACGTCGTAACCAATCTTGTCGATGTCGGCCGTCACGAGCGGCTTCTGCGCCACGACCTCTACGCCCGTAAGCTCGTTCTTGGCGTCATGAATGTTCATCGTGCCGAGATCAACAGTAGGCTTCCCGGCCTCAACGGCAAAGTCTTTCACCACGTCGGCACGCCCCATCGAGCTTACCGTCAGGCGGTAGTCGCCCGTACCGGCGAGGCTTACGGCAAAGCGTCCGTCCTTCTGCGTTACGCATACTTTCACCACCTTGCCGGGCGCGCCGCCGCGTTCCACGCGCACCGTGGCGTAAGGTTCGCCCTCGCCGGTGATCGAATCCACCACCAATCCTTTAACGGTGAAGCCGCCACCATCTGACGCCGACATCGCCGTGCCCGCCTGAGCAAGCACTAATAACAATAACACGAAATACTTGTACATGGATGTTTATGTTTCGCCCCAACACCTTACGCAGGCCGGGGCATGGTTTGATTTTATCTGAAAAGATGTCTTTGCTCTTATAATATATACGTTTTACCACACCGAAAAGTGACAAAAACGTGCGTTATTTAACGTTATTTACACATTGGAAAGCCCATCGGCGACGTATGACAACGCCGCGAAGACACCACGGCAGGAAACATTACATAACAAGCTGACTGTCAAACGGTTACGTCTGCCATTACTTTCTGCCTTATAAAAGGGCGTCTTTTACACGATAAAAGACGCCCTTTTACGTTCCCGTTTGCGGCTTTTTGCAATGCGAAAGGCCGTCTTTTAGAAAACGGCACGCCGCAAGCCATTTTCACCTTTTTACTTTTTTACCTTTTTACCTTTAAGAAATAATCCGTAACTTTGCGCCCCGAAAGCAATGGACAAGCGTAACAAACAGATATTGAAGATAGCCCTGCCCTCGATTGTGAGCAACATCACGGTGCCGCTCTTGGGGCTGGTAGATGTGGCCATAGTGGGCCATCTCGGCACGGCTGCATACATCGGGGCCATCGCCGTGGGCGGAATGACGTTTAATGTGATTTACTGGATATTCGGCTTCCTGCGTATGGGGACGAGCGGGATGACGTCGCAGGCCCTCGGACGGCGCGACCTTGCCGAGACAACCCGCCTGTTGGCGCGCTCCGTGGGCATAGCCTTCGCCGTGGCGGCGGCACTCATCGCCCTGCAAGAACCGCTGCGCCTGGCCTCGCTCTCGATAATGCGGCCCACGGCGGAAGTGGGCGCGCTGGCCTCGACTTACTTCAACATACTCATTTACGGCGCGCCCGCCATGCTGGGACTGTTCAGCCTTTCGGGCTGGTTCATCGGCATGCAGAACTCCCGCGCGCCGATGGCCGTGGCCATAGTGCAGAACGTCGTGAACATCGCGGCGAGCACGCTGCTCGTCTTCGGGTTCGGGATGAAGGTGGAAGGAGTGGCTTTCGGCACGCTGACAGCGCAATACGCTGGTTTCCTTATGGCCTTGGCGATGTGCGCCAAGGGCTACGGACGGCTGCGCCGCCACTTCACTTGGCAGGGCGTGTGGCGGCGCGAGGCCATGCGCCACTTCTTCAACGTCAACCGCGACATATTCTTCCGCACGCTCTGCATGGTGTCCGTCATGCTGTTCTTCACGTCGGCAGGCTCGTGGCAGGGCGAAGTGGTGCTGGCCGTCAACACGCTGCTGATGCAGTTTTACCTGCTCTTCTCTTACGTAATGGACGGCTTCGCCTACGCCGGCGAAGCCCTTTCCGGCAAGTATTACGGCGCGCGCAACAATGCCGCACTGCGTTCCACCGTTGGCCACTTGTTCCTCTGGGGACTGCTGATGGCCGCAGGCTTCACCCTCGTTTACGGCCTCGGCGGCGACACTTTCCTGTCGCTGCTAACCGACGAGCCGTCGGTCGTGGCGGCGTCGCACACCTATTATTACTGGGCTTTAGCCATTCCGCTGGCCGGCATGGCCGCTTTCGTGTGGGACGGCGTGTTCATCGGCTGCACGATGACGCGCGGAATGCTCGTCTCGATGTTCCTCGCCGCCGTGACGTTCTTCACGCTTTATTACGTCCTTCGCGGCAGCTTGGCCAACCATGGGCTGTGGGCGGCCTTCATAGCCTATATGGCCGTGCGCGGACTGGCGCAGACTTTCATCTTCAGGAAAGCACGGCTGACGGCGGCGGAAGCGTGAAACGACGTAACGCGACGGCGCAACCCAGACTCTGACAGGCACCAAACGCAGACGCGACAAGGCGGCGGACTACAATCAAGACAATACCTCCGGGCACTTTCGCGGCATCAACCGGCAAAGCCGCCGGCGCGTCATATCGTGACGCCTTGGAACACGTCGCTCTCCCCGGCGGGCACTATCACGCCGTTGAGGGTTATCCGCCCCGAATAGAAGTTTTGCTGTATGTCAACCGTGGCCTTGTTGCTGTCGCCGTAAAGCGTGATGAACAGCCGGGCCGAAAGCACCGTGCCGCTGACGTTGGCCTCGATGTACGTGTTGCCGCGCTTGTCGGTCGTCTTCTTGTATTTTGACACATTGCCCTCCACGGAGATGCCTCCGAGGCCGTTGAAGCCCGGCCACGGCACGTTGAAAGCCACTTGGACGACGGCCTCGCCGCCGTTGAAGGCCAGGAAGTTGGTGTTAGAATCGACGTGGGCCAGATACCCGCGCTTGAACATCACTTGGTCGGCCTCAAGCACGAAAGCCGTGTCGTCGATGGCCTTCACGGCCTTGGCGTTGGCCAGGCTGTCCATGCGCGCCTCAAGAGCCTTGCGCTCTTTCTTCGTCAGCTTGCGTCCGCCGTCGTCCTGGGCGGCTGCCCCGACGGTGGCGATGAACGCCGCCAAGAATATCAAGATTATCTTTTTCATAAGCATTGTTTCTAAAACTACCTTTTATTATAAAACCCGGAAAAGGCTGAAATAGTGCATCGCGAAGGCTTAAAAACATATAAACTTTGTACGCTTTTGCGCAAAAAACTGCCTTAAACGGCACGGCCAAACGGGCGGCGCATCGTCAGGCGCATAACTCCCTGACGCAAAGGGCTTTACAAGAGACGGCTTTTCGCATTGCAAAAAGCCGTAAATCACACTGCAAGAGACGGCTTCTTGCAGTGTGATTTACGGCAAAACGGAAAGCAGGCAGCCACGCGCCACGCCATAAGCAAAAACAAACGGGGGTGCCAAAATTACGGAGTTATCAGTAGTTAAGAATAGTCCGGCTCGTTTCATCCGCCGGAATTAACGGACAATAGCTTGTGTTACAACAACTTGGCATTTGTCCGTTAACTCCGGATAACTCCGACGCGAAGCGTCTAACTCCTGTTAACTCCCTTTTTTGACACACCCTTTCTGCTGACGAATTGTCAGAAACTTACGGTGCGCGTGCCGTCTTCGTCCTCGGTGATTGTCACCTTCACGGCGTCGTCGGGCAAGAGGCCCTCAATTAGTTCGGGCCATTCGATGAAACAAATTCCACCGCCGTAGAAGTATTCTTCATAGCCCATGTCGTAAACTTCGTCGAGCTTCTTTATGCGGTAGAAGTCGAAATGATAAACGGTGTCGCCCGTCGTGGCCGACGTGTACTCGTTGACGATGGCGAACGTGGGCGACGTTATGACGTCTTCGACGCCCAGATGGCGGCACACGGCCTTGATGAACGTGGTCTTTCCGGCGCCCATCTTGCCGTAAAAAGCGAACACGCGGGCGCGCCCCATGTTGTCGGCGAACCGGGCCGCAGCCTCGCCGATGGTCTCAAGATTGCTGATTTTGATTTCCATTGTCTGTTTATTTTAGTGACAAGTGACGAGCAACAAGCAAACAAGCCTGTTTGCCTTGTCACTTGTCTGCTTGTCACTCGTCACTTGTCTGCTGTTAAATTATCTTCTCCTCACCTTCATCGTGACGAGCGGGACAATCATTTCCTCCATCGAGATGCCGCCGTGCTGGAAGGTGTCTTTGTAGTAAGAGACGTAATAATTGTAGTTGTTGGGATAGGCGAAAAAGGCGTCGCCCGTGGCGAACACATACGAGGTGCTGAGGTTCGGGGCGGGCAGCATGGCCTTGTGAGGCTCTTTTATCACGAACACTTCCTTGGGGTTGTAGTTCAGGTTCTTGCCGAGCTTGTAGCGGAGGTTGGTGTTCGTGTTGCGGTCTCCTATTATCTTGACCGGCTTCGAGGCGCGTATGCTGCCGTGGTCGGTGGTGATTACGACGGTGAAATCGCTCTGGGCGAGCATGCGGAAAAGGTCTGCCAGCACCGAATGACGGAACCAACTGAGCGTTATGCTGCGGTAAGCGGCCTCGTTGTTGGCCAGCTCGCGCACCATCTTCGACTCCGTGCGGGCGTGGCTGAGCATGTCTATGAAGTTGATAACGAGCACGTTGAGCTGGTTGTTCTTCAGCGTGTTGAACTTTTGCAGGAACTTGTCCGCGCCCGTGGAGTCGTTAACCTTGTGGTAAGAGAAGGCGTCGCGGCGGCGGAAACGCTCCAGCTGGGTCTTTATCAGCGGCCCCTCGTTGAGGTTCTTGCCCTCTTCCTCGTCCTCGTCAACCCAGAGTTCGGGGAACATCTCGGCTATCTTGACCGGCATCAGGCCGCTGAAGATGGCGTTGCGGGCGTATTGCGTGGCCGTGGGCAGTATGCTTATGTAGGTCTGCTCGTCGATGTCGAACATATCGCCGATTTCCTGCGACAGGACGCGCCACTGGTCTAAGCGGAAGTTGTCGATGACAATGAGGAAGACTTTTTCGCCCGCGTCGAGCAGCGGAAATATCTTCTTCTTGAATATGTCAACGCTCATCAGGGGGCGTTCCTCGGCCCTTGGCTGCGCGCCACGCTGGCCGGCGTGCGGCTGGCGGAACTTCGGCGCAGCCTGGCCGGCTGTCGTGAAGCCTCCTGCAATGTCCTCCATCCACTCCATATAGTGGGCTTTCACGTACTTTGCGAAGCCGTTGTCGGCCTCCTCTTTCTGCATCTTGAGCATCTCGGTCATACCGCTGTCAGTGCCGCTAAGCTCAAGCTCCCAGTGCACAAGGCGGCGGTAAACGTCCATCCAGTCGCGGCAGGTCTTGCATTCGCTGATTTGCAGGGCGATGTCTTGGAAGCTCTGCTGGTATCCGCTCTGCGTTACCTCGGTGACGATTTCCTTCTGGTGGATGTTCTTTTTAAGCGAAAGGAGTATCTGGTTGGGGTTTACGGGCTTGATAAGGTAGTCTGCAATCTTCGAGCCTATCGCCTGGTCCATGATGTTTTCCTCCTCGCTCTTAGTGACCATAACCACCGGCGTGGCGGGCGACAGCTCCTTGATTTTCTGCAAGGTCTCAAGTCCGCTGAGGCCGGGCATCATCTCATCGAGCAGTACCAGGTCGAAAGTCTTTTGCCTGCACTGATCTACGGCGTCGGTGCCGTTGGTAACGGTAACAACGTCGTACCCTTTTTTCTCAAGGAAAAGGATGTGGGCGCGGAGCAGTTCTATCTCGTCGTCGGCCCATAAAAGTAATCCGTTGCTCATTGTTGATTATTTAGTTGACGAGTGACAAGCAGACGAGCAAACAAGTTGCTTTGCCTTGCCACTTACCAGCTTGTCACTCGTTGCTCGTTTGCTTGTCACTCGTTGCTCGTCTGCTTGTCACCGAATTAAAATCCGTCGAGGTCGTAATACTCGTCCTCAAGGTCGTAACTGTCTTGGCGGCGGTCTTCCCCAGCATTGCCGCCAGCGTCGTCCTGCGCGCCGCCTACGTCGCCGCTGAACTCTATTATGAACTCGTCTTCCTGCGGGGCGTCGTCGTCCGTTTTGCCGGAGACGGCATTTTGCCCTGCGTTTTGCGGCATTTCAGGCTGCGATTTGCCGTCTTTCGCCTCGTCGTTTGCCGTCTTTTGCGTGGCGTCAGGTTGCGGTGCCGGCTGCGGTTCGGCCGGTATCGTCGTTACTCCCTGTGTGTCAGGCGTTTCCGCTGGTTGCCGGGTTTCTTCCGGTTCGGTCGGAATCACGAACGTGTCGCCGTCGTCTTGCGGTTCGGGCGCAGGAGTTTCCTCCTGCACGTCGGGCACTACCAGCGTGCCGCCGTCGGTCTGCGGCGTGCCGCTTGCAGGCTCGTCGGGCACAATCATCGTGCCTCCCTGCTGCTCGCCTGACGGTTGCGCGCCCTGCGGTTCGTCAGGCATCACGAGCGTGCCGGTCTCCTGCGGCGTTGTCTGACGGTCGTCTTCGATGAACAGTCCGTCCTCCACCACTCCGCCATTGTACAATCCGTCGCCTCCGCCTTCAGTCTCGCCTTCGGGCCGGACGTACTCTATCTCGGCAGGTTCGGTGAGCAGGCGCACCGTACTTACGCGCAAAGGCACGAAATGTTGTTCGTAGAACTTGTCGTAATCATTGTAACTGTACTGCGTGCCAAGCAGTTCGAGGTTGGCGTCGCTGATGACAATCGCTCGCGCCTTGCGCGCCAACGCGCTTATGTTACGGCTGGAATGGAGCTGGCGGGCGTACTGCAACGCTTCGTCATAGCTCATAAAACCGCTGACGCGCATACGGTGGAGACCGTCGGTTTCTTCAATTACGACATCGAAATTACGGACTATGAAGTTGGTGAAATTAAACCTGGCAAGCTCGAAAAGCAGCTTGTTCTCATCCAAAGAGTCGGGCGAATAAACAAGCAGGAACGAGAAGTCGGTGTTGCGTTCGGCCACGAACTTGCGCGCGGCTATCGAGTCGCTGTCGTTCAAGACGACCGCCCTGCGCTCCCAAATGTCGGCGATGTCGAACTTGCCGCCATACAACTGGCGGCCCGCCTTGACGCCGTTGATTATCATGCCGGCCATCTCGCCCACGTCGCTTTGCGGGTATTTGCTCACCACTTCCTGCATATCGGCGAGACAGCCGTTGCTGTCGCCGCTGTTGAGTTTGCTCAAACCGCCGATGAAGATGAACTTGTCACGGTTGGCTCCGAGGGGGAACCGCGTGGCCGAAAGCTCCGTGTTGGCCTTCACTTCGTCAAACCGGTCGGCCTTGAAAGCGTCATACGTCGCCGCATAGAGCGAGTCCTCGATGTGCACCCCGAAGCGTGCGTTGTCGGCGAAGTTGGGGTCTGACAACAAGACTGTCCATTCGCTTTCGGGATAATCTTTCTTCATCAGACCGAGATAAGTGTCGGCCAAGGCCTTGTCTCCGCGCCGAGAGTATAATAAGAATAGGTGGTAATAAGCGTCGTCGAGGTTCTCGTAGTCCTTGTAATTGTCCGTCAGGCGGCGCAGGCTCTTCTCGCTAAGCGCGAGATTGTCGAGCTTGTCCTTGAAGATTACGCCCGCATGGAACAGTCCGTCCTCAATTATCTTGTTGCTCTCGGCCACCTGTTCCGGCGTGAAAGGTATCTGTTTCAGGTAATATTCACGCATGTGGGGGTTGTTGTGGGCGCTGTCCATAGCGTTTTCGATGGAGTCTTGCACGGCCTCAACCGCCGCGATGGAGTCACGTTGCTCGTCGGTGAGGTTTTCCTCGTCCACGGGCAAGGCCACGACAGTCCTGTTCACGCGCTGCCAGTCGTCAACGTTCTCACGCCGTCCCCACAGCTTCTGGAACGTAGCCTTGCCTTGGCTGACGGCCGTAGGGTTGTAGAAGTACCACGTGCCGTCCTTGCTCATGGCGTTGTTGGTTATGTTATTCTGCACGGCAGTGTTGCCCACGCCGCCCTGCTCCATAAGATACTGCTGCGCCTCGGCCTCCGCCTGGGCGTCGCGTTCTTCCTTCTCTTTCTTCTTCAAGGCCTCAATCACACGGTCGATGGCGGCGTTGCGCTCGTCTTCGGGCATCTTGGCGAGGGCTTGCAGGGAGTCTTGCAGGTGGATGGCGTCGGTGTACGGCACAAGCTCGTCAAGCACTTTGGAACGTTCGGAGAGCTGTTCGTAATCCTCACGCTCCTTGTCGAGCAGGCCGATAGCTTCGCCATAGCAACGCCGGGCGTCGCTGTAGGCCTCGCGTTCCCAGTACAGGTCGCCGAGCTTCAGCAGCAACACGCCTTTCTCTATGCCGTTCCTCGTTGACTTCTGGTTGCCTTGTTCGTATGCCGAAATGGCGTTGAGCGTGTCTTTTTGGTTAAGGTATATGTTGCCGATGGCGTAATACACCTGGTCGAGATATTCCTTGTTGTTGTCCGACCGGGCCATCCGCTTCAGCTTCTTTATCATCTTGCCCGACTTCTTTCCAGCCATAACCTCGGTCATTGCGATGCGTGCGTTGAAGGCAAGTTCATACGGAGGACTGAGCCTCAACACTCGCTTATAGGCCTTGTAGGCCTTTTCGTCGTTGCCGAGGGCGGCCTCAAGCTGGCCCATGAGGAACCACTCGCGCGCCTTCTGCTTGCGACGCATCTCATGCTTGATAACCTTCCGCAGGTAGGGTATGGCCTCGGCGTACTGCCCAGTGTGGATGTAATAGTCGGCGTAGGTGTAGTCCCACTCCTTGCGGGCGCGCCAGTGCAGCGAGTCGCGGCGCATTTTCGTGATGACGTCCTCGGCGTCGTAAATCCAGTCTTGCTCGATGTAACACTTCGCCAGCCAAGCCCTCGCCCTGCCGTAGATGGCCGGCTGCGTGGCGTAAAGGCGGCTCATATAGGCGAACGTTGACGCGGCTTCGTCAAACGAGCCTTTCATAAACTGGGCGCGGCCCATCAGCAGCCACGCCTTCCACAAGAAGGGGTTGTACTCCTTGCGGTTAAGCCACTCGATGTCCTTCTCCGTTTTCTTGCGGCTCTTTGTCCACTGCGGACGCCGCTTGATGCTGTGCAGCTTGATGGCCTTCTGGCATTTCTCGATGGCGCGGTCGAAGTTGGCCTCGCCGATGCTGCGGCTGTCACGGTTGCCAACGGTGTAGAGCGGTATCATCTCGGTGAAGTTGTCCTTGTTGTTCTTCTCTTTTTCGAGCGAACCTTCTATGTATGCCACCGAGCCATTGTAGTAAGTGTTGTACCGGGCGTTGAAAGAGTGCCACCAACGGCTCTGCGCCGTGTTTTTCTCCGTAGAACAACCCGACGCCATCAGCACGACGGCGACAATCGCGAAGAATATTATATGTTTGGTTTTCCTTATGCGCATTTTGTCTGGGCGGAAGCCACTATACCACTATTATATAACTTGCAAATGGCGGTTTTATTGCATCCGGCCAAAAATCTGTTTGCTTTACGCCAGGCGTCACGGCGTCACACGGTTTCCGTTATCGTAAAACCTGCGCTGCGCAAATCGTCCCAGAAGCGTGGGTACGACTTGCTGACTACCTGCGGATTGTCAATCTTCAACCCCGGAAAAGCCATCGCCGCCGGTGCGAAAGCCATCGCCATGCGGTGGTCTTCGTATGTTTTTATCACAATGTCACCGGCACAGTCACAACGCTCTCCGTCCCAGCTCAGCTCGCCGACAGCCGTCTCACGAACGACATACCCCAGTTTTCTGATTTCCGTTTTCAGGGCTTCAACGCGGTCGGTCTCTTTTATTTTCAGCGACGACAGCCCCGTAAACCGGAACGGTACACCGGCCAATGCGCACGCAACAACGAACGTCTGCACCATATCGGGCTGGTTGGTGAAGTCATAGTCAAGTCTCGGCGGCTTCATATCCATACGCTTGAGCGTCACCGTTGTAGGCACGTCGCGCTCACGGGTCTTGAACAACGTCTTCACGCCGAGCATACTGAAGAGGTATTTCACCGCCGAGTCTCCCTGACGCGAACCATCCGTCAGCCCCGTAAGCCTGACTTCCGACTCACCGTCACGACAAAGCATCAACATCTCATACCAGTAAGACGCCGCACTCCAATCGTTCTCAATGAAAAACTTTTTCGGCTCGTAAGCCTTCGGACGGACTGTAATAACGTCAACGTCAGTCCACTCCGCGACAGCCCCGAAATATCTCATCATACACAGCGTAAGGTCGATGTACGGACGCGAGATAATCTCTCCCGTAAGCCGAAGTTCGAGACCGCGCTCCAGCGTGGGCGCAACCATCAGCAACGCCGAAATGTACTGCGAACTGATGCCGCCCGAAATCTCAAGCCACCCGCCTTCGAGCCGCTTCCCGCTGATACGCAGCGGCGGGTAGCCTTCGGCCCCGACATACTCTATTGCGGCGCCTATGTAGCGCAGGGCGTCCACCAAAGCCTTGATGGGACGCTGCTTCATGCGCTCCGTCCCCGTGAGCACGTGGCTGCCGGGAGTGACCGCCAGATATGCCGTCATGAAGCGCATGGCCGTGCCGGCGGCCCCGATGTCGATAACCTCAGGCATCGAACGCAGCGCACTGATGATAACTTCAGTATCGTCACAGTCAGACAGGTTATCGGGCGTAACACCCCCGCCGGCCAACGCATTGATTACCAACGCCCTGTTGCTGATACTCTTTGACGCCGGCAAGTCCACCGTCACGTCAATCCTTTCAGGAGCTTTAAGTATATATTTCATCTCTCGAAACAGCTTTATCCACGGTTTAACGTTACAACAAACACGACCGCACACCGCCCCGCGCACAGCCGCCAAGCCCGTAAACGCCTTCGCCGCACACGGCAGTCCGCCGTCATGTGTCATGCAAATTTAATGAAACTTGCCGACAATCCCAAACAAAACCCGCATAAAAATATCACCTGCCACATTCCTGTTTGCCGCAAAAGATTGCCTATAAGTTACTTTTCATAAAATAACTATAATTAAAACCATTCAATAAAAACCAGGAATTTATCTATACATCAATTAAAATCAGCCCAAATTATTTTAGCCGCAAACATTTCAAAGCAAAAAAAACAGATATATACAAAGTTATTTTAAATACTTTTTCTTAAAATCTTCCAGCAATATAAGGTTCGCCCCTTTCAAAAAATTATGTCTATGCCTATCATCCACTTCAGAATGACATTTAATACATAAACATTGCAAATTTGATGGTCGGTTGTCCAATTTATTACCATTTTTATGATGAACGTGGATATAATGCCGATCAAACGGTTCATTTATTGTTATTCCACATTTCTCACATTTAAAACCTTTAGCTTCTCGATATTTTTCGCTTATACTTTCCCAATCTTTCGTATAGCCAAATATGTCAACTTCAATCTCTTGGGGCTTACTTTCCTCCTCTGCGATACTTGCTGCAGATTTTAAAATGTCAACAAAGTCTGAAGAACTTGCACGACTTGAAATATCAGTTACCATTTTCGCACAATATTTACAAAGCGGCAACGCTTTTACCTCTTTGTCAATATTATTATCATCCATGTCTCGAACCATTACCGCATCCGTATTAGCCCTTCTGTATTCCGCTTTGAAAGATCCTGAATTAATAAAACTCTGTATTGTCTCACACTTTCGTATATGGAAACGTGGTTTACCAAATCTTTCAAGATGATAATTTCGTTTATACAAAAAAATCTGTTGCCGCGAACCGTCTATCGGATCGATAAGGAATATTCCCGTATCCGTAAAATCAATATTTGTCTTTAAATCGTTCAGGTCTACGTCCACATTTTTCACAGGACGATAACCTACCGCTTTATTTATGCGAAACCCCATCGAAATAAGTTTCTTTTTCAAGCCGTCAAATTTATAAATTGGTTTTTCATGTTCCATCATTGTATGTTTTTATTAACAAAATTCTCCAATACGTCCTCTCCACTTGTTACGATTCTGAACTCCACACGTCGTGACAACTGCATATTTATGTGATGCCCTGATAATTGAACGAAATTGCCGTCATCATCCAACGCCTTACCATAAGACAGTCCGTTTGCAGTCAACCAAAACTCTAAAAGTTGCTTATCCTTATCACTATAATTCTTGAAACAAGGCATATTCCTTATATATCGCTGTACACTCAACGCCCTGCGCTGCGAAAGTATGACGTTCGCTATGTAAGGGTCTTTATCCAAAGCTGGATACGCCACGTTGTCCGTATGGCCTTCAATTCTTATCTCTTGCACCTTATTTCTTAAGCTGTCATTCAGCAAAATGTTGAAATATCTCGGTATGAACTCGTCCAATATTTTCACGAATTGGGGAGTCAATTCCCAACTACCCTGCTCAAACAAGACTGTCGGGTTTTTGAATTTCATTGACAAATCCTTACCTATTGACATTTGCCACCTCGCCGTGTCTCCCTTAAACTCATTCACGAACTTTGCATGAAGCTGCTCCTTGGTCTCAACATAATCAGTAAGCACTGACTGGTTAGCCTGAACTTTAGACATATAGGCGATGGCAATGAACAGAAAAAGAACCATCAGACCTGTCATCAAATCGGACACGGACATCCAAACATTATGTTTTTCCATATTTATCTACGATTGGGGTTTTGAGAAATCATCGCTTGTATGCACGTATCAAGCTCTGCCAAAGTCGCGCTCAAACGTGCGTAAAACTGTTTGTCAAGTTCTTTAAGTTGCGACTGCAATACCTTTGAACCATTAGCTATATAGCCCACTCCTTCTTCAAGTTTATGTTTGGTGTCTTTCCAAAACTCCTCGTTATAGTCCCTTATCTTATTGAGTTCGTCAAGTTTTTGAATAAGAAGTGTCACCCCGTCAACAAAATTTCTTTGTTTACGTACCCAATCATTGAGTGCCCTCGTAGACTGGTCAAACATCTGCATATTATCTTTTGTAAGGGCCACAGTTTCAGTTAAATGCTTTGATATTTCAACAAATTGTTTATCTTCAATTATAACTTTATTCAAAGTTTCTATCAGCTGGCGCAACTTACCGCCATCGGAAACAAGTTTTTTGGTATCATCTTCAACTTTGCTCAACGTCACGGAAGTGCCGTCAAAACTATCAGCCATCTCTTTATATTTAGTTGTCAGCATTGAAATCATTTCCTTATTCTCTACTTGCCATTCATTTAGTTTCTCTACACTCTTATTTAATTGGTCAAAATTCTCTTGCACGAGTTTACTGATAAGGCTGTTCATTTGTTTTTGGAACTCCTCAGTAACTTTCTTCATTACTTCGACAAGAGCCTCCGTATTGCTTTTCTTCAATAAGTCGGAGAACTCGTTAAACTTCTCCGTCAACAATTTATTGGTACTTTCCATCTTGTCTTCCACCTCGACAACCTCGTCATGCAATTTCTGCCCGAAAGTCTTAACTTCTTCAAGAACACCGTCTCCTATTGAAACAAGCGCATCCGTATGATCAAGTATTTCATTCATCGTTCTTTCTATCCTGACAATACCGGTATCCGATTTTTCAGCTAAAGCCTTATTATCTTCCAACACTTCTTGTATATTCGACAATACCAAAGTATGCTGTTGCATTTCTTGCTTAACAGCATTTAATGACACCGTTTGAGCTTGGAACTGAACCAACAAGGCATTAACTCTTTCCGCCAAAGCACCCACATCCGACTTTTGGGCGTCCATTATCGAAGTAACTGTGTTGAAAAAAGCGTTTTGTTGGCTTGTTTGATTATTTATATTGACAACCAACACATTTATTGTCGTGTTTAAGGCTCCTGACATTTTTTGTACAGCTTGGCAGATTTCACCGGCTGCGACATTAATATCAGACACTCCTTTATCTTTTTTATCAAACAAACGACTTATAACTCTTGACAGCCACAAAGCCCCAACCATACCAGCAAGAGATGTAAAGAAAGCCGTTTTCAACCCGTCAAGTAATTCAGGAATGCTATTATCCAAATCTGAAGTATCGAAAGAAAGCAACCCTACGGTAATACCGAAAAAAGTGCCAAGGACACCAAGTGTTGACACTATTGATGGATATTGATCTATCCAGCGATTGTTTTGTAAAAGTTCGTTCTTTTTAGAATACGAACGAATACGTATGTAAAAATAAACAGCAACACCAATAATAATGCCTGTGCTTACAATCGTTATGGGGTCTAAGCTAAACATATTACACACTGGCCTTCCAAGCTCCTAAAGACCTTAATTAATTAAACTTAAGAAGCGTGGAACTGCAATGCCACGTTCTAAGTCGAAGGTCCTAGGAAAACCTAAATGCACGAATGTAGTAATAGCAGCCCACGCCTAAGCGTGAGAACCACTATGCCACCCTTGTGCATTGTCTTGAATTTCCTAGGTTCTCGACTTACAAGATAAGCATAACGCTTCTTTCAAATACTAAAATGTCTGGTAATGGGATATAAACCAAAACCAAATGCAAAGATATAACTTTTTTCAAACAAAATGACATCTTACACTTCAAATTATTTGACAAATCATTAACCTTATAAAAAGTGAAGCGTTCTTTGAGCATACACACCTGTTTAAACCAATGGCACATAACCGTTGAAATTCCGCTTACAGCTTTTTTATACGACCAAACGTCACAAATCGCGTTTCAAAAGGGCACAAACGGCAACGCAAAAGGGCATCTTTCGGGATGCGAAAGATGCCCTTTTATAAAGTATTGAATATCAAGATGTTGTACGAACG
This sequence comes from uncultured Prevotella sp., assembly GCA_944320255.1. Lineage (GTDB taxonomy): Bacteria > Bacteroidota > Bacteroidia > Bacteroidales > Bacteroidaceae > Prevotella. The sequence continues at coordinate 9,161 of CALUGU010000026.1, read as the reverse complement.
GGAAATGCGGGGGCATCATTCCGCCGCAAGACGGAAGCCAACGTCTGACACGCCGGGGAGCGGGTCGCGCTTCATTATGTGGCTGACGCCGACGTGCAGGGAGTCACCGGCACGCAGGTTGAGCGGCGGCAGGGTGAAATTGTACTGGTAAGTTGTCACCCCGCGACCGAGTATGTTGCCATTGTCGTCATAAAGGCGGCATTCGATGGTGTCGGCGTAAACCCTGTGGCCCGGCTCGACAACGCGCTCTACAAGCAGACTGACGGTAGTAAACGGATATGCTCCGTTGACGCGCAACCCCAGCGTCTGGGCGTAACGGCCCGCAAAATGCAGGCGTGGCACGTCGAACGTGAGCGTGTCGTCGCGCTCCCAACCGTCCACGGGCGTAGACCGGTACTTGTCATAAGCCACACCATCGCTGCAAGACGATAACAAGACGACAAGTCCGAAAACGGCCGACATTATATATAATATGTGTTTCATCACTGTGTCCTGCCTCTCGGCAAGCCGTCAACGGCAAGCTGCACAATGGCTTCAAAGCCGCGCGGCTGCGCCTGTTCACTCTCCTGACGGCTGGCCGCCGCCAGACTGTTTGGGAGCATTGCCGGACACCTTTGCCGCAGGCTTACCTGCCGCCGGCCGTGCGCCTTGACCTGCCTGACGTTCCTGGCGGCGCGCATCTACCTGTTTGGCGTTGCGGCTCTTGCTCTTCTTCTTTTTCTTCGCCTTGTCAAAGCGCGTTATGCTCTCGCCGGCCAGCAGGTCTACGGGTTTGTCCTGACGCTTCACCGCACCGTCTTCAAGCAGGGACAGAGGCTTCTCGCCGCGCTTGTTCATCTCTATCACCTCTAAGGCGCGGCGCGCCGAGATGGTCTCAAGGTTTGACGGTATCTTCTTGTCGGTGGAGTATGTCACCATGCCGGCCAGTATGTCACTTTTGAACAGGTAATAGTCATTGTCCTGTGTTTGCAGCACCATCTCCTTGCTCGGCAGCCTGCGGCTGGCCTCGATGTAATTGTCCACCTCGTAATTGAGGCAGCATTTCAGCTTGGCGCACATCCCGGCGAGCTTCTGAGGGTTGAGCGATATGTCCTGATAACGCGCCGCCCCGGTGCTGACCGACACAAAGTTTTTCATCCACGTGGCGCAACACAGCTCTCGTCCGCACGGCCCTGTGCCTCCGATGCGGCCCGCCTCCTGCCTGGCTCCTATCTGCTTCATCTCTATGCGGACGTGGAACGTCTCCGCCAAGACCTTTATGAGCTGGCGGAAGTCCACCCTTTCGTCGGCAATATAGTAGAAGATGGCCTTGTTGCCGTCGCCTTGATACTCCACGTCGCCGATTTTCATCTGCAAGTTCAGGTCCTTTGCTATCTGGCGGCTTTGTATCATGGTGCTGTGCTCACGGCTTTTCGCCTCATAGTACTTATCCATGTCTACGGGCTTCGCTATGCGGTAGATGCGTTTGATGTCGTCAGCCGACCTTAAGTTGGCTTTCTTTATTTGCAGCTCTACGAGCTTTCCCGTCAGCGTAACGACGCCTATGTCATGGCCGGGATTGGCCTCCACTGCCACGATGTCGCCCTTTTTAAGGTCGAGGTTGTTAACGTTGCGGTAATAACCCTTGCGGGTGTTCTTAAACTGAACTTCCACCAGGTCGGTAGTCTGGGCGTTGCCCGGCACATCGGCCAGCCAGTCATACGTGTTGAGCTGGCGGTCCTGACGGCCGCACCCGCGGATGCAGAGCCCGCGGTCCTGGCCTGTGTATATCTTCAGTTTCATTTTTTTGTAGTCCATATTGATATATATTTGGCATCCCCACACCCATTCAGAAGCCCCCACCCGGCCTCCCCAATGGGGAGGGGAAAGGTTGGTTGGTGCTTGTGGGGAGTATTGTTATTTTACATCTTATCCGCTTTCACTTGCCCCCAAATCCCGGACTGTCCGCAAATAGAGCTCCTCCCCTTGGGGAGGTTGGGAGGGGGCTATCACCTTTCACGGCTTCCTTATCAGCGAGACGATGATGTTCGTGGCCATATCGAACAGCACAATCTTGGCGTTGGCGTTCTGACCGATGTCGCGCATGGCGCGGTTCATCAGGGCCGACATTTCCAAGACGTTGGCCTCGTTGATGTAAGGAGCAAAATTGCGGGCGAAGTTTTCCTCGTCGCGCGTCATGTAACAGAGCTGCGGGTCGTGAAAGTTGTACATGAAATTCTCACGCACCAGCTGCAGGAAATAGGCCAACATCCGCCGCTGCTTCTCGCGGCCGAGGGCGGCCGCCGCGTCGCTCCACTTGCGCAAGTCTTTTATTTTGCGCATATAAGCGAGGCGCATCAGCGAGACGAACATATCGAAGAACTGCCGCTTCTCATTGTCGGCGTCGAGCTCTTCAAGCGCGGTGAGCCAGCTGCCGCCCGCCGCGCGGGCTATGCGGTGAGCAGCGTCGGGGTCGATGCCGCGCCGTTCTATGAGGGCGTTCTCCATCGACGTTTCGTCAACACGTCGTATGTCTATGCGCTGTGCGCGGCTGCGTATGGTGTCGAGCAGTCGCTCCGGCTCCTCGCATACCATGATGAAAACTGTCTGTCGGGGCGGTTCCTCAAGTATTTTGAGCATCTTGTTGGCACATTCGGCGTTCATCCTTTCCGGCAGCCATATCACGACCACCTTGTAGCCGCCCTGACTTGACTTCAGGCTGAGACGCCGCAACAGCAAGTCGCTCTCCCCTACACCCATCAGTGCCTGTTGGTTGGCGGCCCCCATAGCGGCGAGCCATTTGTCCATAGTGAAGTAAGGGCCTTGCGAGAGCAGCCCGCGCCATTCCGAGGCAAAGTCTTCGCTCGACATCTTATGCTCCGAGCCGGTGCCTGCGGGACGGATCACGGGGTAAGAGAAGTGAAGGTCGGGATGTGCCCAGCGCGCCGTCATGGAGCATTGAGGACAGTTACCGCACGAGTCGCCGGCCACATGGTCGCGGCACAAGAGGTAAGAGGCGAAAGCCGCAGCAAGGGCGAACTTGCCGCTGCCCTGCGGCCCGCAGAGCAGCATGGCGTGAGGCACACGTTCCTCGGCCACCATCTGCCGCAGCCTCTGCTTTGCCTCTTCCTGTCCTACGACGTCACTGAATTTCATCTCGCAAATTACTAAAATTCGGTGCAAAATTACTAAAAATCCACCTTATAACATGACAAAAAGCAGGATATTTGCAGGCTTTTCACTTTTTTACATATCGCCTACCGGAGTCGCCACGACTGCTAAACAATACTTTTTGCCAACATAATCAAGCACCGAAGCACGGTTTTATGCAATTTATCCTTACTTTTGCGGCATGAAATACGTCCTTCTCATACTGGGATGCCTGACACTGGCGTGCGGAATTGTCGGCATCTTCGTGCCGCTGCTGCCTACCACACCGTTCCTCCTGCTGGCCGCCGCACTGTTCTTCCGCAGCTCTCCGCGTGCTTACGAATGGCTGCTTGGGCACAAGCGGTTAGGCCCTTACATCCGTGATTTCCGCGAAAACCGTGCAATGCCATTACGCGCGAAGATAGTATCATTAACGCTTCTTTGGCTCACTTCGCTGCACTGTTTCTTTCTCATCCTCAACCATTGGGCATTAAAAACACTGATAGCCGCCGTAGCCGCAGGCGTCACCGTCTACCTGCTTTCGTTGAAAACAAAACGGTGAAACGGATAAATCATCACACATTTAAGCAGCAAAGCATTACATATTGCAAACAAATCAGGTGTAAAACACTACAATATGTCATATTAAAAAGCACCGGCAGTCTTATCAAAACAGGTAAACCAACTGACGTTTTTAAAGGGCCTACAGGTTAATCAGAGTTAATTTTTCATACGAATGGCATACATTTTTATTACCACACATACCATTCGGCATAATGAAAGGCCACCATCACACATCCGAATGGCAGCTAACAACAATGCGAAACATGGCCTTTTGCCCTGCAAAAGGCCATGTTTCGCAACGCAACGGGACGCAAACGTTGCACAAAAAACGGGCTGATTTGCATAACATATTGGAATTAAAAAACTTACGTTTGCACACTGAGAACCGGCGTTATTTGCGCCCGAACGTTTTTTATTCTGAAACAGCCCATCCTCAAAGCGTCATGCCAAATCAATATGAAAGCAAAACAACCATACCGGCGACAATATGACATCCGGAAGAAAATCACCCTTCAAGGCACAATAATACGCAAGGAAACGGGTTATATATAAATAAGGACTAAAAACAAATCAATAAATTAAAAAAACTTTACCATGAACCAAAATCAATCGGGCAGCAAGGCCTACCTATTCTCTATTGTGCTTGTTGCCGTGTTGGGCGGACTGCTTTTCGGGTATGACACCGCCGTAATATCCGGGGCGGAAAAGGGCTTGCAGGCCTTCTTCCTCGGTGCGGAAGACTTCGCCTACACTGACTCGTGGCACGGCTTCACGTGCGCCAGCGCACTCATCGGCTGCATCATCGGCAGCGCAGTGTCGGGCTACATGGCGTCGAACTGGGGACGCAAGCGTTCGCTAATCTTCGCAGGCATCATGTTCTTCATCTCCGCCTTGGGCTCGATGGAACCTGAATTTCTGTTCTTCGAGCACGGTGTGCCTAACTACTCGCTGCTCGTAGCCTTCAACATCTACCGCGTAATAGGCGGTGTTGGCGTCGGTCTAGCGTCTGCAATATGCCCGATGTACATCGCAGAGGTGGCACCGTCTAACATCCGCGGCACCCTCGTGTCATGGAACCAGTTTGCCATCATCTTCGGCCAGTTGGTCGTTTACATGGTTAACTTCCTCATCCTCGGCGACCACACCAACCCCGTGATAGAGTCGATAGGCCGGGGCATGAGCCGGTTAGTACCCGGTTACGACCCGTGGACGGTATCTACGGGCTGGCGTTATATGTTCGGCAGCGAGGCTGTGCCGGCCGGGCTGTTCGCCATCCTGATATGCTTCGTGCCCGAAACGCCGCGCTATCTCGTCATGGCCGGACAAGACTCTAAGGCCCTTGCCGTGCTGACAAAGATAAACGGCGAGGCTGAGGGGCGCAACATCCTTGACGAAATAAAGAACACCATCAGCGAGAAGACCGAGCGCGTGTTAACCTACGGCTTCTTAGTAATCTTCGTTGGCATCATGCTCAGCGTCTTCCAACAGGCCGTCGGCATCAATGCCGTGCTCTATTACGCCCCGCGCATCTTCGGCGACATGGGCATGGAGAACCCCATGATGCAGACTATCATCATGGGCGTGGTGAACATCCTCTTCACGCTCGTGGCCATATTCACCGTTGAGAAATGGGGACGCAAGCCGCTGCTCATCACCGGCTCAATAGGTATGGCCGTCGGAGCGTTCGGTGTCTCGCTGACGTTCGGCCACGCGGGGCTGGAGCTTGTCACGATGATAAGCATCATGGTCTACAGCGCGTCGTTCATGATGTCATGGGGACCGATATGCTGGGTGCTCATAGCCGAAATCTTCCCGAACACCATACGTGGAGCGGCCGTCGCCATAGCCGTGGCCTTCCAGTGGATATTCAACTGGATTGTGAGTGCTTCTTTCGTACCGATGTTCAATATGCAGACGGCAGCCGACCCGAATTTCGGGCACTGGTTCACCTACGCCCTCTACGGGGCCATCTGTGTGCTGGCCGCCCTCTTCGTCTGGAGACTTGTGCCTGAAACCAAAGGCAAGACGCTTGAGGACATGACGAAGCTCTGGAAGAAGGAATAAATTAAGGCAAAAAAGAAAAGCGGAAAGTGAAAAGTGGAAAATCCATTCGCCTTTGACAGCATAAAGACAAATGGATTTTTCACTTTTCATTTTTTCACTTTTCACTTAATTTTGTTGTGCCAAAATGGCATACAGGCACGCAATTTGCATAACTCCTAATAGTAAAAAAACAACCGAAAGGAGAAAAACAATGGTAAAGGTAAAAGATTTAAAGGAAAAGGTTGAGAACCTTGCAGACGATGACAAACAGTTCATCAGTGACGTTATCGACATCATCAACACTGGCGTTCCTTACAAAGAGCTTCAGCACTTCCGTGAGTTCATAGAGCAAGAAGGCATCGACAAGGCGATAGAAGCTAAAGCTGAAGAACTCAGGAAACTGCAATTACGCAAAGAGGAACTAAAGAAAAGAATGACTGAATAACATTAAGTGAAAAGCGAAAAGTGAAAAATCCGTATGCTTCAAAATACCAAGGCATACGGATTTTTCACTTTTCGCTTTTCACATTTAATTTATTTCAGCGCCCTGAACCCGCTCACCGCTATGGGCACTGCGAGCATGAAAGAGAGCACGTCGGCCCAAGCCTGGCACATCTCTACGCCGAGAAGGCCGAAGGCGTGGGGCAGGATGATTATCAGGGGGATGAAGAACAGGCCGTTGCGCGAGGCGGCGAGGATGTTGGCCTGCCACGGTTTGCGGATAGTCTGCATCATCATGTTGGTGTACATCACCACCGCGCCGAGGGGCAACGTAACCAACTGCCAACGCAGGGCCACGCGACCTATGGCGATGACGGCGGGGTCGTGGCGGAAGATGGCTATGATGTCTGACGAGAACAGGAAGCCCATCACGGCGCAGAGGACGAGGAACGACGTGCCGAGACGCACTATGAACCAGTAGCCCTCGCGCACCCTGGCGTAGAGCTTCGCGCCGTAACAGAAGCCGCAGAGCGGCTGGAAACCCTGGCCGAGACCGATGACGGCGGCGAAGATGACGAACGTGACGCGGCTGACTATCGACATGGCGGCGATGGCGGCGTCGCCGAACGCCCCGGCGGCGATGTTGAGCATGGCCACACCCACGCTGGCCATGCCCTGACGGGTGAACGAAGGCGTGCCCCCGGCGAGTATCTCCTTGAAATAAGCAGCGCGCGGAGTGAAGTTGCGCAGGTGTATGCGTATGGTGCCGCCCTTGTGCGTCATCCACAAGAGCACGAACATACTGCTCGTTTCGCCGACGAAAGTTGAGAGTCCTGCGCCCGTTATGCCCATGCCAAAAACGAATATAAGTATCGGCGCAAGGAAAACGTTTATCACCGCTCCGGTAAGTATTCCGAACATGGCGTAAGCCGCATTGCCTTGGAAACGCATCTGATTGTTAAGGCACAACGCGCCGCACATGAACGGCGCAGCCATGAAGATAAACGACAAGTAACGCTTAGCATACGGCAAGATGGTGGGCGTGGAACCGAGCAACAGGGCCAAAGGCTCAAGCAGGAGCTGGCCTGCGAGGCAGATGGCAAGCCCCGTGGCGACGGCGCAGAAGAAGCCGGTGGAGGCCATGCGCGAGGCGTTCTCGTGGCGTTGCGCACCCAGTTCGCGCGAGATGTAGTTGCCGGAGCCTTGGCCGAAGGTGAACCCTACGGCCTGGATGATGGACATAACGGAGAACGCTATGCCGACGGCGGCCGTGGCCTGGGTGCTGATACGGCCGACGTAGAACGTCGTCACGATGTTATAGACGCTCGTCACGAGCATGCGTATGATCGTCGGAACGGCCATCGTAAGTATCACGTTGTGAGCCGGCGCGGACGTCAGAAATGTGAAATTGTCCCTGTTGCGCATATAGTTTGCCCTTGTTAAGCTAAAGAAAAGGCTTCAGCCCGATGACGATTTGCCAGGTTAACCCTCGTAAAAATCTATGCAAAGTTACTAAAATAGAGGCTAACGGCAAAAAACACTTTGCTTTTTTAAGATTAAGAAACATATCGCCAACGCGCCGGCGCAATATGATTTGCCGACGCAAAAGCATTGTTTTTTCACCGAAAACACCTATATTTGCCATTATGCCGAAGGCTTCATCCAGGGCGTGACTGCACTGGTTTCAGGCACGGACGTAAAGCATTGAATGTCAAGACGTTACAAACCGCCTTGCAAAAGACCGTCATTTACCGTGCGAAAGACGGCAAAACGCAAGGCAAAAGGGCACATCTTGGGATGCGAAAAGGCACGTTTTACAATTCAACTAAAAACTCTCTATACAAATGGCGACCAAAACAATCATTATGACAAGCCTGTTATTGGTATTTCAAAACGGTATTAACATAAATGCAAAGACGGTTTCACTTACAACAAATAACAATCCAAACGATACTAAAATACCCAATAACACAAAAACAAGTGACAAATAAAGAGATGAAATTCTCAGATATGCAACAATAAAAAACGGTGCAAAGCCACGTCGTGACATGACTTTGCGCCGTTATTTCTTGCGCCTGTTGGCGCGCTGTTCGCGGTATTTCGCCTTCTGACGGGCCGACCCGCTGCCGTGCGCCCCTGTGATGTACTGCTTCTTCTTGGCCTTGGTTTTCACCTTGCCGCTGCCGTTGTCGTCCTTCTTCTTGGCCGGGCGGAACACTATGCCGCCGCCAGCTATGATGTCGTCGATGTCTGCCATATTGTACGATAAAGAGGGTTAAAAGTGACACCTATCCCAACACCTCCCGAAGGGAAGGGCTTTAATCACCATTGCAGGTAGACAACGGCACGCCGTTACTACCCATATACCCACAAAAGTGATTTAAGAGAGTTTATCAAAAATCGGAATATCGCCTTTGTAGGGACATAATTCATTATGTCCGCACGTTTCGCAAGAAACGTATCACGCTGACATTCAGACATTTAAACGCTCTTTCAGAGCGTGCGGACATAATAAATTATGTCCCTACAAGGGATGTTTACACATTTTGATACGCCCCTTTGGGGTGGGTGTTTAATCATCAATGGTGGAACAACCTTACGCCGGTGAAGGCCATTGCGATGCCGTACTTGTCGCAAGTCTCTATCACGTTGTCGTCGCGCACCGAACCTCCGGCCTGGGCGATGTACTCAACGCCGCTCTTGTGGGCACGCTCGATGTTGTCGCCGAAGGGGAAGAAGGCGTCGCTGCCGAGGCTTACGCCAGAGAGCTTGGCTATCCATTCCTTCTTTTCGGCCATCGTCAGCACTTCAGGCTTCTCCTTGAAGAACTTCTGCCAAGTGCCCTCGGCCAGTACGTCGTCGTGCTCTTCGCTGATGTACACGTCGATGGTGTTGTCGCGGTCGGCGCGGCGTATGCCGTCAACGAACGGCAAGTTCATCACCTTCGGGTGCTGGCGCAGCCACCAGATGTCGGCCTTGTTGCC
>CALUGU010000025.1 GCA_944320255.1 uncultured Prevotella sp. | reverse complement strand
ATGGCTAAAGAAGTTGCTGGATTAATCAAATTACAGATTAAAGGTGGCGCTGCGAATCCTTCTCCTCCCGTAGGACCTGCTCTTGGTTCAAAGGGTATCAACATTATGGGATTCTGCAAGGAATTCAACGCCAGGACCCAGGATAAGGCAGGCAAGGTTCTTCCTGTCGTTATCACTTACTATGCTGACAAGTCATACAGCTTCGAAATCAAGACACCTCCTGCTGCTGTTCAGCTTATGGAGGCAGCCAAGGTAAAGAAAGGTTCTGCCGAGCCAAACCGCAAGAAGGTGGCTTCAGTTACATGGGAGCAGGTACGCGCCATCGCTGAAGACAAGATGGCAGACCTCAACTGCTTTACCGTGGAGTCGGCTATGAAGCTCGTCGCTGGTACTGCGAGAAGCATGGGCATCACTGTAAAAGGGGACTTCCCTGGTAAATAATTTATAACTTCAAGAAAATGAGTAAACTGACAAAAAATCAAAAATCAGTAGCTGATAAGGTTGAAGCAGGGAAAGCATACTCTTTGAAGGAAGCCTCTGAGCTTGTCAAGGAAATCACCACGACTAAGTTCGATGCTTCTGTAGACCTCGATGTACGTTTGGGCGTTGACCCGCGTAAGGCTAACCAGATGGTTCGTGGCGTTGTTTCACTGCCTAACGGAACTGGTAAGGTTACGCGTGTGCTCTGCCTTTGTACACCTGATGCTGAAGCTGCTGCAAAGGAGGCAGGTGCTGACTATGTTGGTCTTGACGAATATGTCGAGAAGATAAAGGGCGGCTGGACAGACGTTGACGTCATAATCACCATGCCGTCATGTATGGGAAAAATCGGTCCTCTGGGCCGTGTCCTTGGTCCGCGTGGCTTGATGCCTAACCCCAAGAGCGGCACAGTGACTATGGATGTCGCTAAGGCTGTTAAGGAGGTGAAGCAGGGTAAGATAGATTTCAAGGTTGACAAGACTGGTATCATCCATGCCTCAATCGGCAAGGTGTCTTTCACCCCGGAGCAGATTTACCAGAACGCCAAGGAGTTCATCTCTACGGTAATCAAGCTGAAACCTTCTACCGCCAAAGGTACATACGTCAAGAGTATCTTTATGTCGAGCACTATGAGTAAGGGTGTCAAGATTGATCCTAAATCAGTTGAATAACTCTAAAAGTTTTGTAAGATGAAGAAAGAAGTTAAAGATACTATAGTTGTCGAACTCGGAGAGAAGCTGAAGGAGTATTCCCACTTCTACCTTGTTGACGTGACCGGGCTTAATTCGGGGGCTACAAGCAAGCTCCGCCGTGATTGCTTCAAGAGCGACATCAAGATGGTTGTGGTAAAGAACACTTTGCTACACAAGGCTTTCGAGGCTTCAGACGTTGATTATGAACCTTTGTATGGTTGCCTCAAAGGCAGTACGGCTGTGCTTTTCTGCAATACGGCCAATGTTCCGGCTAAGTTGCTGAAAAACTACACAAAAGAGGGAGTTCCCGCTTTGAAGGGTGCTTACGCAGAGGAATGTGTCTATGTAGGCGCTGACAAACTGGAAGAACTTGCAGCTCTCAAGAGCAAGAACGAACTTATTGCAGAGGTTGTCGCTTTGCTCCAGTCTCCCGCAAAGAACGTTGTTTCTGCTCTTCAGTCTGGCGCAAACACCATCCACGGTGTGCTCAAGACCTTGGGCGAGCGTCCTGAATAACAAAAACCATCAATCATTAACATTAAAAAACATTAAAAATTAGAATAAAAATGGCAGATATTAAAGCTATCGCTGAAGAATTGGTAAATTTGACAGTTAAGGAAGTTAACGAGTTGGCAACAGTCCTGAAGGACGAGTATGGAATTGAGCCTGCTGCTGCAGCTGTTGCTGTTGCTGCTGGTCCTGCTGCCGGTGGTGCGGCTGCTGAGGCTGAGGAGAAGACATCTTTCGATGTTGTTCTCGCTGAGGTTGGCGGTGCTAAACTGCAGGTAGTAAAGGCTGTTAAAGAGGCTTGCGGTCTTGGCTTGAAGGAAGCTAAGGATCTCGTAGACGGTGCTCCTTCTACATTGAAGGAAGGTCTGTCAAAGGACGAGGCTGAGAACCTGAAGAAGGCTATCGAAGAAGCCGGCGCTAAGGTTGAGCTGAAATAATTAAGTCTTTATGAATATTAGGGTTAAGATTCTCCCAGTAGGAGAGTCTTAACCTTTTTGTGTCTTTTGTGGTGCAGCCCTCCACCCGCTGTGTCATTGTACAGGCCTGACGTAGTTCCCATACTTCAGTCAGCCCCCGTTTTCCCAGGGTGGCATTTATAACGGTAACATTAATCTGTAATGGCTTCAAAAATTGTTGATAACAGAGTAAACTTTGCCAGCGTTAAGAATCCAATGCCGTATCCGGATTTCCTTGACGTGCAGTTAAAGTCTTTCAGGGACTTCTTGCAGTTGGACACTCCGCCTGAAGAACGCAAGAATGACGGTTTATATAAGGTATTCGCAGAGAATTTCCCTATAACCGACACGAGGAATAATTTCGTTCTTGAGTTCTTGGATTACTACATCGACCCGCCTCGTTACACTATCGACGAATGTCTGGAACGCGGATTGACGTACAGCGTACCCCTCAAGGCGAAGATGAAACTTTACTGTACAGACCCCGACCATGAAGATTTCGGCACGTTCATCCAGGACGTTTTTCTTGGCACAATTCCGTATATGACAGCCAACGGTACGTTCATAATCAATGGTGCCGAGCGTGTCGTTGTTTCACAGTTGCACAGGTCACCTGGCGTATTCTTCGGCCAGGGAGTGCACGCCAACGGAACAGTGCTGTATTCTGCCCGCATCATTCCGTTCAAAGGCTCGTGGATAGAGTTTGCCACTGACATCAACAATGTGATGTATGCCTATATCGACCGTAAGAAGAAGTTGCCGGTAACGACTCTGCTCAGGGCCATTGGCTTTGAGACAGACAAGGACATCCTTCAGATTTTCGACTTGGCGGAAGAAGTAAAGGTTAACAAGAAGAATATGAAGGCCATCCTTGGCCGCAGGCTTGCAGCGAGGGTGCTTAAGAGCTGGAACGAGGATTTTGTCGATGAGGATACGGGCGAAGTTGTTTCAATCGAGCGTAATGAGGTCATAATGGAGCGTGAGACTGAAATAACCAAAGACAACATCGACGACATAATCGACAGCGGCACTTCAACTATTTTGGTTCACAAGGACGCTGAGTCGGCAAGCAAGTATTCAATCATATTCAATACTTTGCAGAAAGACCCCAGCAACTCTGAAAAGGAAGCCGTACTTTATATATACCGCCAGCTGCGCAACGCCGACCCTGCCGACGACGCAAGCGCACGCGAGGTAATTCAAAACCTGTTCTTCTCGGACAAGAGATACGACCTGGGCACTGTAGGCCGTTACCGTATCAACAAGAAACTTGGATTGGATACGGACATGGATGTCCGCATCCTGACCAAGGAAGACATAATTGAAATTATAAAATACCTCATCCAGCTGGTGAATTCTAACGCCACCGTGGATGACATCGACCACTTGAGCAACCGTCGCGTGCGCACCGTCGGCGAACAGTTGAGCAACCAGTTCTCGATAGGTTTGGCACGTATGAGCCGCACGATACGTGAGCGTATGAATGTGCGTGACAACGAGGTGTTCACACCGACCGACCTTATCAACGCCAAGACTATTTCAAGTGTGATCAACTCGTTCTTCGGAACGAACCCGCTGTCGCAGTTTATGGACCAGACCAACCCGCTTGCCGAGGTTACTCACAAGCGTCGTCTGTCAGCCCTCGGCCCCGGCGGTTTGTCTCGTGAGCGTGCCGGTTTCGAGGTTCGTGACGTTCACTATACGCACTATGGACGCCTTTGCCCGATTGAAAGCCCTGAAGGCCCTAACATCGGTCTTATATCTTCGCTTTGCGTTTATGCCAAGATTAATGATCTCGGCTTTATCGAAACGCCTTACCGCAGGGTTAAAGACGGTGTGGTAGACTTGAACAATGAAAACATCGTGTATTTGACCGCCGAGGAGGAGGAAGACCATATCATTGGCCAGGGTAACGCTCCGCTGAATGACGACGGCACGTTCATCCGTGATGTTGTGAAGTGCCGCCAGGACGCCGACTTCCCCGTTGTTCCGCCGTCGGAGGTTGACCTTATGGACGTTTCTCCGCAGCAGATAGCCTCAATAGCTGCAGGCCTTATCCCGTTCTTGGAGCATGACGACGCCCACCGCGCATTGATGGGTAGCAACATGATGCGCCAGGCCGTACCGCTGCTCCACAATGAGGCTCCTATTGTAGGAACCGGCATAGAACGCCAAGTTTGCGTAGACTCGCGCACGATGATTACCGCCGAGGGTGACGGTGTCATTGAATATGTTGACGCAACGACAATACGAATACTTTACGACCGCACGGAGGAGGAGGAGTTTGTAAGTTTCGAGCCTGCGCTCAAGGAATACAGGATCCCGAAATTCCGCCGTACCAACCAGAATATGACGATAGACCTCCGTCCTATCTGCGACAAGGGACAGAGGGTGAAGAAAGGCGACATCCTTACTGAAGGCTACGCGACGGAGAACGGTGAACTTGCTCTCGGACGCAACCTCCTTGTGGCATATATGCCTTGGAAAGGCTACAACTACGAGGACGCCATCGTGCTTAACGAGCGTGTTGTGCGTGAAGACATCCTTACTTCGGTTCACGTTGATGAGTATTCTCTTGATGTGCGTGAGACAAAGCGCGGAATGGAAGAGTTTACGAGCGACATTCCCAACGTAAGCGAGGAAGCAACGAAAGACCTTGATGACAATGGTATCATCCGTGTCGGCGCCCGCGTTGAGCCGGGTGACATCCTTATCGGTAAGATTTCGCCGAAGGGTGAGAGCGACCCGTCGCCAGAGGAGAAATTACTCCGTGCCATATTCGGCGATAAGGCCGGTGATGTTAAGGATTCTTCTTTGAAAGCTAATCCTTCGCTTACCGGTGTCGTAATAGACAAAAAACTGTTCTCGCGTGCCGTAAAGACCCGTGCTTCAAAGCAGCAAGACAAGGTCGTCCTTGCCAAGATAGACGAGGAATACGCTGCCAAGATAGACGACTTGAAAGACATTCTCGTTGACAAGCTCCTGACTCTTACCGAGGATAAGACTTCAATGGGAATAAAGGACTATACAGGCGCGGAGATCATAACCAAGGGAAGCAAGTTCACTGTAGCCCAGCTGAAGAACCTTGAGTATGACGGCATCCAGTCGAACAACTGGACCGAGGACGAGCACACCAACGAGCTTATCCAAAAGCTCATAATGAACTTCATAAAGAAGTACAAGCTCCTTGACGCGGAGATGAAGCGCCGCAAGTTCGCCATAACCATCGGCGATGAGCTGCCTTCAGGCATACTCCAGATGGCCAAGGTTTATGTCGCCAAGAAACGTAAGATTGGCGTCGGTGACAAATTGGCCGGTCGTCACGGAAACAAGGGTATCGTGTCGAAGATTGTACGCCAGGAGGATATGCCGTTCCTTGAAGACGGACGTCCTGTTGATTTGGTGCTCAACCCGCTGGGTGTGCCTTCGCGTATGAACCTCGGCCAGATATTCGAGGCCATCCTTGGTGCCGCAGGTAAGCGTCTCGGTGTCAAGTTCGCTACGCCGATCTTCGACGGAGCCAAGCTCGACGACCTTCAGGAATGGACTGACAAGGCAGGCCTGCCGCGCTTGTGCTCAACCCACCTTTATGATGGTGAGACCGGTGAGCAGTTCGACCAGCCGGCAACGGTCGGAATAACTTACTTCCTCAAGCTCGGCCATATGGTTGAAGACAAGATGCACGCCCGCAGCATCGGCCCGTACTCGCTCATCACCCAGCAGCCCCTTGGCGGTAAGGCCCAGTTTGGCGGCCAGCGTTTTGGAGAGATGGAGGTCTGGGCGTTGGAGGCGTTTGGCGCAAGCCATGTGCTTCAAGAGATTCTTACAATCAAGTCAGACGACGTGGTAGGCCGTTCAAAGGCTTACGAGGCGATAGTCAAGGGCGAGCCTATGCCTATGCCGGGTATTCCGGAGTCGCTTAACGTCTTGCTGCACGAGCTTCGCGGCCTCGGCTTGAGCATAACTCTCGACTAACAGACAGGAACTCTTTACATAACATTATATAAATAAGAAATATGGCTTTCAAGAAAGATACAAAGATAAAGAGTAATTTTACGAAGATTACCATCAGCCTTGCGTCGCCTGATGAGATCCACGAAAGTTCATACGGTGAGGTAACAAAGCCTGAAACCATAAATTACCGTACTTACAAGCCTGAGCGCGACGGCCTTTTCTGCGAGCGTATATTCGGCCCTACGAAAGACTACGAGTGCGCCTGCGGTAAGTACAAGCGCATTAGATATAAAGGTATAGTCTGCGACCGTTGTGGTGTTGAGGTTACAGAGAAGAAAGTGCGCCGTGAGCGCACGGGACACATAGAGCTGGTTGTGCCGGTAGCCCATATCTGGTACTTCCGTTCGCTGCCTAACAAGATAGGCTATCTTCTCGGTCTCCCGACCAAGAAGCTTGACGCCGTGATTTATTACGAGAAATATATTGTAATACAGCCCGGCGTGATGGAGGGCAAGAAAGACGCCGAAGGCGTGGAGGTGAACGGTTCGCACAAGATGGACTTGCTTACCGAAGACGAGTACATCGACATTATGGACAACCTTCCCGACGGCAACGAGTATCTTGACGACAGCGACCCCAATAAGTTCATCGCCAAGATGGGTGCCGAGGCTGTTTATGACTTGCTTGTAGGTCTTGACCTTGACGCACTTTCATACGAACTCCGCGACCGCGCCAACAGTGATTCTTCACAGCAGCGTAAGACAGAGGCGTTGAAGCGCCTGCAGGTTGTCGAGGCGTTCCGCGCAAGCCGTAACATCAACAAGCCGGAGTGGATGATAATGAAAATCATCCCTGTCACTCCTCCGGAGCTTCGTCCGCTTGTTCCGCTGGACGGCGGCCGCTTCGCCACGTCAGACCTCAACGACCTTTACCGTCGTGTCATAATACGTAACAACCGCCTCAAGAGGCTTATGGAAATAAAGGCTCCCGAAGTCATCCTGCGCAACGAGAAGCGTATGTTGCAGGAGGCTGTGGACAGCCTGTTTGACAACTCCCGCAAGAGCAGCGCGGTAAAGAGTGAGTCTAACCGACCGTTGAAGTCGCTTTCTGATTCTCTGAAAGGTAAGCAGGGACGTTTCCGCCAGAACCTTCTCGGTAAGCGTGTCGACTATTCAGCGCGTTCCGTCATCGTTGTAGGCCCAGAGCTGAAGATGGGCGAGTGCGGTTTGCCGAAGTTGATGGCAGCCGAGCTTTACAAGCCGTTCATCATCCGTAAGCTCATCGAGCGCGGCATTGTCAAGACCGTAAAGAGCGCCAAGAAGATTGTAGACCGCCGCGAACCGGTGATTTGGGACATCCTTGAGAACGTTATGAAGGGACACCCTGTGTTGCTCAACCGCGCCCCGACGCTTCACCGTCTTGGTATCCAGGCGTTCCAGCCGAAACTTATCGAGGGCAAGGCCATCCAGCTTCACCCGTTGGCTTGTACGGCGTTCAACGCTGACTTCGACGGCGACCAGATGGCTGTCCACCTTCCGTTGAGCAACGAGGCCGTTCTTGAGGCGCAGATATTGATGCTCCAGAGCCATAACATCCTTAATCCTGCCAACGGCGCGCCTATCACGGTGCCGTCGCAGGATATGGTGCTCGGACTTTATTATATTACCAAGATGCGTCCGGGAGCCAAGGGCGAAGGACTTACGTTCTACGGCCCGGAGGAAGCCATCATTGCTTATAACGAAGGCAAGTGCGACCTCCACGCCCAAGTCAAGGTCGTTGTAAAGGATGTTGACGCTTCAGGTAATTACTATACTCACATGGTTGAGACTTCGGTCGGCCGTGTTATCGTGAACGGAATAATCCCAGAGGAAATAGGTTTTGTCAACAAGATTATCTCAAAGAAGAGCTTGCGCGACATCATCGCTGAGGTAATCAAGGCAGTGGGCTTCGCCCGTGCTTGTGAGTTCCTTGACGGCATCAAGAACCTCGGTTACCGTATGGCTTACCTTGCCGGACTTTCGTTCAACCTCGACGACATCATCATTCCGAAGGAAAAGGCCGAGCTTGTGGAGAAAGGTAACGAGGAAGTCCGTCAGATCACCGACAACTACAATATGGGCTTCATCACCGACAACGAGCGTTACAACCAGGTTATCGACGCTTGGACTCACGTCAACAACGAACTTGGCGACGTCCTTATGAAAGAGATGACCGAGGCCGACCAGGGCTTCAACGCCGTTTACATGATGCTCGACTCCGGAGCCCGTGGTTCTAAGGACCAGATCCGCCAGCTTGCCGGTATGCGTGGACTTATGGCCAAGCCGCAGAAGGCGGGAGCCGAGGGCGCGCAAATCATTGAGAACCCTATTCTTTCTAACTTCAAGGAAGGAATGAGCGTGCTTGAGTACTTCATCTCAACGCACGGTGCCCGTAAGGGTCTTGCCGACACCGCTATGAAGACGGCCGACGCCGGTTACTTGACCCGTCGTCTTGTCGATGTGTCGCATGACGTCATCATCACCGAGGAGGATTGCGGCACGCTGCGCGGCCTTGTCTGCACGGCGTTGAAGAACGGCGACGAGATAATATCTTCGCTCTATGAGCGTATCCTCGGCCGTGTGTCGGTTCACGACATAATCCATCCTACTACAGGCGAACTTATCGTTGCTGCCGGCGAGGAGATAACAGAGCCTATAGCCCAAATCATCGAGGACAGCCCCATCGAGAGCGTCGAGATACGTTCGGTGCTTACCTGCGAAAGCAAGAAGGGCGTCTGCATGAAGTGTTACGGACGCAACCTCGCGACCAGCCGTATGGTGCAGAAGGGCGAGGCCGTAGGTGTTATCGCGGCGCAGGCCATCGGTGAGCCGGGTACGCAGCTTACGCTCCGTACTTTCCACGCCGGTGGTGTGGCTGCCAACGCCGCCGCCAACGCTTCAATCGTGGCAAAGAACGACAGCCGCATAGAGTTCGACGAGCTTCGTACTGTGCCGTTCGAGGAAGAAAGCGACAACGGCCCCGTAGTTTGCGAGATGGTTGTCAGCCGTCTGGCTGAAATCCGTTTCGTTGACCCGAACACAAACATTGTGCTCTCTACGCTCAACGTGCCTTACGGTAGTTCGCTCTACTTCAAGGGCGGTTCGGTTGTCAAGAAGGGCGACATCATCGCCCGTTGGGACCCGTTCAACGCCGTTATCGTAACTGAATACGCCGGTAAGTTGAAATTCCGCGATGTTATCGACGGCGTGACCTTCCACTCCGAGACCGACGACACCACGGGTCTTACCGAGAAGATTATCACCGAGTCGAAAGACAAGAGCAAAGTGCCTACCTGCGACATCCTCGACGAGAACGGCGACGTCATCGGTACGTATAACTTCCCAGTGGGCGGCCACGTAGTCGTTGAGGACGGCCAGACCGTCAAGACTGGTGCCACGCTCGTCAAGATACCGCGTACCGTCGGCAAGGCGGGCGACATCACCGGAGGTCTTCCCCGTGTCACCGAGTTGTTCGAGGCGCGCAACCCGTCAAATCCCGCCGTTGTCAGCGAAATCGACGGCGAGGTTACAATGGGCAAGGTTAAGCGTGGTAATCGTGAAATCATCGTCACCTCGAAGACCGGCGAACAGCGTAAGTATCTCGTTTCGCTGTCTAAGCAAATCCTCGTGCAGGAGCACGACGCCGTGCGTGCCGGCACGCCGCTCTCTGACGGCGTAATCACACCGAACGACATCCTCGCCATCAAAGGCCCTACCGCCGTTCAGGAGTACATCGTCAACGAGGTACAAGACGTTTACCGTCTGCAAGGCGTTAAGATCAACGACAAGCACTTCGAGATTATCGTGCGCCAGATGATGCGCAAGGTGCAAATCAACGATCCGGGCGACACCACCTTCCTTGAGCAGGAAATCGTCGATAAGCTCGACTTCGCCGAGGAGAACGACCGCATCTGGGGTAAGAAGGTAGTCACCGACGCCGGCGACAGCGAGACCTTGCAGAAGGGCCAGATAGTAACAGCCCGCAAGCTGCGCGACGAGAACTCCATGCTGAAGCGCCGCGACTTGAAGACGGTGCAGGTGCGCGACGCCGTGCCCGCCACTTCAACCCAGATACTCCAGGGTATCACCCGCGCCGCCCTCCAGACCAAGAGCTTTATGTCAGCCGCTTCGTTCCAGGAGACCACCAAGGTGCTCAACGAGGCAGCCATCCGCGGCAAGGTTGACTATCTTGAGGGAATGAAGGAGAACGTCATCTGCGGCCACCTCATCCCCGCCGGTACGGGTCTCCGCGAGTTCGACAAGATTGTCGTCGGCTCACGTGAGGACTACGACCGTATGCAGGCCAACCGTAAGAACGTGATAGATTACAGCGAGAAAGAAGCCGTTGAGGCTGAATAATAAATTTTTAAGCCATTAAATGCAAAGGTGGCGTGGAGAGCAACATCCACGCCGCCTTTTTTGATTACGCAGTTCGGTATAAAATTATTTGCCGTTAAATTGGCAGTTTCCTTGTGTGGAGAACGTAAAAATCCCAAGTATCCACAAATGAAGTCCTATGAAAAATGCTTTATCGTTTGTGGAGACGTATAACTGTTGCGTTACTTATCCCTTACCCTGAACTCGCGTAATGGATTTGTCGCTCCAGCTCACGCCCGGTTCAGGCATTATTGGCGGATACCAATTCGTAATAATACGCTTATCGGGGGTGTCAATGCTTATCAGTATTTTGTTTGTGACCAGTTTAATTGCGTCCGCAGCGTGGACGCTATTTTATCCACTCTCTTATCGTGTATTTGTCAGAGCTTAGCGGGCGTGTGTCGTTCAGCTGTTGGCCGTTGAGCACGGCTTCGTATTTTGCCATATAGGCTTCGGCCATCAGGCGTGAGTTGAACTTGTCGCGGGCGTATTCGTGGCAGGTCTTTGGCGAATACGCTGCGCCGCTTTTCAGGTGGGCCGTCATCTCGTCCTGACGGTTGGTGAGGAAACCTACGTCGGGCGTTACGAGTTCGGGCAGAGAACCATACGGAGTGCCGAACACGGGCGCGCCGAAATAGAGGCTTTCGGTTATGGCGAGGCCGAAAGGCTCGTCCCACATCACGGGGAACACCAGCCCCTTGGAGTGTTGCAGGCAGTCGGTCTTCTCCGTTCCGCCCACCATGCCCATGAACCTTGCTTTCGGCGTCAGCGTGAACCTGAAGCCCATCTTGAAGTTCAGCCTCACGCCGCCCATCACTTTTATCCTTTCGCGGGGCAGTGCTTTCACCACGTTGATGGCTCCCTTCACGTTCTTCACCCGCCAGGCGGCGTTGCCGAGGAAGTGGTAGTGCGTGCGCTCGGCGTCGAGGTTGACGGGGCCGTATGCGTCCCAGTCGAGACCGTTGTAGACGAACGACCGGCTGCCGTGCCTCCGCGCGTGGTCGGCCGACACGAACACGGCGTTCATGTCAACCACTTCAGGCGTGCGGTTGCCGTGGTAAGTCACGATGTACGGCCGCTTTGTCTCCAGCGTCCCGCCGTTGAAGTGTATGATGTCAACGTCTTTGGGTATTTGTTCGTCTATGCCGCGCGCCGGGTCGTATGGTATTACGGTCGCGAAGTCGCATACGGAGCCTTTCTTGGCGAGGAAATACACTTTATTTTTACCCCCCCCTATATGGGCGCGGGACAGTTCCTTGCCTAAGTCCCACATCACGCGCTGCGTGCCGCCGTATTTGGTGACGGGTATCACCGAGTTGATGAAAATGCAAATGTTCATGCTGTTTTTTCTTGTTTTCTGCAAATCTACTGATATTTTTCCATATCGGCAAATGCGTTTGCGTGTTTTTAACCCAAATCGGTCATTAGGCCGCTAATCATACATTTACGTTTATCCGTCAGGCTTTTGAAGCTAAAAAAATAAGAGGGTGTGCCGAAACGGAGTTAATAGGAGTTAGACGCTTCGCGTCGGAGTTAGCGGGAGTTAACGGACAAATGCTAAGTTGTTGAAATTTATGGTATTGTCCGTTAACTTCGGCGAGTGAAACGAGCCTAACTCCTGTTAACTCCTGATAACTTCTTAATTTTGATACACTCTCTTATTTTTGTTTTATTTCTTTGTGATGTAGCTATTTCATCTTGTTTTCACCTTGCGCGTTGTTCTTCTTTTCGGACGACAGCGCAATGGCGGAAACCACGATGGCAAATATAATCATTATAAAAACACTAATTATTCCCATTTATGTTTCCTCCTTTGTTTGTAGTCTTAATAAGGTAAACCCCTATGGCAAATGCTGCGGCAAACGAGCATAAGACACCTGCTATGACAAGCGGCTTGTCCATGTCGCTGAACAGGGACGACAACAAGAATGCCGTTAATATGTATTTTGCCACATCAAGAAACCAATCGCCGATTTTCTGTCTCATCTTGCAAAGATAGTGTTTTTATGGTAAAATCGGAACTTAGGAATGAAAATTTATTTTAATTCAAGGATAATTCATCTAAACATGAATAAAACAGGCGCGGCGGAAAACCTGTCTCCCGCCGCGCCCTCTCGTCTTTGTGTTTTTTGTTGTTGGTTGAATTTGGGATTTTCTCTTAGTCTTGGAAGCCGGAGGTTGCTTCCTCGTGTGTCATTTCGTCGGTCACCATGTACGTCCACGACTCCTCGCTCTCATACTCGTCTTCCCATTTGTCGTGGATTACGGCCTTGTTGCCCTCGAAGGTTATCGTGCAGTAGTCGCCCGTCCATTCGCCGTCCCATGCGTAATACATCTGGCCGGCGCCTTTGTTGCGCCACTTCCACTCGGCCAGGCCGATGCTGCCGTCACGGTATGAAACCAGGTACGTGCCCGACTTCGACCACATCACCTCCATCGGCATGTCATAGCCCATTTCGCCTGGATTGTCGCGC
Source organism: uncultured Prevotella sp. (assembly GCA_944320255.1). Lineage (GTDB taxonomy): Bacteria > Bacteroidota > Bacteroidia > Bacteroidales > Bacteroidaceae > Prevotella. The sequence continues at coordinate 21,120 of CALUGU010000025.1, read as the reverse complement.
GTCACGGTGTAGTCTTCCCTGTCGCCCGTCTCCTTGTCGATGTATATGCCGTGTATCTTTTCTATCCTCCACGTGCGGCACACGGCGTTGGTCATGTCGTCGCCGCCCATTGTCGGCTGCTTCTCGGCGTTGTACTGCGTTGTTTGGCCGTCCTGCGTGGTGATTTCAATGCCGGTTACGTCGCCGCCCGTGTAGTCGAGCTTGATTGTGCCGAAGCCCTCAAGGTCGTACTCGTTGCCGCCGAGGCTGGTGAACGTGCCGTAAACCACGTTGCCGTACTGCGTGGCGCGCGTCTCCGCGCCCGCCTTTCCGCCGCCGAGCAGCGACTTGTGGCGGCCCGTGGCTGCGCGGCTCGTGGCCGTCTGGCTTGCTGCGGCGTAGTAGCCGCCGCCGTAGTTGAGCGTCACGATGTAGTTGCCGCTGGCTCCAAGCTCGATGCTCTCGTAGGGCGAGCCGCTTGTGGTGATTTCATACTTGCCGCTTACGTTTTCATACTGCGGTGTGCCGAGGTCGGGCGCGCCGCCTCCGTTGTCGTCGTCATCGCTGCAAGCCGTGAAGCCTGCGGCTGTGAACATCATGGCCAAGGCCATGAAAAGCATGTTGATTTTTTTCATAATGTTGTTGTATTGATTGTTGAATGTTGGTTTTGCCTTCAAGCCAAATCGGTCGTTAGACTTCAGGCAGATTATGAGTTTATGTCAGGCAGATTGCTTTTCGTTCCGTAGAAGGCGTAGCGGGCTACGCCAAGACGGGGCGGAAAGCAAGATGGCGGCAGAAACACATAAGCAGCCGAAGAGTATGAAAGTACGCCAATGTTCAGACTTATACGGTCTAATGACCGATTTGGGTTCAAGCCTTTGCGCATGGCGGCACCGCCCCCGGAGCTTCGCCCCGGAGCCGCTGTTGTTGAAAGTATGGTTGACGCCGATGTTCCTGCGGCAAATCTTCCTCGCTGTTGCATAGAATAATGTCTCGCCGTGGCGTGCCACGCAACGTGGCGCGCGCTTGGTTTAAAATTATTCTGCCAGACGGGACGCAGATGTGTTGATTAAGTGTTTCCTACGGAGAAGAGCCGTCCCATTACTTTCGGTTATGGCGCTGGCGCCACACTGAATTGCCAAGGTAATGTAATCTCCGGTCAGGATAATCCTGATTTGCGCTGCAAAGGTAGGGATTTTTCTTATATGCCGACACCGTTCCCGCCGCTAAAATATGTTAACGCCGGAACGCTGTGCGCCGGCCGCCGTATGGGAGACGGCTTCCTGCCTTGCGAAAAGCCGTCTCTTGCACGCTAAAAAGCCACCTTTTACGGCCTGAAAGGGCACATTTTGCAAGGCACTGCGTAACCTCCTGATTTACAGTCGGCTACGGCTTGTGCCAAAATGCGTGGTAAGAAATGGCTGAAAACATTTGCTCCTGACAGGAAAACGCATTATATTTGCAATAAGTTAAATGTTCGTGAATGGGCACAAGGGAAAAACTAATAGAACGTTTCAGGCGTCTGCCGAGTGATTTTAGCAGGTGAAGGATTCTTGTAAAAAGAAAGGAGTAAGCAATGAATACGTTAAGTTATAAAGGTTATATTGGTTCGGTTAATTTCAGCGAGCAAGACAACGTTTTTTTCGGTAAGCTGGAAGGAGTCAACGCGCTCGTGAATTTTGAAGGTGAAAGCGTAAGTGAGCTGACAAAGGCGTTTCATGAGGCCGTTGATGATTATCTTGAATATTGTAAGGAAGAAGGCGTCGAGCCACACAAGAGTTATTCGGGGGAGCTGAGCATACGTATATCACCAGAGGTGCATTGCCGTATAGCTGCAATGGCCAAGAAGGCGGGTATGTCGATTAATGCCTTCATACGTACCGCCGTAGAGAAACAGATGGCTGCGATGATGTGACAATGGGTGTTAATCAATAACCGCACTGATGGAAAACATCGACAACTACATAATTGACTTTCTGAAATACACGGCGGGCGTGTCCACAGACATCCTGTCGTGGGTCTATCCGCTGACGGCGGCGTTCGCCGTGGCGTTGTTCTCGCTGCTGTGCACGGCGTTGTTCCGCTTCGCGGTGATGCCTGCGGTGCAGCGGATTACGGAGAGCACCAAGGCCAAGTGGGACGACTACCTGTTCAACCCGCGCGTGATGCGCGCCTTCCGCCGCATCATCCCGCCCGTCATCTGGTATGTCATGCTGCCGTATGTCTTCGCCGAGCTGCCCGGACTGCTGCAGTTCACCCTCAAGGTGTGCAACATTTACCTCGTAATCGTGTCGCTGCTGTTCGTCAGCGAGTTCCTCCATTCCCTTTACGAAATATCCGCCGAGCACCAGAAGCTGCGCAACCGCCCGCTGAAGGGCATCTACCAGATGTTCAACCTGCTGGCCTTCGTCGTAGGCTGCATACTCATCGTGAGCATCATCATCGACAAGAGCGCCACTGCCGTGCTGGCCGGCCTCGGCGCGTCGGCCGCCGTGCTGATGCTCATCTTCAAGGACTCCATACTCGGCCTCGTGGCCGGCGTGCAGCTCTCTGCCAACGACATGCTGAGGCCGGGCGACTGGATTACGATGCAGAAGTACGGGGCCAACGGCTATGTGCGCGAGGTGACGCTGACTACCGTCAAGGTGCAGAACTTCGACAAGACGATAACCACCATCCCGCCTTACGCCCTCGTGAGCGACGCCTTCCAGAACTGGCGCGGAATGCGCGAGGCCGGCGGGCGGCGGCTGAAGATGTCGGTGAACATCGACGCCAACACCGTGCGCTTCTGCACGGCGGAGGAGATAGCCCGGTACGTTGAGAAGGGCTACGTGCCCGCCGACCGCTACGCCGACGCCGGTTTCCCAATAACCAACACCCAGGTGTACCGCGACTTTATGTTCAGCTACATGGAGCACCATCCCGACGTAAACCCCGACCTTATGATAATGGTGCGCATGCTGCAGCCCACGCCCGAAGGCCTGCCCGTTGAGCTGTATTGCTTCTCAACGTTCCCTGACTGGCAGCCGTTCGAGCGTTTCCAAAGCTCGGTGCTCGACTACGCCATAGTCATGGCCAAGGAGTTCGGCTTGAGGGTGTTCCAGCGTCCCGCCGGCCTTGATTTTTCAGCAGACAGGTGGCGAGCAGACGAGTGGCGAGCAGACGAGCAGACAAGTGACGAGCAGACGAGTGACAAGCAAACGAGCAGACAAGCAGACAAGCGACAAGCAAACGAGTGACAAGTTTTCAGCAGGCAAGTGATTGCCGCCACGGCTCATAGGGCTTATTAGGCCCATTTGGCCCATTAGTCTTATTGGGCGGCTTATTCGGCCCATCTGGCTTATTCCCCAATCACGCCAATCGTCCTTGTAAAAAGCTCGTTTCTTATGTTTTTGTTTTGCAATTCGCTTTATTTTCATTATCTTTGCACGATACAGATACAGTTGCGCCAAAATGTTACTAACCGTAAACGGGCGTAAAAGCCGTGGCAGACAATCAAGACAATATAATCTTTACACTTTAAACCAAAGAAAACCATGTTAGTTGAGACTAAAGCAAGAGTAGGCGTTTTTTCAATCGCCTTAGGGGCTTACCTGCCCCAGTTCCCCTCGCTGGTGCCGGAGTTCGAGGCCCAGTATGAGGCGTTCAAGAAGATGATACCCGGCACGGTTGAGATAATCGACGGTGGCATGGTGACTACGAAAGAGCAGTCGCAGGCCGCCGGTGACAAGTTCCGCGCCGCCGACGTTGACATCGTTATGATGCAGCTCCTCACTTACGCCACATCTTATAATATGCTCCCCGCCGTCAAAGACTTGGACGTGCCCGTGGTGCTCGTGAACATCCAGAAGCTGAAGGCCTTGGACTACGACCACACCGACATCGCCTCTTGGCTGGGCGAGGGCTACGCCTGCGGAGCAGTGGGCGAGATGGTGGCCGACCTTGAGCGTTACGGCAAGCGCCACGCCGTCATCACTGGCGTCGTGGAAGGCGGCGACCCGGAGGTGCAGGCGCAGATTGACGACTGGTGCCGCGCCGCCCAGGTAAGGCGTCGTTTCCGCGACACCAACATCGCGCAGATAGGCCGTCCGTATCCCGGTATGATGGACTTGTACATCGACGAGTCAAACCTCTACCGCCGCATGCACCTCTACACCAAGCAGTTCGACTGGGAAAAGATGTGGGCCATCGCCGACAACATCACCGACGAACAGGCCATCCGCGCCAAGGCGCAGGACATCCTCGACACCTTCGACATCGAGGGCGGCGGCAGCATAGAGGAAGTCTGGGAGATGGCCAAGTACGTAGTGGCCTTCGAGCAGTGGGTCAAGGACGAGAAGCTCGGCCTCATAGCCTCTCATTATGACGGCTACGCCACGGGCAAGGCCGGCGTGCTCGACAGTATGCTCATCCCCGCCTTCTCGATGCTCATCAAGCAAGGCACGGCCTGCGCCGTGGAGGGCGATATGAAGGTTGCCATGGCCATGAGCATAATGAAGACAATCTCCGGCACCGGGCAGCTGGCCGAGATGTACTCCATCGACTTCAACGACGACATCGCCATCATAGGCCACAGCGGTTCGGGCGACGCCGACATCTCGGAGAAGAAGCCGACAATGAAGATTGTAAAGGTGTTCCACGGCAAGACCGGCGGCGGCTACCTGACGCAGTTCTATCCGTACCTCGGCCCGGTGACTTACCTCGCCATCACGCAAGACGGCGACGGGCACTTCAAGTTCATCGTGGCCGAAGGCGTCAACGAGCCGGGCAAGATACTCTCTTTCGGCGACACCAATATGCGCACACGCTTCACCTGCGGCGCGCGCGAGTTCGTCACCCGCTGGAGCGAGGCCGGGCCTACCCACCACTTCGCAGCTGCGACAGGCCGCCACATCGACACCATCCTGAAGGTCGCCAAGATTTTCAACGTGCCGGTAGAGGTGGTTACACGATAAGACATACATATCATTAATACCCAAGGGCGGGGCAGGGCAGTGCAAAGGCACGGCCCTGTCCCGCTCGTTTGTTGATGGGTGTACCGTTGTTACGGAATGTTTGTTTTGCGGGGAGATTTTGTAACATTGATTAAAAAGTGTAAACCGTATGTTTACACTTGTAAAGAAATTTGATGGTTTTAATATCTGTTAACCCTTTTCCTATGGTTTTAGTACTAATTTTTTATAACTTCGTAACCGAGAACCCAAACAATGCAAAGAAAACTTTAAATTATTAACAATACGGACAGTTGGAATTGTCCGGCAAAAAACTAAACCAACATGAGGAAATCTTTATTTTTGGGCATTGCCGCCATAGCGTTATGCTGGGGTAATGTCAGTGAGACAAAGGCGTCAATGTCTTACTATGACGTTGTTGTTGACAATGTTTATTACAGAATTTCAACCGACAGCTTGGATGAGGAACATCCAGACGGCTACGCATACGTCAGCGGCCTTGCCGACTATTCAGTACATGACGTCACCGTCAAGGGCTATGTAGAGTACGAAGGATTGACTTACCATGTGAAAAGTATGCAAGGAAGTTCTTTTTCGGGGGCTAACGCACTCCGTGCAGTAACTATTGAAGAAGGTATAGAGGAAATAGGGCAATACGTCTTCCAGAATTGCGACAGTTTGGTGAGCGTCACGTTGCCGTCAACAGTTTATTCACTTGGGAAGTACACCTTTTCAGGTTGTGGACAACTGACAAGTGTGAACCTGCCGGAAGGCATTACTCAATTAAGGGATTATACGTTCCGTAATTGTTATTCATTACGGGAAATTACGTTGCCGCAGTCATTGACGGCTATTGGTAATTATGTTTTTGACAGCAGTGGCCTAACGTCGATAACCATACCATCCAATGTGGCGTCGATAGGGACGGGGGCGTTTGATGATTGTGACAATCTGAAGGATTTTCAGTGCGACGCAGTGACTCCGCCAACACTTGGCAGCAGTAGCTTTCTGCCTCAGAATGTTGTGATAACCGTGCCTCAAGGTAGCGCGGAAGCATATTACAGTGCTTCTTATTGGAGTGAAAGGATAATCATCAATGGTGAACCCCTGCATCTTACGTTGAACGTACAGACGCCGGGCGGACTTGCCGATATGATACTTTCACAGACTGCAAATTTCAGGGACGTGAACGAGCTTACAGTTACAGGTTCGCTTAATGATGAAGATTTTAATACGATAAAATCACGCCTTACAGGTCTGCTCTCTTTGGATTTGAGCGGAACTGACGTGACTGCGATACCGGAAGAGCTGCTTTATAATAATATGATAATAAGGTCGGTTGTGCTTCCTTCGCAGCTTCAAAGCATAGGGAATTATGCTTTTTATAATTGTTATTCATTGGAAAACGTGGCGTTTCCGCAGACTTTGACATATTTAGGTTCGTATGCCTTTTATAATTGTAGTTCAATAACGGAGGTTGAAATTCCTGGAACGGTCTATAACATCTTAGACGGCACGTTCTCATATTGTGCTAATTTACAGTCTTTGAAATTGAATGAAGGCCTTGCTTATATAGGGCCGGATGCTTTCAGTAATTGCTCCGTTCTCGAAAATGTAACGTTTCCTACAACGTTGCAGACGATAATGTCATACGCATTTGCCCATACTTCATTGCAATCAGCCATATTAAATGAGGGGCTTACTTATTTGGGGTATGCAGCCTTTTATGACTGTGCGAATTTAAGCAAAATTGAAATGCCGAGCACGTTGCTTCAGTGTGACGACATATTTAATGGCTACGATTACTTGACTGAGGTTGTTTGCAAGGCGGCGGTTCCGCCTATGGTGGAAAACGACTGGGCGAACAGTGTTCCGTCAGGTTGCACGTTGTATGTGCCGCAGCTGTTAATCAACGAATACAAACAAGCTGAGGGATGGGATGGCTTCGGTGCTAATATCAAACCGATAGAAGGTTACGAGCCTGAAGGTATTTACATAACGACGAACTCTAACGTAAACGTCCTTGCTGACGCACGACCGACAAATACGCCAGATTTGGTTATTTATGCAGATCTCGGCAATAATAACACAGCCGGAGGTAAGATGTCTGTTGAAAACGGCGGCGTGTTCTCCGTGCATGATTTCATGATGCAGATAGACCGCGATGGTTATTATTATGCAGACTATGGCAATTACAAGGAAAGCAATAACACGGCTCTGCTGACAAATTCACAGATGCGCGCTGACAGCGTGATGACACAGATGGGGTTGTATAACGATCTATGGCATTTCATCTCTTTCCCGTATGACGTAAAAGTAAGTGACATCGCTATTGCTGACGACACCCGATGGGTGGTAAGGAAGTATGCAGGCGAAAACCGTGCCGCCGGCCTGATGGACACAACGTGGGTTAACCTGACGGAAGACAGCGTGATGCACGCTTATGAGGGATATATAATAATGACAGACCGCGACGACGATTATTATCCTATGGTTGTCTTCCCGGCTCAGAACAATACGAACAAGAACAACATCTTCAGCACGTCCGCGGTGGAGATAGCCCTGAAGGAGTACCAGGCCGAGTTTGCTCACAACCGCAGCTGGAATCTTATCGGCAACCCGTACCCCTGCTTCTACGACACCCGCCGTATGCAGTTCAACGCTCCGTTCACCGTTTGGAACGGATACGGCTACACGGCTTATACGACAACGGACGACGCATACATCCTGCAACCGTTCGAGGCGTTCTTCGTGCAGCGTCCTGTTGACAGCGGCTCGATAACGTTCGCTGCCGAAGGCCGTCAGCTGACGTCGGTTGCTGCTGAAAACCTGCTTATGGCGTATGCCAACGGACAGGTAAAGCGTTCGGTGATAAACCTTACTCTTGGCAATGAGGAATATACGGACAAGGCGAGGGTGGTAATCAACGGCGAGGCCGTGAAGGCTTACGAGATGACACGCGACGCATCAAAGTTCATGAGCAGCAACACAGCCGTGCCACAGCTTTACAGCATCGAGGCCGACGGCAATTACGCCATCAATGAGCGTCCGATGGGTGATGGCAAGGTTTCGCTCGGTGCATACTTCGGCAAGGCCGGTTCTTACACGCTGGCGTTGGCGAACGTTTCGGGAGAGAACGTCACGCTCATAGACCTCTATGAGAACAAGAAATGCAACCTGAACGCCGGCGAATACACCTTCACAGCAGAACAAGGAACATACAACGACCGCTTTGTACTCGACCTTGCAACAACTCCTACCGGCATCAACGGCGTGACACCTGGCGGTGACGGCACAGGTGTAAGCGTGTCGGACGGCGTGATAACCGTCGGCAACGCAGACGGCGCGACTGTCGAAGTTTACACGATTGGCGGCAGCCTGGTAGGCAAGACGAATGCAGCAAATGCAGTGTTCAACGTTGACGGCGGCGTGTACATCGTCAAGGTTGGCGGCAAGAGCCATAAAGTTGTGGTAAACGATTAATTCGCAGGTTATAGGGTCGCAAAGAAGTTATGCTCCGTCTTTAACTTCTTTGCGGTCATAAGAAGCGATAAACTCTTTTACTTCTTTAACTTCTAAATATACGAAAACAATGAGAAAGATATATATGATGCTGTTGTTGCTCGTGGGCTTTGCGTCGTTGCAAGCCCAGAACAACTACGGCATAGGCGAGGGATTCGACCCGGAAAATCCAGGTAATCCCGACGCTCCGGCGGTAACGTACACGCTGCAAGCCACGGCTTCGCCAAAGAGTGGCGGTAGCGTATCGTTTGAAAGCATAGAGCTTGAGAGCGGGGCGACGGTTCAGATGTATGCCTACAACAACCGTAATTACAAGTTTGAAAAATGGGTTGAGAACGGCGAGACCGTCTCAACGTCGTCGAGTTTTGAATATACCATGCCAGCCCGTGACGTTACGTTGACGGCGGTATTCAGTTTTGACCCGTCGAGCCCTGGTAATCCGGATTCAACGGCGATGAAATATAACGTCACAGTTGTAGCAGAGCCAAAGAACGGCGGTTCGTTCAATAATAGTGGTTATGAAGTAACGCAAGGCGATGAAGCCTATTTGTATGCTTATCCTAATTCAAACTACGAGTTTAAGGGATGGCAAGTAGGCGGACGGATTGTTTCTACAACGTCACCTTATACATTTACGCCTACCGGCGACGTGCAAGTGACAGGCTTGTTTACGTTCAACCCGTCTAATCCATCGAATCCTGGTAAAAACTCGTTTAACGCAGAGACAGGCGAACTGATACTTGACGACTTCGAGCCTGGCAACATAATGAACGCCGTGGATGAGGTCATCGGTGGTTCCGGCAATCGCGGCAAGATTACTATGGTGACGGTGAGCGGACGGATGGAAAGCTATGACTTCGGCATAGCCAACTACCTGACGGCTTGCACTTACTTTGACTTCAGCCGTGCCTTTGGCTGCACGTCAGTGCCCTCGTATGCCTTCGACGGCACGGGTGTCACAACTGTGATACTTCCGTCTTGTATCGAAAGCATTGGCTATGGAGCGTTTATGGATTGCCAGATGCTCACCGAACTTTCAATTTATTCGGTCACTCCTCCGTATTTAAGTAGTTCAGTTTTCAGTGGTGTGCCCGACGGTTTGGTTGTCCGCGTGCTATCCAACGCCATACCTGTATATTCCGAAGATGAAAACTGGAACGCCTTTACTCTGCTGCCGTTGACAGCGGAGGTGCGTATGCTTGCCGTGTCGCTGCCAGCCGAGGCTGCCGACGGTCGCTATAAGGATATGTCGCTCGAACTTGTCAACAGTGCTTCTGGCCAAACGCAGAAGTATGTCATTTCAGACAGGATTGAGTACACTTTCTACGGACTGCTGAAAGACTCCGAGTTTAATGTTTACTTGAAAAACTCTATCGGTTCCGTGCTTGGTGTCATCGAAGGTGTGAAGGTTACTGACGAAGATGTCAAAGTCGCGTTTGAAACAATACTTGAGCCAAAAGATGTGACGCTTTCCGTTGTAACAGCAGACGGAACTGATGTTACGGCGCAGACAAAGATAGAATGGACGCGTGCCGACGGCACTTATCTCGCACAAGGCTATGTCGTGTCAGGTTTGACTGATGGCACAGAACTTAATTACCGCGTTACGCTCGACCGCACGCTCGGTATGCAATACGTTGAGCCGGGAACGCACGCCTTTACCGTAGGCGAAGACAATGCCGTGGTGCTGACACTGCAGCCAATCAAGCAGGTTGCGCTCGGCGGCGTGGTTAAAGACGAAAACGGACAGCCTATGAGCGGCGTCACCGTGGCTGTGACACAGCAGCTCAACGGCAAGTATTCAAAGGCCTTCTCTGCCTCTACTGGCAGCGACGGAGCTTTCAGCCTGCAAGTCTTCGGCGAGCCTGCGTCAATCTCGGCAAGCTACAACGACTATATCACACAGACGCTCTCAACCGACACATTGACAGCCGACACGAACGTGGGCACGATAACCTTGCGCGAAATCACCGGCGCACGCATCACGACGAACCTTATTTACACGCCGAGCGTAGCCGAGGGTGAGACAGCGGAGGTGCAGTCGTGGTATGAAGACTACACCAACGTAGAGTATTCAATTTTCAATAAGACCGCAGGGCGGGCTGTCAGCCAGTTCAGCGTGCAGTATCCTACGATTGCGTTGATTGACGAAACCGCGCCTGGCGACGTACTTGAAATAACCGCGCGCAGCAAGACCGGCGTCTTCATGCCTGTCACCGTTGAGGCTACGGCCATCGACGAGAACAACAACGCCGAGGTGACGATACCCATCGTGGAACTTGGCGGCATCAGTGCGTCGTTCACATCGACGGACAACTCCGCCGTGGTTGGTGTCCTTTACGACGCCAACGGACAGTTGGTTAAGAAGTACAACTATTCTACGGCAACGCTTACAATCAGCGGACTGCAAGACGGTGATTACACGCTCGTGACGATGGCTAACAGCAATCTGTTCAGTGGTTTGTCGATGTTAAGCCAGTACGAGACGGCCGGACTTACCGCTGGCACCGACTACGTAAGCAATAGCGTAACTGTGAAGTCAGGAAACCTTGCTACCGTAAGCAACGACGTAATCCCCGTGCTCGATGAAAGCAAACTTTATTACACGGGTGACAACACGATGGCAAGCGTCAACAAGACTTCAATCGTGGCGGGCAACTACCTCACGCTGCGCGGTGTGATTGACTTCAAGCAGGAGTTTGCCGGTAGCGTAAGCGACGCCAAACTCGTGATGGATTTGCCAGATAACACAACGTTCGTAGAGAACTCTGTCATGGTTGGAAGCAATATCGCCAGCTATTCGCTCGATGGCAGTCATCTCGTGATACCGCTCAACGGTTCTACGGAGCAGGTCCGTTTCTGCGTAATCCCCGAACTCGGTGGCACGTATAGTCCCAGCCTCTTTACGGAGTTTACCATTAACGGTCAGACAATGACGCAACCGATAGGCTCTGTCAACTACGAGGTTAAAGACCTCTCAATCAGCGTGCCCAAGACAGTGGCCAAAACCTCCGTCTCGATAAGCGGAACTGCGAAGGGCAATTCGCAGGTAACAGTTTATGACAACGGCGTCGTTATCGGAACAACAACCGCCCTTGCCAATGGCAACTGGAGCGCGACGTGCGAACTTAACGAGCCTTACAACTTGTCAACACACCCGATTTATGCCAAAGTCCTCACCACCGACGGCCTTGAACTCCAGTCGGAGACAAAAGAAACGTTCTATGATAAGAATGCCATTGAGGCCAAGACGGTGACAATGACATTCTACAACGGCTGGTTGAAAGAGAACGTAGGCGTTGTGTTTGACTTCACAACAAACACAACAAGCTCTGATTCGTATATGTTCTACACCGGAACGGACATCACCTTTATCGCCGACTTGACCAACAACGACTCAACCGTTGTGAAAGGTGTTGACATATATGTCTTTACCGACCAAAACGAAACTCGCAAACTCACGGCTTCTTACGACGGCAAGAAAGACCGTTGGGTTGCCGTAAGCAGGTTTGAGTCAAGCAACCTGCCGGTAAACCTGAATGTGGAGATTGATGCGGAAACGGATGTTGCTGTTGATAGTGGAGAATTGGAATATTCGTATAATGTAATGCAAACCATCTCTGATGACTTCAATGAGTTGTTGGCTCAAATCAAAGATGCACAAGAAGACGAAACTGGAGCTAAACTTGACCTATTAATAGACCAATTAGATATAGATTTATCAGATACAGATGAAGATTTAGACGCATTTAATTCTAAACTTAATGCAATGACTGAAGAAGAATTGGATGCTTATAGTGATGTGTTGGATAAAGAAATCTCGGAAAGTTTAGGATTGTATGAAGGCTTTGCTAACAATGTGCTCCAAGAATGGGATCTAAGTAAAGATTTTTCAATTGAAGGTGAAGATGGGACAACAATGATTTTAAAAAATAATGTTCAATCTTCAGAGTCAGAACTTATAGGTAAGGGATTTGAAAAAGTAAATACAACAGAAGGCTCTGTAATATTTGTTCTCGACACAGACACGATGTCGTCATTCGTTGATATTAACAAAAATCTTGTTGTTGAGATACATTATGGGCAAGAAGAACAAGAAAAAAGTCTGCCTGAATATAAGGCTAATGCAAGAGAAATAGCAATACTTGTTAGGAATGCCATTTTAGGTGTTAATGAAGCTGTTGGAACAATAAAAAATTTCAACAGTGATTTAATGAATCGTTTATTGCAAAGTGAAGATGATATTGCTAAAGCAGGTAAGGATATTAATGGCCAATTAGGAAAAGCTGTAAATTACTTCAATAAAAGTAAAAATCCTTTGAAAAAAACTTTTTGGGCAAGTAAAATTTTAGCTATAAAAACTCAAAAAATCTCAAATAGTTTAGCATTGCGTTTGGCTAAACAATGTCGTCCTTTATTGCGAAAAGTAATTCCCATAGCAGATTATATTGCTACAGCTGCAGGATTATGCGAAGATATAAATAAAGCGGGAAATTTATATTTGTCAATTCCTGAGCCATGTGAGAATGATCAGGCGCAAGCTGATGTGTACGCTCAGCAATGCGTTGGTTTGATAGGCGTCTTTTCTGGATATGCAATCGGAAGTATGCTACTTCGTGCTCAAGGAGATGCAAAAATAGCAGGAGGAATCGTTGCGGCTCTCCCTACAGGTGGAACAGGTTTGCTGGCTTCATTGTGGGGATTGATTGATAAGGTCGTTCTTAGTACGGCTTTACAATACGCTTATGAAAAAACAAGAGACTGGGCATTGCAGGAGGTAAGCGATGGTATTGCCACTTTAAAGTGTAAAAAAGATCCAGATGGCGATGATCCCAACAATCCCAACAATCCAAATAATCCCAATAATCCCAATTCACCGAATAACGGTAATAATCAAGATGTTCCAAATCCTCCATTCAGTCCAGTTTCGCCGATCCACGACCCATCCGGCTACGTCTACGAGGCCGTGTCGAGCAACAGGCTTGAGGGTGTGACGGCTACGTGCTACTATAAGGAGATGGTGGAAGATATGTACGGCGACTTGCACGAAAACGTCGTACTGTGGAACGCCGCCGAGTACGCACAGGAGAACCCGCTGTTCACAGACGAGAATGGTATGTACCGCTGGGACGTGCCACAGGGCTTGTGGCAGGTGAAGTTTGAGAAAGAAGGCTACCAGACAACTTACAGTGAGTGGCTGCCCGTGCCGCCGCCACAGCTTGAGGTGAACATCGCTATGACGCAAGACCGCCAGCCGGAGGTGATGGCCGCCGTGGCATACGAGGACGGACTTGAGGTTGAATTTGATAAGTATATGTTGCCCGAAACGATGACTGCTGAAAACATCATCGCAACGAAAGACGGCGTGGCCGTTGAAGGTACTGTGGTGATGAAGAACGAGGAGCAAGCCTACGGTGACAACAGCCAAAGCTACGTGTCGCGTGTGCGCTTCGTGCCGACGACGCCGTTCCTTACGGGCGACAAGGTGACGCTCACCGTGAGCCGCCGCGTGAAGAGTTACGCCGGCATACAGATGGAAGGCGACTACAGTCAGCAGTTCGACATTGTGAAAGAGGTGAAGGAAATAGCCGCTGATTCTGTTCTGCGCGTGCCTTATACTGGCGAGAAAGAGCTGCGTGTCAGTGTGCTGCCGTTTGACGCCGCCGTAGGCAAGACCCTCCGCGCTAAGTCTTCATCAGAAATGATAGCTGTTGTTACGCCCGAAGCCGTACTTGATGAGAACGGGCAAGCTGTGCTCCGCGTAAGCGGCGAACTGCCCGGTTCGGCGGTTATAACGTTTACAATCGCCGGCATCGACGCCACGTCGTCAACCACGGTAAAAGTTGCCGCTGATTATTACGACGTTGTGACGCCCGCGCCCGACGCTTCGCGCATATCCGGAACAGAGGTTTACAAGGGTACGGAGATAACGCTGACGTGTGACGACGAGGACGCCGTGATATATTACACCACCGACGGTTCATGCCCCTGCGACGAGCAGACCCGCAAGGAGTACACCGCGCCGATCACCGTGGATGCGGACATGACGCTGAAAGCCGTGGCCATAACCGAAGGCAAGGAAGAAAGCGACGTGGCCGAGTTCGTTTACAAGCTGAAGCGCACGGCGACGGCGATGAAGTTGCAGAAGGGTTGGAACTGGCTGTCGCACAACCTCGACGAGGCTGTGACGCCCGATGTCTTGGCTGGAGGCGCAACTGACGCTTTCGTCGGAAGCGAAGGAAATGTCTTGGCAGAAACTTCCGCCGCGCAATCTTATAAGGCAAAAGTGAGTGAAGACCGTTCGTTCACATTGAGCGGTGTGCAGATAAATCCAGACAACGTGGCAATCAACCTGAAGACGGGTTGGAACTGGATTGGCTTCCCGATAGATCAGACGATGACCGTGGCAGAGGCAATGACCGAGGCCGTGCCTGACAATTACGACTGCATCGTAGGCCAGGAAGGCTTTGCCCAGTATGCCGGCGACGCATGGCAGGGCACGCTCGACGTGATGCGTCCGGGACAAGGCTATCTGTATTTGTCAGGTTCAGACAAGTCGTTTAAGTATTTCAACGGCATTGTGTCAAATGCGGCATCGATTTACCAAACGGCGGAAAACGACGGTGGCGTATGGACTTCTGATGTCCACGCTTATCCCGATGTGATGTGCTTCGTCGCCGGACTTTACGACGGTGACGTTGAGGCCGAGGAAGGTAAATATATTGTCGGAGCTTTCAGCGGCGACGAATGCCGCGGCGTTGGGACGTATGCCGACGGACGATTGTGTGTCAGTGTGGTCGGTGAAGACGGCGACGATATACGTTTCGTGGCGTTCGACTTAGACAGCGAACAGACTTACAATGTTGACGAGACATTCAGTTTCAGCCAAAGTGTGCAGGGCAACTTTGATTTGCCGGTCGCCTTGCATATAGGCGATGTGCTGTCTGGAATAAACAGCGTTACGTCTGGAGGGGATTTGGACGCAAATGTTGTGGATGGCAAACTTTATGTTTCGTTCGACGGACGGATTGACGGCGTTTCGCTCGTAGCCGCTAACGGCGTCTGCGTGATGAAGTCAGGTTGGAATGCTGGTGTTGGTTGCTTGGACGTATCCATGCTTTCAGACGGTGTGTATATCCTGATAGCGCATTCGGAAGGCAAGGTTTATTGCCGTAAAGTGGTGAAGAAACCGTAAATACTTTACTCTTATCTTGATGGGACGGCAGGATATAAAAAATCCAGCCGTCCCTTTTGTTTTATACTGAACTCGCCTATTGCCATGAACCGGGAAAAGCAATGCGTTGCGTTTTGTGCCTTTTTACATCGTGAAAGGGCATAAAACGCACGGCGATTTGTCGTCTTTTGCAGTGCGAAAGACGCCCTTTTGCAAAGCCTGTTTTTTTCGTCTTTGTTCGTGACTGCGGTTCGGCAGTCGTCCACCCCCGTCCCTCTGCCTGTTATTTTGTATTTAGACCAACTTGGACCAACATCCGCTCGTCGGTTTGCGCTTCATTGCTTACTTTTGCATTAAAGCGAGTTATGCGGCTATGAAAAAATGATAACCGTTAAAAAACTGATAATCATGAAACTAAAGAAAACAATGCAAACTTGTTGGCTTGCCGCCTTGTTGTGCGTGACTGCTTTGACGTCTTGCGGCGATTCCGATTTGGCCGACGCCATGATAGGCAGGTGGCAGGGACAAATTGAAGCCACTGACGCCGACGGAGCAATCTCGGAGCAGAGCCTGACGTATGATTTTACCACTTCGGATGACATAATTGACGGTGGCAAGTTTACCGAACAGCGGACGGAGACGTTCACGTTTGAAGACGAGGGGCTTGTGATGGCGTGTACGGCCACGTCGAACATAGCGGGCGAGTGGGAGGTGCTGATGGGCGACTTGAAGCTCACTTACGACCTCTCGTCGCTGGATGTCACCATCAACGATATTGACGCACGCCTGTCGAGCGGTGCCGACGACATCGCCCGTGACGCCTTTGCCGACGCTATGGAGGCCGGAATGTTTGACGCCGGCGACGAGGACAACCGCCAGATGGTTTATGAAGAGTTGCGCGCCCAATACCAGGCGGACAACGATTCGGACACTTATTATTCCGGCTTGAAAGTCGAGGGCGGTGTCATGTCTTTTGACTCAGGCGACTTTGGGCGCGTTGAGTTCCATCGGATAGCGGACTGAAAGAAAACAACATCACTTTTATATAACTAAAAATTTAAGATTATGGCATTACCATCACCCGGTGAAAAGGCAAAAGAGCTACTTTTCCCTAATTGCGTTATTGTTGAAGACAACATAACAAAGAACCTTGCGCTCGTGGAAACTGGCGGAACGTATTATCTGACAAATACCAAGAGTGACAGCAACGGCGGAACAAAAATTTATTTAGAGTTTACGATGAGTGACGCCCAGCTACGGCAAAGATTGCCGTTGCTGGTTTCGCAACTCGCTTCAGCCCAAAAGACGAAAAACACTATCTGGACTGCGGTTAGCGTCTTGTTCATATTTATATTGGCCTTGGTCGCCCATACTTGGTGGAGTGCCATTATAATAGCAGTAGCCACGTACTTTGTGTTGCAAAACGGTCGTGGCTTCTGCTTAGGCAAAAACAAAGTAGTGCCTATGGTCTTGAGGGCTTTTAGCGGGACTGACATCCAAGTAAAATATAGATGACGGAAGTCTGCAACCAACCGGCCGTCTCCTACGGACGCGCCTGACCGACGTCACGGCGCGTGATTTGAATGGCGACGTTGACGAGGAAGCCAAGGAGTCGATGCTAAACTCGATGAAGGAAGTCGCAGCTGAGATGCCCGTGCCGGAACGTGAGCTTCACATCGTGAGGTTAGACGGTGGCGGTATGACACTTGAGTATAACAGTCTGGAGCAGGTGTACACGAGGATTGAATGACCTTGCACTTGTCCGTACCGTTCCGCATTACTGCGGATGCAAGCCCTGCGCCGGGAAGATGCCTTCCTGTCGCGGGGCTTTGTTGTGCCCGGCTTGTGCGCATTAACTTTTTTAAACCTGAAAAAGTAGCACCAAGCATACGCCTTGCGTGATTTTTCACTATATTTGCAAAAAGATATGCCGCACTCTTTAAGCTGTGGGTGAAAGTCCGTTTACCGGCTTTTACCGATGCTTGTCAGGTTGGCATCATCTTGCATTTATAAACAAAAAACACTCGACGCCATGAAATACAAACTATTAGTTCTCGACGTTGACGGTACATTGCTCAACAACGCGAAAGAAATAAGCAAGCGCACGCTGTCGGCCTTGCTTAAGGTGCAACATACGGGCGTGCGCCTCGTGCTCGCTTCCGGCAGGCCCACTTCCGGGCTGACGCCATTTGTGAAGCTCCTTGAAATGGATAATTTTGGCGGCTTTATCGTGTCATATAACGGAAGCAAGATAATCAAGGCCGACGACGGCGAGGTGCTGTTTGAGCGGCGCATCAACCCGGAGCTTATACCTTATTTGGAGAAGAAGTCGCGCAAGAACAACTTCTCAATCTTCACCTATCACGACGACTACCTCCTGACGGACAACGCCGGCGACCCGCACATCCGTCGGGAAGCGGAGTTGAACAACCTTAGGATTGTGGAGGAAGAGGACTTCTCCATCGCCATTGACTTTGCTCCATGCAAGTGCGTGCTTGTGAGCGACGACGAAGAAGCCCTGAGCGGACTGGAGAACCATTGGAAACGGCGGCTTGACGGCGTGCTCGACGTGTTCCCCTCGGAGCCTTATTTCCTTGAGGTGGTGCCGTGTGGCGTTGACAAGGCCAACACGTTGGGTGTGCTGATGGAGCGGTTGGGCGTCACGCGCGACGAGGTCATAGCCATCGGCGACGGCGTTGCCGACGTCACAATGCTGCAACAGGCTGGTATGGGCGTGGCCATGGGGCACGCGCAAGATTCCGTTAAAATCTGTGCCGATTACGTTACGGCCTCGAACGAGGAGGACGGCGTGGCGCAGGCTGTTGAAAAGCTCATCCTTTCAGACGTTAGGGCTTCAGAGATACCTCTTGATTTCCTGAACGCCCAGGCGAAGCACGCCCTGATGGGCAATCTCGGCATACAATACACTTACGCCTCGCCCGAACGCATCGAGGCCACTATGCCCGTTGACGAGCGCACCCGCCAGCCTTTCGGCATATTGCACGGCGGGGCCACGCTGGCCTTGGCCGAGACCGTGGCCGGCCTCGGCTCGATGGTGATTTGCAAGCCCGACGAGATAGTCGTGGGTATGCAAGTCAGCGGCAACCACGTGTCTTCGGCCCATGAGGGCGACACCGTGCGCGCCGTCGGCACCATCGTCCACAAGGGACGTTCGTCCCACGTGTGGAACGTTGACGTGTTCACCTCCACCAACAAGCTCGTGTCGAGCATCCGCGTGGTGAACAGCGTGATGAAGAAGAAGTGAGAAAGTAATATGAATGCTCGCAAAGCTCAATTTATAGGAATTGAGATGTAAAGGAGTTAACGGGCAAATGCCAAGTTGTTGTAATACAGGTTATTGTCCGTTAACTCCGGCGAGAGAAACGAGCCCGTCCCCAGTAAACTGCTGATAACTCCATAATTTTGATACGCCTTCACGTTGGCGAATGCGAATGTTTATTTATTTTTCTTGTATCGAATTCCCTGATTATTAATTCAAATATTCCCTTTTTTGCGGTTATCTCGTAAAAATTTAGTAAGTTTGCAACTCGTAAAAGTAGATTATAGAGAAAGAAAAGGATAATGGGAAAAATAATACTTACCGGCGACCGTCCTACGGGGCGTCTGCACTTGGGGCATTACGTAGGTTCGTTGCGCCGCCGTGTTGAGCTTCAGAATGAAGGCGATTTCGACCGTATGTTCGTGTTCATCGCCGACGTGCAGGCGTTGACGGACAACGCAGACAACCCTGAGAAAGTAAGGCAAAACATCATAGAGGTGGCTCTCGACTATCTCTCTGCTGGTCTCGACCCAGAGAAGGTGACGCTCTTCGTGCAGTCGATGATACCCGAACTGGCCGAGCTTACCGTTTATTATATGAACCTTGTCACCGTGTCGCGCCTTCAGCGCAACCCTACGGTGAAGACGGAGATACAGATGCGCAACTTCGAGACGAGCATCCCCGTGGGCTTCTTCACTTACCCGATAAGCCAGGCTGCGGACATCACGGCGTTCAAGGCTACGACTGTGCCGGCCGGCGAAGACCAGGAGCCTATGCTCGAACAGACGCGCGAAATAGTGAAACGCTTTAATTACATATACGGCGACGTGCTGGTGGAGCCGAAAATAATGCTGCCCACCAATTCCGTGTGCTGTCGTCTGCCGGGAACCGACGGCAAGGCGAAGATGAGCAAGAGCCTTGGTAATTGCATTTATCTCTCTGACACATCGAAGGAGATGCAGCAAAAGGTTAAGAGCATGTACACCGACCCAGGCCACCTGCGCGTGGAAGATCCCGGAAAGGTGGAGGGCAACACTGTGTTTACGTATCTTGACGCTTTCAGCACGGAGGACGACTTTGCCGAGTTCTGGCCGGAATACAAGAACCTTGAGGAGCTGAAAGACCATTACCGCCGCGGCGGGCTGGGCGACATGAAGTGCAAGAAGTTCTTGATTAAGGTGCTCGACCGCCAGCTTGAGCCTATCCGCCAGCGCCGTCACGAGTTTGAGCAGGACATCCCCGAAGTGTATAATATCCTGAAACGTGGCTCTGACGCTGCCCGCGAGGTTGCGGCGCAGACGTTGCATGAGGTGCGCGACGCAATGAAGATAAACTATTTTGACGACGCCGAGCTGATACGCCGGCAGGCAGAGATGTACAGGAAAGGTTAAGAATTAAGAGTTAAGAATAAAGAAACATACTTTGCCGGTAATTTTCTTAATTCTTAACTCTTAACTCTTAACTCTTAACTCTTAATTTAAGAACTTTCACCTTATTATATATATAAAAGATAAATGGAAAACAACAACAACAATCAGGGGCAGCTCCAGATAGAGTTGCCGCAGGACGTGGCGCAGGGCCAGTATGCCAACTTCGCCATAATCACCCATTCAAGTTCGGATTTCGTTCTCGACTTCGCCCGCATCTTGCCCGGCGTGCCCAAGGCTATGGTGAAGTCGCGCGTGATACTCGCTCCGGAGCATGCCAAGCGTCTGCTCATAGCGTTGAAGGACAACATCGTGAGGTATGAGAACTCTTTCGGCACAATCAAGTTGCCGCAGCCGGAGAAGGGGACGATAGCCCCTTTCAACATCAACAAAGGCGAGGCTTGATGTGAAAATGCCATTTGGTGTGCGGCATGGTAATGGCCTATGCCGCACGCTTATACCATTGTAGCTGGTGCATTTAGACGGCTGCTTTTCGTGCTTTGTGTAGCTCTTGAAACCCGTTTGTTGGTTTCTTTATAGTTAATTTATTTTAATAAAGTGTATTTTGTTTGAAAATACGCGCTTCTTTGCTTGTTTGATTTCTTTATAATTAGGTAATTTGAATAATAATTCGTACCTTTGCAGCCCAAAACGGTCTGTGTGCGCAGACTGTACAGAAATGCGAAAATAACAAAATAAATATATAACTAAAAAATTAACAACAATGCCTACAATTCAACAATTGGTAAGAAAAGGTAGAAAGGCGCTTGTTGACAAGAGCAAATC
>CALUGU010000024.1 GCA_944320255.1 uncultured Prevotella sp. | reverse complement strand
GAGTGATATTCAGTTTCCTCGAAGGACGCCGCGCCACCGACATCCTTGCCAGCATCATGGGCGTAAGCATGGCCCTGAGTTCGGGCGTGGCTAAGTCTCTCGGTCTTTACGCAATGCACGACCTTGGGGTAAGCGAGTTCTGGATGCCGGCCCTCGTCGGGACGTTCGCCTTCCCCCTGCTGTGCCTCATGGGATGGATGATGACCAAGTTTCCCGCGCCGACACAGGCCGACATAGCCGCCCGCACAAAGCGCGTCACGCTCGACGGACGCCAGCGTTGGCAGCTTTTCGTCAAGTTCATGCCCCTGCTCCTGATGCTCTTCGGCGCCAACCTGCTGCTCACCGTGCAGCGCGACATCAAGGAAGACTTCATCGTCTGCATCATCGACGTCAGCCAGGTGTCCTCCTGGGCGTTCGCTTACCTTGACTCGATAGCCACCGTTGTGCTGCTCGGAGCTTTCGCCCTGCTCTCCGCCGTTGGCAACCACCTGCGCGCCTTGTGCCTCATTCTCATCTTCGCGGCCATCGGCATGGGCACGATAGCTTTCCTCGGAGCTGAAGGGGAGGCGCTCGGCATACCCACGACGGCGTGGCTTTTCCTCCAGACTTTCAGCATAGACATTGCTTACTTGAGCTTCCAGACCATCTTCTTCGAGCGTTTCATCGCCTGCTTCAGGGTGAAGGGCAACGTCGGTTTCTTCATTATCACGATAGATTTCATAGGCTATCTCGGCACGCTCGCTCTGCTCTTGTACAAGGAATTCATAGCTCCGCACATCGATTGGACCTCTTTCTACAACACGATGAGCGTCTACGTAGGCGTCACCTGCTGCCTGGCGTTCGCCGGTTCGATAATCTACATCATAAACAAAGTGTACCGTGCGAAGGGTTTTAAGATAATAAAAGGCGGCGCGGAGAAGCCCGGCGAGCCTGGCGGTTGCGGTCTTTCGGCCAACCAGCAGCAAAGCCTCACCACCGCATGACCGCAAAACCGTATGACAATATAGCAGAAAATGCAAACCGTATAACCATAAACAAGCGATATGAAAAAGATTGAATGTGTGATAATGGACTGGGCCGGAACGGCCGTTGACTATGGATGCTTCGCCCCGGTGGCGGCTTTCGTTGAGAGTTTCAAGGCCGTCGGCGCGCCTGTAACGGCGTCGGAGACGAGGGCGCACATGGGACTTACGAAGATTGAGGAGGTGCGCGCGCTGTTCGGCATCAGCCATGTCGGGGCCGACTTCCACGCCAAATACGGCCGCGAATGGGGCGAGGAGGACGTGCAGGAGTGCTACAAGAAGTTCCAGGAGGAGCTTTTCAGCACGCTAGAAGACTATTCACGGCCCATTCCGGGAGTGGTGGACGTAATATCGGGGCTGCGCTCCCAGGGCGTAAAGGTTGGCTCGACGACCGGCTACACGCGCGAGATGATGGACGTGGTGATACCCGCCGCTGCCAAGTTTGACTACGTAATAGACAACTGCGAGACGTCAGACAACCTGCCGGGAGGCCGCCCGAAGCCTTATATGATTTACCAGAATATGTGCCGGCTTGACATCGCTTCACCGAAAAGCGTCGTGAAAGTGGGCGACACAATATCTGACATCAAGGAAGGAGTGAACGCCGGCGTGTGGAGCGTGGGCGTGATTTTGGGCAGTAACGAGCTTGCGCTGACAGAGGCCGAGGTGGCGGCCATGCCGGCCGGCGAGCTTAAGGCGAGGATGCAGGCGGTGCGTTACAAGATGTACGCCACCGGCGCCGACTATGTGATTGACAGCATCGAGGAGCTGCCGATGGTGATAGAAGTGTTGAACAAATAAATAAAAAAGAAACAGCCCCCACCCAACCTCCCCAAGGGGAGGAGAAAAATACCTGAATGGTGTTGGGCTGTCAGTCTCCTCCCCGTGGGGAGGTTGGGTGGGGGCTTATAATTCTTAAACTTATGAGACCATATTTATTGCTTACCCCCGGTCCGTTGACCACGACAGAGAGTGTTAAAGCCGCGATGATGAGCGACTGGTGTACATGGGACAAAGACTACAATGAAGGCATAGTGGAGGTCATCCGTAAGGAACTGG
The DNA here is from genome assembly GCA_944320255.1 of uncultured Prevotella sp. Taxonomy (GTDB): domain Bacteria; phylum Bacteroidota; class Bacteroidia; order Bacteroidales; family Bacteroidaceae; genus Prevotella. The sequence continues at coordinate 32,527 of CALUGU010000024.1, read as the reverse complement.
TAGACATCGCTGCGAGCCGTCCCGAAGAATTTACGGCGGTGCTGATGCAGGGCAGCGGCACGTTCTGCGTTGAGGCCACGCTCGGCAGCGTGGTGCGTCCTGCGGACCATCTGCTCGTGGCCGCCAACGGAGCTTACGGCAAACGAATGGGTGTGATAGCGGATTATTACAAGTTGAACTGCCACGTGATGAAGTTCGAGGAGACCGAGGCGGTAGACCCGGAGGCCATCGACGAATACCTGACGGAGCACGAGGAAGTGACCCACGTGTCGGTAGTCCACTGCGAGACCACCACCGGCGTGCTCAACCCCCTGGCCGAGATAGCCGCCGTAGTGAAACGCCACGGCAAGACGCTGATAGTTGACGCGATGAGCAGTTTCGGCGGAGTGCCCATCGACATGGCCGCCCTCGGCATAGACTTCCTCATCAGCTCGGCCAACAAGTGCGTCCAGGGCGTGCCCGGCTTCGGCTTCATCATAGCCCGCCGCTCGCTCCTTGAGCAGTGCAAGGGCGTCGCGCGCTCCCTGTCGCTCGACATTTACGACCAATGGGAGACGATGGAGAAAGGCCATGGCAAGTGGCGTTTCACGTCGCCTACGCACGTGGTGCGCGCTTTCATGCAGGCTCTAACCGAACTGAAAGCCGAGGGAGGCGTCGCCGCGCGCCACGCCCGCTACAGCGAGAACCACCGTGTGCTCGTAGAGGGGATGCGCTCCTTGGGCTACAAGACGCTGCTGCCAGACGAGTGGCAGTCGCCCGTAATCACGTCGTTCTACTATCCCGACGCCTCGTTCAGCTTCCAGTCGTTCTACCAGGCGTTGAAAGCCAAGGGCTTCGTTATCTACCCAGGCAAGATTTCACAGGCCGACACGTTCCGCATCGGCAACATCGGCGACGTGCATCCCGACGACTTCCGCCGCCTCGTTGACGCCATCCGCGAGCTGTGATTGCGGCGGCGCAAACAGCCTCTTGAATTGATTTGACAGGCAGGCGGAAACCACCTGCAATGCAAAAAGCCGTTACTTGCGTTCCAAGTAACGGCTTTTTGTCGTGTAAAAGACGGCTTTTCGCATTGCAAAAAGCCGTCTTTTACACTGCGTTTTGTAATTTATTGATAATCAAGATGTTGCGAAGGCGTCTGGGACTCTGGGAGAACTGGGAGCATTGGGACGGAAACCAAATGCTTAAAGCACATAAACCAAATGTTTAACTTACATAAATCAAATGCTTAAAACGCATAAATGAAGTTTTTAAAAGCATATTAAGCTCCCTCCCTTCGGGAGGGTTGGGGTGGGTGTCAGGTGCAGTTGTGGCGGCAGTCAGTTGTCATCGTGCCGGTTATCCGATTTTTTCCGTATCTTTGCACCATGCTTATTATAATCACAGTCTTGGCGTATTTCGCCGTGCTTTGCTTGCTTGGGCGTGTCACGTCGGCGCGCGCCACCAATGAAACGTTCTTCCGGGCCGACCGCAAATCGCCTTGGGCGATGGTTGCTTTCGGCATGATAGGCGCGTCAGTGTCGGGCGTCAGTTTCGTTTCCGTGCCTGGCATGGTGGTGCGGCAAGATATGACCTACCTGCAAACGTGCCTCGGCTTCATCCTCGGTTACTTCATCGTGGCGTTTGTCCTGCTGCCGGTTTATTACCGCATGAACCTCACCACCATTTACAGTTACCTGCTGGGGCGGTTCGGGCGGCGGGCTTACAAGACCGGTGCGGCCTTCTTCATGCTCTCCGACCTTACCGGTGCGGCCGTCAAGTTCTACATCGTCTGCATCATACTGCAACGCTTCGTGCTCGACGCTTACGGCGTGCCGTTCGCCGTCACCGTGCCCGCGCTGATGCTCCTCATCTGGCTTTACACCCGCAAGGGCGGCATAAAGACGCTCGTCTGGACTGACTCGTTCCAGACGCTGTGCATGCTTGGCGCCTTGGTTCTTATTATAATAAAGGTGGCCGGGGCGTTGGATATGAGCCTTGGCGACGCCGCCAAGGCCGTAATGGCCGACAGCCGCAGCCGCATATTCGAGTTCGGCGACTGGATGTCGCCGCAAAACTTCTGGAAACAGCTTGTCAGCGGGGCGTTCATCGTTGTCGTGATGACGGGGCTTAACCAGAATATGATGCAGAAAAACCTTACCTGCAAGACCCTGCGCGAGGCGCAGAAAGACGTCTGTTCGTATGGCTTCGCCTTCGTGCCGGTCAACCTTCTCTTCCTCGCCCTCGGCGTGTTGCTCGTGATGTTGGCGCAAAAGGAGGGCACGCCCCTGCCTGCCAGTCCCGACGAACTGCTGCCGATGTTCGCCGCTACGGGGCGTCTCGGCGACCTCGTGACCGTGCTTTTCACCATCGGCATAGTCGCCGCGTCGGCCAGCACGATAGATTCGTCGCTCACGGCGCTGACCACCACTTACTGCGTTGACATCCGCCAGCGGCCCGCCGACGAGCGTCTGCGCCGCCGTTCGCATTTTGTTATAACGTTGGTTTTTGTCGTGTTTATCATAGCATTCCGCTCAATCAACTCCACGAGCGTAATCGACGCCGTTTACATCCTTTGCTCTTACACCTACGGGCCGCTCCTCGGACTGTTCGCCTTCGGCCTTCTAACCAAGCGCGCCGCCGCCGACCGTGCCGTGCCTTACATCGCCTTGGCGTCCCCGCTGGTGTGCCTCGCCGTCGATTACGCCACGTCGCGCTTCACGGCTTACCGCTTCGGCTACGAGCTTCTGCTGCTTAACGGCGCGCTGACGTTCGCGGGACTGCTGATGAAACACCCACCCCAATCCTCCCGAAGGGAGGGAGTTTAATTACCTATCATAATAATTAAAGCATTGGTAATCAAGCTCCCTCCCTTCGGGAAGGCTGGGGTGGGTGTTTATTTTCTCACCTTTTAAATGATGCCTTGCTCCCTCAAGTACCTGTCGGCCTCGATTGCGGCGCGGCATCCGCTGGCCGCCGCCGTGATGGCTTGCCGGTAGTGCGGGTCGGCAACGTCGCCGGCGGCGAACACTCCGGGCACTTTAGTCTTAGGCGAACCGCCCTCGGTGATGATGTATCCGGTCTCGTCAGTGTCGAGCCAGGCCTTGAACACGTCGCTGTTAGGCTTGTGGCCGATGGCGAGGAAGAAGCCGTCGATGGGCAGGTCGTACACCTGTTCGTCTGCTTCGCCTTTCCTCTTTACCAAGTGTGCGCCCTCGACGCCGTTCTCGCCGTACAGTCCCAGCGTGTTGTGCTCAAACAAAATCTCGATGTTCCCGGCTTCTTTCACACGCTTCTGCATCACCTCCGAGGCGCGCAGGAACGGTTTGCGGACAATCATGTAGACCTTTTTCGCAAGTCCGGCGAGGTACAACGCCTCCTCGCAGGCAGTGTCGCCGCCGCCCACTACGGCAACAGTCTTCTTACGGTAGAAGAAACCGTCGCACGTGGCACACGCCGAAACGCCCTCGCCCTTGTATTTCTCCTCGTCGGCGAGACCGAGGTATTTGGCTGACGCTCCCGTGGCGATGATTACCGTGTCGGCCTCAATCTCGTGCCCGTCGTCGGTTGTCAGCGTGTAAGGAGCCTTGCCGAGGTCGGCTTTCACGATAACGCCGTCGCGCAGGTCGGCGCCGAAGCGTTCAGCCTGGGCGCGGAAGTCGAGCATCATCTGGTTGCCGTCAACGCCTTCGGGATAGCCGGGGAAGTTCTCTACGACAGTCGTCTGGGTAAGCTGTCCGCCGGTGAGCAACCCGCAGTAAACCACGGGCGCGAGGTTGGCGCGCGATGCGTAAATGGCCGCCGTGTATCCGGCGGGGCCGCTGCCAACGATGAGGCAGCGTATGTGTTCTTTTTGTTCCATAATGAAAGAATAATCAAACACCCACCCCAAACCATCCCGAAGTGAGGGGGCTTGATAGCCTTTTGCTTGGTAAAAATACGGAATGCAATGATAAAACGTGTCTTGTGATACAAGTCATGGCATTCCGTATCATTGAATAAAGGCGTTCAAAGCCCCTCACTTCGGTGGGGGTTGTGGTCGGGGGCTTATCTTATTTCAAGAGTTCCACAATCTGCTTCTCGATGTTCTCAATCTTCTCGGTAGGCTCGAAGCGCGCCACTACCATGCCTCTCTTGTCGATGAGGAACTTGGTGAAGTTCCACTTGATGTCGGCCTTGTTCTTGTAGTCGGGGTCTTCCTTTGCCAACATCTGGTCGAGGATGTGCGTGAGCGGGTGGCTCTCGTCCCATCCGGCAAAGCCTTTCTGGCTTGTCAGGAACTTATACAGCGGGTCGGCGTCTTCGCCGTTCACCTTTATTTTCTTGAAACGGGGGAACTCCGTGCCGTAGGTCAGCTTGCAGAACTCGTGTATCGACTCGTCAGTGCCGGGGGCTTGCTGGCCGAACTGGTTGCAGGGGAAGTCCAGGATGGTGAAGCCGTCGGCGTGATGACGCTCGTAGAGCTTCTCCAACTCCTCGTACTGGGGCGTGAAGCCGCACTTCGTGGCGGTGTTGACTATCAGCATAACTTCGTTGGCATACTCTTTCAACGAAACGTCCTTACCTTTCCTGTCCTTGACAGTGAAATCATAAACTGTTTTCATTTCTTATATGTTTTGTACTTGTTAAAGTGTTAATTCGTGTCTTTTGTCGGTACGGCGCACGCTTGAGCGGGCGTGCATGCGTGCTATTCGCCCGGCGTGGCTTATGTCTTGCAAAGATAAGTAAAATACGTTTCAGTTCAAAATTTATGCTGTTTTTATTTTCAACTTTTAACCATCACAGGCGTTTACGCCGCCATCCTGGCGCATGGCGGACGGCTGCTTGTAACTCGCTGATTGTCAGTAGGTTTGCAAGAGACCGTCATTTGCATTCTAAAAAGCCGTCTTTTAGCGTGCAAGAGACGGCTTTTCGCAAGGCGTTTTGCCGTGAGTTGCACGGGGCTTTGCTCCGCGTTGCGGGTGAGGAACGGCGTGCTGATAGGGAAATCCCCATAAACAATATGGATATTCGCTTGCAAAAACACGACGAAAACGTTAAATTTGCACCGGAAATAACAATAAGACACGATGATTATGAAAAAGTTTACATCTTTAATGACATTCATGGCTGTGGCCGTGATGTCGCTGACTCTGGTTGGCTGCGACGACGACGAGTACATCGCCGACACCCTTTGGGGCGTCTGGGAGGGTGATATGCACGTGTGGAGTGAATGGAACGGGCAGGTTTACGAAGCCCACGAGTCCGTGATACAGTTTGACCGCGACCCCGGTTCTTACGCCACCGGAACGGGTTACTGGATCGACTATTACAGCGGGGCGCCCTGGGACTACTTCGCAAGCCACATAACGTGGAGCGTAAGCAACGGCCGCATACGCATATATTCTTACGAAGACGATACGAATTATTACATTTCCGACTACCGGCTGAACGACAATTATTTTACAGGGACGATAGACAGCGAGTGGGGAGACCCTATGGATTTCCGCCTCAGGAAGACGGCTTCGCCAAACTGGAACGACTTTGACTATGGCTGGGACAGCTGGTACGGCTATTCAGAACCGTGGTATTCAGTGGCCAAGTCGCGGTCAGGCGACGCCGTACAAGAAAAGCCTGTAAGGCATATTGGGAAAACTAATGAATGAAACAGTCGAACCAAACCACCTGACACCCACCCCAAACCTCCCCAATGGAGGGAGTTTTAAACACCTTTTTAGTGTAAGAAAAAAGCGTGGACTGGTTGAAATAACCAGTCCACGCTTTCGTTTTCTCCCTGCAAAACATTCCAAACTCCCTCCCTACGGGAGGGTTGGTGTGGGTGTCCGTTAACCGTTTATGTCCCTCAGCACCTTCACTGCTTCCTCAACCGACGGCACGCCGGTTACAATCATCATCCGTTTGCCCGCCACTTCCTTGAGGTTGCAGCGGCGCGGGTTGCGCCCGATGTAGTTGAGAACGTTGTCGAAGGCCTTGCTCTTGTAGTATGCGCTCATCGGGTTGCTGACAAACTGCATGCGCATCTGTCCCTGCCGCAGTATTATTTTCTCGCAACCCAAGCTCCTGCCGAGGCGGCGCAGCGGCACCACCTGCATCAGTTCCAACCCCTCGCGGGGCACCGGGCCGAAGCGGTCTTCCAATTCCGAGCGGTATTTTTGCAGCCCTGCGTCGTCCTTTATGTTGTCAAGCTCACGGTAGAGAAGCATTCTCTCGCTGCTGCTCGGAACGTATTGGTCGGGCAGGTACATTTCCAAATCACTTTCGATTGCGCAGTCCTCGACGAACTCGTCGCCCGTAATCTCGCGCCCTCCGGCGATGTCCTCCTCGTACATCTCGCCAAACTCGTCGTTCTTCAGTTCGGTTACGGCCTGGTTGAGGATTTTCTGGTAAGTCTCATAACCGAGGTCTTCCATGAAGCCGCTCTGCTCTGCGCCGAGCAGGTTGCCCGCCCCTCGGATGTCAAGGTCTTGCATCGAGAGGTTAAATCCGCTGCCAAGCTCTGAGAAAGTCTCCAACGCTTCAAGCCTGCGCCGCGCCTCCTGGGTGAGCGCCGACTTGGGAGGCGCGAGCAGATAGCAGAACGCCTTGCGGTTGCCGCGCCCCACGCGGCCGCGCATCTGGTGCAGGTCCGACAGGCCGAAACGGTGCGCGTCGTTTATTATTATGGTGTTGGCGTTGCCTATGTCGATGCCGTTTTCCACGATGGTCGTTGATAACAGCACGTCGTAGTCATAGTTGATGAAGCCCATGAGTATCTTCTCCAGCTCCTCCGGTTTCATCTGCCCGTGCCCTATGGCGACGCGGGCGTCAGGCACGTACTTGTGTATCAGTCCAGCGATTTCAGGCAAGTTGCTTATCCTGTCGTTGACGAAGAACACCTGTCCGTTCCTGCTCATCTCGAAGTTTATCGCGTCCGCGATCACCTCCTTGTCAAATGTGTGCACCTCGGTGCTTATCGGATAGCGGTTGGGCGGCGGCGTCTGGATGATGCTCATGTCCCTTGCGCCCATCAGTGAGAACTGAAGCGTGCGCGGAATGGGCGTCGCCGACATCGTGAGAGTGTCAACGTTGGTTTTCATCTTGCGCAGTTTCTCTTTCGTGGCTACGCCGAACTTCTGCTCCTCGTCAATGATGAGAAGGCCTAAGTCCTTGAATTTCACGCTCTTGCCTATGAGCTTGTGCGTGCCCACTATTATGTCTATCTTGCCCGCTTCGAGGTCAGCCAGCACTTCGCGGGTCTTCTTCGCGCTGCGCGCACGCGACAGATAGTCAACGCGGACGGGGAAGTTCTTCAACCGTTTGGCGAACGTCTGGTAGTGCTGGTACGCCAAAACGGTGGTCGGCACGAGCACGGCCACTTGCTTGGAGTCGCACGCAGCCTTGAACGCAGCGCGCATAGCGACCTCCGTCTTGCCGAAACCAACGTCGCCGCAGACGAGCCTGTCCATCGGCCGCGGGCTTTCCATGTCAGCCTTCACGTCGTTGGTTGCCTTCAGCTGGTCGGGAGTGTCCTCGTACATGAAGCTCGCTTCAAGCTCGTGCTGCATGAAGTTGTCCGCCGAGAAGGCAAAACCCTTCTCGTGGCGGCGCGCCGCATAGAGCTTTATCAGGTCGCGGGCTATGTCCTTTATCTTCTTCTTGGTGCGCTCCTTCAGGCGGTCCCACGCTCCCGTCCCAAGCGTGCTGAGGCGCGGCGGGGTCTCGCTGTCGCGGCGTTTGTACTTCGATATTTTGTAAAGCGAGTGTATGCTGACATCCACCTTGTCGTTGTTTTGGTAGATAATCCTTATCACTTCCTGGTAGCTGTTGCCCGAAGGGACGCGAACGAGGCCGGCGAAGCGGCCTATGCCGAAGTCTACATGCACAATGTAGTCGCCCGGTTCCATCTCTTGCAGCTCCTTCATCGTCAGCGCCATCTTGCCCGAACGCGCGGCGTCTGACCGCAAGTTGTACTTGTGGAAACGGTCGAATATCTGGTGGTCGGTGAAGAAGCACGCCTTCATCACATTGTCGGCGAAGCCCGCATGGAGCGTCTTGTCAACAGGGGTGAACGACAGCGAAGCCCCCTCAACTCCCCCCGTGGGGGAGCTATAGTTTCCGACGAAGGTTTCCAAAGCTCCCCCACGGGGGGAGTTGAGGGGGCTTTTGAGGTTGCCCTCCATACTCTCGAATATCTCTTTCAGCCTCTCGTGCTGCTTCTTACTGTCTGCGAGGATGTAGATTTTATAACCTTTTAATATATAGTCTTCAAGCGCACGGGCGAGAAGGTCGAAGCTCTTGTGGAACAACGGTTGCGGAGTGATGTCGAGCTTTAGCGTGGCGTCGGGCGCGGACGACGGTTTAGGGCCGAACTCAATGAGCTTGAACGCCTCGGCGTCCTTGGCGAATTGCGCCCCGGTAATCAGCGAGTTGGCGGCCTTCAGCTCCTTCATCGCCGCCTGCTGTTCCATTTCGGTAAGCCCTTCGAGGCGGTCTTTCACAGCCTGCGACGAGAAACCGTCGCGGTAAACCTGGTCTATCTTGTCACGGCAGAAGGCAAAGTCTTTCATCGCCAAAACCGTGTCGGCGGGCAGGAAGCGCAGGAAGGGCACCTTCTCGTCAACGAGCGCGGCCACTTCAGGCACAATCTCTATGCGTTCACGCTTGTCGCGCGACAGCTGGCTTTGCACCTCGAACGTGCGTATGGAGTCGATTTCGTCGCCGAAGAAGTCAACGCGGAAGGGGTATTCGCTGCTGAACGAGAACACGTCGAGGATGCTGCCGCGCACGGCGAACTGGCCCGGCTCGTAGACGTAATCCACCTCGTTGAAGCCAAGTTCGCGCAACTGGCGGCCCAGCTGCACTATGTCGTGAGTGCCGCCGACGCCGAGCATCACCGTGCGCTCGTCCAACTTGCGGCGCGACACTACCAATTCACCCAGGGCTTCAGGGCAGGTGACGATATATAAAGCCCCCTCAACTCCCCCCGTGGGGGAGCTTTGGTTTGCCTCAATGGTGTCTGAAGCTCCCCCACCGGGGGAGTTTGAGGTGGCTTGCAGCAGTCTCCCCAGCACCTCGGTGCGCAGTATCTCGTTGGCGGAGTCGCGCTGGCCGTACTTCACCTGGCGGCGGTAAGACGACGGGAAGAACAGCACGTCGCGGTTGCCGAGCATCTGGGTGAGGTCGTGGTAGAAGTAACCCGCTTCCTCGGCGTCGTCAAGCACGAACAGGCACGACCGCCCCGCGCTGCGCGCCACGGAGGCGAACAGCACCGGGACTGCCGACGACACGGAGCCGTCAACGTAGCCCGTCTTTACCTTTTCGTCACAAAGCATCCTCGCCAACGCCGCCGACTGCGGCGACTTGGCGTATAAATCCAAAACTCCTTGTATCTCCATTGTTATTAGGTGCAAAGTTAATGCAAGTTGAGCGCAATGCAAAATAAAAGCGAGAGAAACGAGTATTTATTTTCATTGCCGAGGCGCAGCTTAACTTCTTTAAAGTTAATGCAAAATTTTGAATATCCGTTTTTTTGTCGCTATATTTGTGCAATGACTAACCAAAAAGCGTTTTACTGCTATGAGAAGGATGAAAAATGTAAAGATTATAGCCGTTTCGGCGGCTGCGTTGCTTGCCGTTTCGTGCGGCAACGCCAAGACTAACGCCACGCATGGAGCCGCCTCTGAACCCGAAGGCGTAACCGTTGTGAAAATAGACTCGCTGACGTTGACAACCATAAGGGACGACGCCGGGGACAAGCGTATGCCAAACTCTCTGTTTTACGGCAAGGCCGACTCCGCCACGGTGGAACGCCTCTCGCCCGAAGGGTCGGTGGCGTCGTCGATAAGCTGCTTTGTCGTCGAGACCCAGGGCAAGAAGATTTTGTTCGACACGGGCAACGGAACGGCGCGTGGCGGAATGCTGCTCAAGCGAATGAAGGCTGCCGGAATGTCGCCCGCCGACATTGATATGCTCGTGATAACCCATTTCTACGGCGACCACATCGGCGGCATGACCGACGGCGGCAAGCCCGTGTTCACGCGTGCCGAGGTGTATGTACCGAAGGCGGAATACGCCGCATGGCTATCGATGAGCAACCAGAACGCCAAGGCGGCGATGGACGCAATGGCGGCCTACGGCGACAGGCTGCACCGCTTCAGCTACGCCGACGCCCTGCCGCTCGGCGTCAAACCGCTGGCCGCTCCAGGGCACACGCCCGGCCATACGGTGTACCAAATGGGGCGGCTGCTCATCGTCGGCGACCTGATGCACGGCTTCGACCTGCAAATACAAGACCCCGGCATCAGTCCGTCGTTTGACATGGACGTGCGTCAGGCCGTGGAGACGCGCAAAAAGTACATCGATTACATACGGAAAAACAAGCTCATAACGGCAGGAATGCACTTCCCCGGCAACGGCGTTAAGGACAGTTTATAGGCCTGCGTGCCGCGTCTTTGTAACCCGCTGACTGTCAGCCGCTTTCCCATTTGCCGTCTTTTAGCGTGCGATTTGCCGTCTTTCGCACGCTAAGAGACGGCTTTTTGCGTCGCGTTTTGCCGTCTCTTGGGGTTCATCTGCAAATTTGTTGGATGGAGATACGTATCAGCTCACGGCCTCGAAGAGGTCGAATGATGCTTAACAGCTGGCGGAGTGAGCATAGCGAACGTAACCTGCTGTAAGACAAACACCCCCAACCGGGCCTCGAAGAGCTCCAACAGCCGCCTGTTATTCGCCCTCTTCGAGGACGATATTGTTGGCACGTACATACCGCAGGTTACGCTACGCTCCACCAGCGGTTAAACATTATTGGACGTCTTTGACGCCCTGCTACGCCTTGTCGCCATCCAACAGATTTGCGGATGAACCGTCTTATGGCTTGCGGGTGAGCCTGTTTCATAACGCCGCAGGAAAAAATATTGCCGTAAAGTTGTTGTTTTTAGCCAGAAAAACGCTACTTTTGCATAAGATAACCAGCGTATGGACGGCTGGCAGTACAGCCCCGCGCCGCCATGCTTGCATCATCTTTTAAAACGACATCTCACGAGCTAACACCAAAAGGAACATGAACGAAAGCGACAGCATTGTAATAATCCCGACCTACAACGAGAAGGAGAACATCGAGAAGATAATACGCGCGGTGTTCGCGCTTGACAAGTGTTTCCACATCCTCGTGATTGACGACGGCTCGCCCGACGGCACCGCCGCCATAGTGCACGGTCTTATCGACAGGGAGTTCGCCGACCGCCTGTTCATCGTGGAGCGCAGCGGCAAGCTGGGCTTGGGCACGGCTTACATCATGGGCTTCAAATGGGCGCTGGAGCGCAAATATGAATACATCTTCGAGATGGACGCCGACTTCAGCCACGACCCTGCCGACCTGCCCCGCCTTTACGCTGCGTGCCACGACGAGGGGTACGACCTCGCCATAGGTTCGCGCTACGTCAGCGGGGTGAACGTTGTCAACTGGCCCATCGGGCGGGTGCTGATGAGCTATTTCGCGTCGCAGTACGTAAGGTTCATAACAGGTTTCAAGGTGCACGACACAACGGCGGGTTTCAAGTGCTACCGCCGCCGCGTGCTTGAGACTATCGAGCTTGACAAGGTGCGCTTCAAGGGCTACGGCTTCCAGATAGAGATGAAATACACGGCCTATAAGATAGGTTTCAAGATCAAGGAAGTGCCCGTGGTCTTCGTCAACCGCCGCGAGGGAGTCTCTAAAATGAGCGGAGGCATCTTCGGCGAGGCGTTCTTCGGCGTGATGCGCCTGCGCTGGGACGGGTGGACGAGGAAGTACCCGCGTATTAATTCATAATTCACAATTCATAATTCATAATTGGGCAGACGCCATGAATGCAAAAAAACGCCGCCAACCCGATTATGAACTGAAAGTCAGCGTAAACTAATTGTGAATTATGAATTATGAATTATGAATTATGAATTATGAATTGTGAATTATGAATTACTTATACCGTCTTTACCAAATCGTCATAGCCCTGCCTGTGATTATCGTGCTTACGCTGCTCACGGCTGTTACAACGAGCGTGGGGTGCATCCTCGGCAACGGGCATTTCTGGGGCTATTATCCCCCTGTGATATGGTCTACGTGGGTGTTGAAGGTGCTGTTTATTCCCGTGAAAGTGATTGGCCGTGAGAACCTGAAGCACGGAGAGTCATACGTCTTCGTGGCCAACCACCAGGGAGCGTTCGACATTTTCCTCATCTTCGGCCACCTGCACCGCAACTTCAAGTGGATGATGAAGCGCGAGCTGCGCAAGATACCGTTCGTGGGCTACGCCTGCGAGAAGTCTCACCACATATTCGTTGACCGCCGCAATCCGGGATTGATGAAGGCCACTTACGACCAGGCCCGCCGCACCTTGAGGAACGGCATGAGCGTGGTGGTGTTTCCCGAAGGTTCGCGCACGTACACCGGGCGCATGGGTAAGTTCAAGCGCGGCGCATACGTGCTGGCCGACGAGTTGCAACTGCCCGTTGTGCCGCTGACTATCAACGGTTCGTTCGATGTCATGCCGCGCACGAGCAAGTGGTACTGGGTTCACCGCCGCAAGCTGACACTTACCATACACGCCCCGATATATCCGCAGTCGCAGGGCGCGGAGAACGTGGCCCGTCTGATGGAAGAAAGTCGTAAGGTGATAGAAAGCGGGTTGGATGATAAATACAAAGACAAGTCACAATAACAAAAAAACGGCGACCCGACAACTGAACACTTGACACCCATCCCCGCCTTCCCAAAGGGAGGGGCTTAAAATGTTCAGCAAACTAAAAACAAAAGCTGAAATTGATGGCTGCAACATATTTCCATCAATTTCAGCTTTTATATATTTATAATATAAAGTAATCAAGCTCCCTCACTTTGGGAGGGGTGGGGTGGGTGTCGGGGTGTTGCTTGTTAGATGTTCACTGTTTACTTTTTAAAGTTATCACCACAATCTCGTTGTCAGCTCCGAGGCGGAAAGGTATGAAGCCGCCGACGCCCGCCGACACGTTGATTGCGCGCCCGCCCTCGTAATACATTCCGTCCCATTCAGTGTAAGAGATTGCCGCCGGCGACCATCCGAACACCTTCAGCTGCCCCGCGTGGGTGTGTCCGCTCAGCGTCAGTTGGGCGTTGCTGCCCGGCAATATTTTGCTCCGCCATGCCGACGGGTCGTGCTCAAGCATCAGCGTGAACGCCCCCTTGCCTACGCCGGCGAGCGTCTTGCCTATGTCTCCCTTGCTGGGGTGGGGCGGGCGGCCGTCGTTTTCCATGCCGGCCACGACGATGGAGTCGCCTCCGCGGCGTATCACGCGGTGCTCGTTCATCAGCAAGTCCCAGCCCATTTGCCGTTGCAGGCTGACCATCTCGCGCTCGTTGGCGGCCTTGACGGCGTTGTCCGCCTTGATGTAGCCTGAATAGTCATGGTTGCCAAGCACCGAGTAGACACCGTCCTTTGCCCTTATCCGTCCCAAGGTTTTCAACACCGGGTACAGCTCTTTCGGTTCCATGTTCTGCAAGTCGCCCGTGAACACCACCATGTCGGCGCCCTGCGCGTTGATGCTGTCAACCGCGCGTTCAAGCACGTCGGCGTATCTCTCGCCGTAAGTTCCTACGTGCGCGTCGCTGAAATGCACTATCTTGTAGCCGTTGAAGGCCTTTGGCAATGTGGCGGAAGCGTAAGTCTCGCGCCTGACATCGAGCTTGCGGAAGCCGAACGTGCCGCCGTACACCACGGCGGCAATGGCTCCCGACGCCAGCAGGAGGCCTGCAAGGTTGCCCCAGTTGTAGCGTTTGTGGCGGTAACGGCAGTACAACCGGCCCAATATCGAGCAGAATGTGAATACGAATTTAGGCCAAACCAACACCCCTAAGAGCAGTAAATAAAGATGGAGAAGCCACTGGTTGTCGGGCGCGAAGTTGCGCGACGTGGCCATCGCGATGGTGAACGCGAACATGAAAGCCCCAGGAGTCCACCACAACACACGCTGCCACCAAAGGTAACGGGTGCGCTTCCGCAGGAAACGACGGTCGAGATAAAGGTCTGGTAAAGTGATGAAAAGTATTAAGTAAATGAAAATACGTGCAATCATTTGTCGTCAGGTTTATCTGAAAATGATTTCTTCGCCGCGGCATGAAGCGTCAAAACGGCCGTTGTCGTATATGTGCCTGCCGTTGCAGAAGGTGTGTTCTACGCGCCAGTTGAACGTGTGTCCGGCCATCGGCGACCATCCGCATTTGCTTTGTATGCAGCCTTCCGTCACCGTCCAAGGACTGTCCGGGCGCACGATAGCTAAGTCCGCCTTGTATCCCTTGCGTATGAACCCTCGGCTGCGGACGTCGAACAACGTCGCCGGGCGGTGGCACATAAGCTCCACAACACGCTCAATCGTGAGCACGCCTTGGCTTGCAAGCTCAAGCATCGTGACAAGTGAGAACTGCACCATCGGCATTCCTGAAGCCGCCTTGGCGCATCCGCCTTGCTTGTCGGCCAGCTGATGCGGGGCGTGGTCTGTCCCTATTACGGCTATCCTGCCGTCGGCCAGCGCACGGCGCAAGGCTTCACGGTCGGCGGTTGACTTTATTGCGGGGTTGCATTTGATGAGCGAACCAAGGCTGTTGTAGTCTTTGTCTGTGAAGAAAAGGTGCGCGATGACGGCCTCGGCGGTTATCTTCGGCATGGTGTCCGTCCACGGCTCGAACAGTGACAGCTCGCGTGCCGTGGTGACGTGGGCCACGTGCAGCCGTGTCCCATGCTTCTTTGCAAGCTCTACGGCGAGTTTGGTTGACTTGTAGCAAGCCTCCTCGCTTCGTATTTCAGGATGGTGTTCAACGGCTGGGTCGTCGCCGAACGTCTCCTTCGCTTTCCGCATATTGTCGTTTATAATGCCAGTGTCTTCACAATGAACCATCACCGGAACGGGGGCTGTTGCGAATATTTTGTCCAACGCTTCTTCACGGTCTACGAGCATGTTGCCTGTGGACGAACCCATGAACAGCTTGATTCCGGGTATGCGGTGGGTGTCAAGTTTGCTGAAAAGGTCGGCATTCGTATTCGTTGCTCCGAAGAAGAAAGAATAGTTCACGTGGCTTTTACGTGCGGCGCGGGTGAACTTGTCTTCAAGCGTTTCAAGCGTAACGGTCTGCGGCACGGTGTTAGGCATGTCGAAAAACGTAGTCACACCGCCGTAAGCCGCAGCCCGGCTTTCACTCTCGATGTCGGCTTTCGCCGTCATTCCAGGCTCCCTGAAGTGCACGTGGTTGTCTATAACGCCGGGCAAAACGAAACACCCCGTGGCGTCGATAGTGGTATCGAAACGTCCGCGAGGTGTGTCTTTTTCTTGTAATATGTCAGCTATGCAATCGTCATTGATGGCTATCGAGCCTTTGAAAGACTTGCCTTCGTTGACTATTGTAGCCCCTTTTATCAGTGTGTTGTTCATATACGTTGGGTTCATTCGCCTGTTGTTGACGCCACGGAGTCGCCTCCGGCCACGCTTGGAGCAGCCAGTTCGTTAGGTGTGGGCACGTCGCTTACCGGGGCGGAGATGTCCCCCGGCATTGCCGTACCGTTCATTATGGCCTCGTTTTGCTTGGCTTTCCTGTAATATTCGCTTACGTATGGGTCGTTCTTAAACTTGTCCGTGGCCTTGCTCATGATGTCTTCCACCCACGGCGAAAGCTCCGGATAGCGATGGTTGGCGGTAATCATGAAGAAAACACCCGGTCCGAGAACGTTGTCGAAGTTTTCAACGATGAATGAAGTGACCAGTTTGTCTTCCCTCTCACTTATCTGTCCGGCCTTCTCGGCGAGGTGCATGTTAACGGCGTTGAGGTCTTTTCCGTCCATGATTGCCTGGCTCTGGAGGTGTCCCAGTTCGTTAAACTCGCTTTCGAGACGTTTGTATTTCTCGATGAACTCCGATAGTTTTTCGTTAAGCGGAGTGCCGCTTACCTTTTGTTGCGTGTTGTCAATGTTTATCAAAATCTCCCCGCTTTCAAGCACGACGGGCATAATGCCTTCGTCGTCCATGAACAGCACGGCTATCTTGGTTGAATCCAAGGCTCCGCAGAAGTTAAATTCGCCATGCACGATGTCGCACGAATCAATGTTCTCAAAATCCGTATCGACAAACGTTTTCAGGAAAAGTTTGGTGCCGTCGAGCGTCGGAACGTTAGACGAACCTTGTATGTTGTACGTGTCGGCGCAAGAGACGAACGTCAGTAAGGCGAACAATGCGTAAAGAGTTCTAATCATATATGTGTCTTATAAAACTGCGACAAATGTACAATGTATAATCGATGTACGGAAAAATTTTTATGCAATTTAAAACAAAAGCACTGTCTTTTATAATTTTTTGAGGGAAAATTTTTCACCGGCAAGCCGCAACCGGCGGGCAGACAGGCTGAAAGCGGACAAGTCACGCTTAGGCTTGTCCGCTTTCATTTTGTTCTTTTTTCAGTTCGCTTGATATGCGGTGGGTGGTGTAAACCTCAATCATCGCCGCCGCGAGCAGCATCACAACCCAGTTGTTTTGCACGTAGGTAATGTAATGATTGTAGCCTTCAAGGCCGTAGTTGAGGAACAACGGGCGGATGAAATGGAACACGTCTTCCACCATCAGCACTGCCGACAGGAGGAAGAACACGTCGCCTACCGACATTATCCGCCGCAAACGGCGCACGGTGAAGTTGCGTCCCGTGTAAGTCTGTTGCAGTTGTATTGAGGCGAAAGCCAACGCGCCGACGGCGAAGACCACCGCTCCTGCGTTGTGCAAGGATGCCGGCCCGTTGAGCACGCCTATCATATTGAGCACCACGCCGATGACCATCAGCACGGAGCCTGCAAGGAATATTATGGTTTGTAACTTACTCAGCTGTTTCATTTTCTTCAGTTTCAGGTTTCTTGTCGTCGCTTAGCACGAAGATGTCTTCGTCGTCTGCCTTCATAAAATATTGTTCGCGCGCCACCTTGGTGATGGCTTTAGGGTTGCGCTTTAGCTCTTTCAGCGTAAACTGCGCTTTCTCGTATTGCTCGTTGTAGTCGTTGATTTCCCTTTTCATCTCGCGCACCAGCATACGGTTTTGCACGTGCCTGAGAATGCTGTTCTCGCCTACAAAGCCTATTATCACGACGCCGAGCACCGTCACTATCAGGTACTTGTGTCGTCCGATGTATTTCAGTACAGGATTAATCCGGCCCATTTTATGCTTGTTTTAAGTGCAAAGATAGCGTAAGTCGAGTGAAATGCAAAATAAAAACGAGTGAAACGAATTTTTATTTTGCATTTATAAAAAGGTGTATGTCAGAACCTCGTAAGTTGCAGCGTTGCGTAGTCGGAGCGCAACACGAGGTTGTCGCCGTCGGCCACTACCACCTCGAACTCCG
The DNA here is from genome assembly GCA_944320255.1 of uncultured Prevotella sp. Taxonomy (GTDB): domain Bacteria; phylum Bacteroidota; class Bacteroidia; order Bacteroidales; family Bacteroidaceae; genus Prevotella. The sequence continues at coordinate 15,185 of CALUGU010000024.1, read as the reverse complement.
TCGTGGCGGCGTCCATGCCGAATGGCTTCATGTCTTCGGGCGTGGCGTCAACGCCGTTGTCGCTCGTTTGGTGGCGTTGCTTGAAGTCGCTCATCACCACGCGCTTGCGGCCGTCCTTGTACTCGAACCGCCCGACGAACGCCCCGTAGCCGCCGGGACCTTGCCTTTCGGCAACTTCGACCACCATGCGCGTTATGCCGAAATAAATCCTTTCACACTCGTGCATTTGGCCGTCGGCGCGCGTCTCGAAACGCTCCAGCCGCCAGAAGCCCTCGATGTCCTCGTCGATAGGGTCTTTCCATTCGCACCCGGCGAACGTCATCACCGTGACAACGGCCATTAAGGCCGTCCTTATCATTTTGCCCATAATATTCCGCTTTTGCTTATTGTCAACATTCCTCCGTAACTCTCGCCGAGATAGCCGCCCGTGTCTATGCCGCAGCTTGCCGTGAACCGCCAGCCCTTGAGCCGCTTCGGCTTGTAGCCAAGCTCGAACAGCAGGCTGTTCTGATGCTCCACACGGTCTAACGGTGCCTTGTAAGTGCCCCAGTGGCGGGCGAACGACATCAGCGCGCGCCACGACAGTTCGCCCGTAGGGTCGCCGCTCAGGGCCACGTGGTGCACCTTCACGCGGTTGCTGCGGAACGTCAGCACGCCGTCGCCGTCATACACGGGACCTGGCACGAAGGGCGTGCCGATGTTCTGCCCCCAGTGCGCCCAGGGATATGTGAAGTGGGCGTAATAGTTGTCGCCGCCGCTCATCTGCAAGTCGCCGAACGACCCAGCCACGCCGTCGTAGAGTATCGGCCCGGTCTGGTCGTATGTCGATAGGCCTTCCCACAGCACCTTCGTGACGAACGGGTTGTGCGGCAACGTCACCTCAACGCCTATCTGTCCGTCTTTCCAGCGGCCATACTGCCATGTCAGCTGTGAGTGGTCGTCGTAGAAATGCTCGTAATACAGGCGTGCGCGCCACGTCTTCGCCTCATAGTTCAGGGCGAAGTTCCAGCTGCCCACGTGGTTGCCCTCCACGTTTTCGAGCGTGCTTTTCTGCACGGGCACTATCGCTTCGATAAACTCTTTCACTCCGTCGGGCATATCCTGCACCAATGTCAGCGAGCCGTCTTTTTCCTTCTGCCAGCGGCTGCCGCCGAACTGCGCCGCCTCAAGCATTCCTATCTCCATCGTAAGGGGGAACACTTCGGCGTTGCCGACGCGGAACATCAGCGACTTGCTGTGGTAAAACTCGTTTTTCGTGAACGCCTGTTCCGCGGCCACGAAGTTTTCGCGCCAGCGGTTGTCGGTCAGCATTCCGTAGCCGAAATGCCCTTTTATGCCGAGCCATCCTTTAGTAAAAGGCACGTTCCAGTACTTTTTCACCTCAAGCCGCACTTGCGGGATGGGCCGTGCGTTAGGCCCTTCCACCATCGCGCCGCCCGACAGGCGGAAGTCTTTGTCTAACGGACTGTCGCTGCGTTCCTTCGCCCCTACGCTCAACGTCAGCACCTTCCATGACAGGTCGGCGTAAGCCTGTTGCACGATGAACGGCGCGTCCATGTCCACTGCGCCGGCCAAGTCCACGCCCGCTTGCACGCTCCAGCCCTTGCCGAAGTGCGTGTCATACTGCACCCCGGCGCGCAGGTAGCCGCTGTTTGGCCGTTCCGACGACAGCCCGTAGCGGTTGGCCGTGAACCATAGAGGGGCGTAACGTCCCGAAGAGGCGTTGGCCGACAGCTCCACGTTGTAGCTTATCGAGTCGCCCCGCGCGCCGGCCTCCAAGGCCAGCAGTGACAACGCGGCGGCCGCCAAAGTCTTTATTGTCTTCATCTTAGTTGGTGTTTCGGAATATTTGAGGATGTGTCATTATTTCAACGGGGATGTGCCAAAATATTTGCTTTGCCCTTGTATGGATATGGTTTGTTATGTCCGCACGCCACTTAGGGGCGTATGAATGTTTGGATGCCAGCGTGATACGTTTCTTGCGAAACGTGCGGACATAATAAATTATGTCCCTACAAGGGCTGCGGATTACGGTTTTGGCGTGCCTCGTCAGCTTATTGTCATATCCTTATATGGATTTTTTGCATTAAACCTATCGTTGTTTAGCGGCGGCAAAAGTACAACAAAAAATCCGTTTGCTGAAATTATAACAGCGAAAAGTAAACCGCAACGATGCGAAAGGCCGCAAATTGCATTCCGAAAGGCTGTAAATTGCACGACAAAAGGCCATCTTTTAGCGTGTAAAAGATGGCCTTTCGTAAGGTGGCTGATTATCAGCGGGTTAGCAGCTGATGTTCAGCTGTGGCTTGTTATTCGGCGTAATAGATTGTTATTTCCACAATCCTGAACTGTGACGGAACGCCTGTCGTGGTGCTTGTGTTCGTCAGCGTCAGGCTGTTTGTTGACGCCCCGCTCACTTTTACCGCCGCTCCGTTCACATTGATTGTGCCTGCCGAAGTCTCAATGTCGCCGGAGGCGTTGTATGTGTCGCCTTGGTATTCGTCGCATTTGATTTCTATGCCTACGATGGTCTTTGACGACTTAACGGTCACCGAATTGCTTGGGTACATCCTGAACGAGCCGGAACCGGCTTTGTAGAACTTCGGGCCGTTGTAGCCGTCGTTCTGTGCGAATGTCAGTGTTGTGCCGTCAGAGAGCGTGAGTGTCTCAAGCACGGCGGCATTATCCAGCCCGAAGTCGCTTGCTGCCGCTTTGATGCTGTTGCCGCTTATCTCTCCGCCGGGTTCGTCTCCGCCGCCTTCGCCCTTAGTCCAAGAGTAGAGGTAGCTTTCGTTCATTACGGTTTCGGGGGTGTTGCCCTTGTAGTTCATCACTTTTCCGTAAACCACAACCTCGTCGCCGACGCTGAGCAAGTCGCCAGATGAGTACTTCTCGTTGTTCAGGTAGTTTGATGCGTAGACATAGAACTGGTTGCCGCTGCTTGCAGAGTCAAACGTTCCGTCAACTGAAATGTAATAATCGGCTGTCTTGTATTTGCCGTCGTAATTATTCTTAATTTGTGAAACTATACCTTTTATATATACCGGCCCGGCTTCTTCGCCTTCACCCAATGCCGCTGCATACTGGTATGCTGCCACAGCGTTGAACGGGTTGGCCTCCGTGCCGTCGCCTTCAGGCTCAAAGCCCGGTGTCGGCTCGTCGCCGCCTTCACCGCCTTCCACTCCGTTGATTGACACAAGGTAGCTGCCGTTTGCCACGGTTTCCAGCGTGCCGTTGTAGTTGGTCAGCTTTCCGCATACCACTACCGTGTCGCCGTATTCAATCATCTGGCCAGACGAGTAACTTTTGTTGTCAAAGTATTTCGAGCGGTAGATGTAGAACGAGTTGGTGCCGTCCTCGTCGTCAGAGATGTAATATGTGGCGTTGCCGTAGCCTCCGTCATAGTTTTCCGAGATGTTGGTCACGATGCCCTTGATATACACTTCTTCCGTCGTTTCCTCTCCCTGGGCCAGCATGTTGGCTGCGGCTATCGTGGCAGCCACGTTGTACGGGCTTACCTGCGTGCCTTCTCCTTCGGGTTCTATTACTACAGGTTCGTCGATGGGGTTGTCGTTCGGGTCGTCATACGGTGCCGGTACGTCTTCGCAACTTGTGAATGTCACCGCTGCCATGGCGATGGCGAGCACTGAAAATAATATCTTTTTCATAATTAAATGTTTTCTTTTTGGGTGTTACTCTGTTGTTTATTCTGATACTTTGAAGTCCGAGTCCTGGCGCATCAGTATTTGCCAGGTGTCGCGGTAGCGTGTGAATATGCCCGTGATGTCGAGCTGTCCTTCGGGCATAGCCGTGCCGGCAAAGTCGGCGTAGGTGCTCGTGCGCACCACGAGCCTTGTGCTTCCGTTCACCGAGCGGTTCACGGCGTTGCCGCTTGTGGCCTCGTGCTCAGGTGCGAAGGTGCGTGTGCCGTTGGCCTGTGGCAGGGTTACGCCCTTGATGGTCATCAGCCTTCCGCAGTTCTCATCCATGTATTCGTCGTCATTCAGCTTGCTAATGTCGAACTCTATTGGCTCAACCGCCGATGGGTCGGCTGTCCCGATGAGCTTCACGTGCTCAAGCCATAGTGTGTGGTTCATGCGGCTTGGCGACGTGTATCCGCTGCTGTTGGTGTACGGCGTGCCTATTTGCGGCTGGTTGCCGTATGTCCCTATGTAGAGGTCTTTCAGGCTTACGAGTATCTCCTGGCCTACGGGCAGGTAGCCCCAGAGACCTCCGCGGTTGATGCAGATGAGTATTCCGCCCGTGCCGTCGTCCACGGCTATCTGGTTATAGATGTTTCCGCCTACGTCGTTTCCCGTCACGCGGGCCTTTATCTGTATGTCTTCCGTTATCTTGGCCGTGTCAGTCTGTTCAGACAGGGCGTAGTCATACATATCTTTCAGTTCGGCTATCGTCACGACGTTGGTCTCTTGCAGGTTGTTATTTCCATACGGGGCAGTGTCTCCCGTGGGGTCGTTCCAGTCGTCGTCCATGCACGATGTCACTGTCATGCTTACGGCGAGGGCCGCCATCGCGAGTTTGATGTATTTCAATGTCTTCATCTTCTTTCGTGTTTAGAATCTGTAAGTGATGTTCAGCATACCGTTAGTGCCGTAAGCGTAGAAGCGCATCGGGTTCTTGGCAAAACTGTATGCGCGTATGTTTCCGCTGTTGGTATAGTCGCTTCGGCTCTGCTCGTAGCCTCCGGTGCAGAGGTTCTGGTTGTTCAGGATGTTAGTCACCATGAGGTTGATTGACAGCATTCCGCGCTTCAGGTATATGCTGCGGCCAATAGAACCGTCAAGCATGAAGCCTCCGTGCCCCTGCGCCTGTTCTACGGCTGCGGGGTTCAGGTTGCCCTCGTTGTCAAGTATGTTGTCGTAGATTTCCTGCCTTCTGGCGAGTGTTTCGCCGTAACGGTAGCTTGGCGAGTACGAGAGGTATATGCGGTCGTAGTAGTTACAGTTGAGGTCGATGTACCAACCGCCGCTGTGATAACTTACGCCGAGGCTTGCTGCGGTGAGCGGCGTGCCGGCGTCGCGCATATCCTTATTATATACTATGTCGCTGATGTACTCGGCGCTTGTCGAGTTCATGTAGGTTACGTTAGAGTTGTTGATTATCTTGGCGTCGCTTATCTGGCCTAAGAGGTTGATGTCGAACGCGCTCGTAACCTTGAAGCGGAGGCCCGCCTCAATGCCGTAATACTCTTTCTTGATGCCCGTGAGCGAAACGTAAGAGAACGAGTTGATGTCGTCGAAGTAATAGTTCTGCCAGTCGGTTACGTTTGTCAGGTAGCTGTAATAGGCGTTGATGTTGGCGTGCAGCCAAGAGTTTTGCAGCTGGTAGCCTATTTCCGTGCTGAACACGCGCTCGTTCTTGAGGTTCGACACGAAGTCGTTGTTGATTTCAGGCGACACGAAAGCCGTGCGTGCCTGCGGTGCGCGGTGTTCGTAGCCGATGCCGAAGGTCAGCGTGTTGCCGCGTCCGAGGTTCCAGTTAGTACCCAGCTTGAAGCCTCCGTCGATGAATTGCGCCGTGTGACTCTTGCCATACGAGTTGTTGGCGGCCAGTCCGTTGCGCATCTTGCCGTCGCGTTGCATCGATGTGTAGCCCATCTTTGCGGCCACGGTGTAGTGCAGTATGCCGTAGTTTTGGCTGTAGCTTGACCACAGTCGGGCGTTGTTGACGAGCAGGTTATAGTCGTAACCGAACTTGTCGCCTTCGCCCACCACGGCGTTGGGATTATTCAGGTCATATTGTATCTCGTCAGAGTTGCGGTCGTAAGTGCCCAGTGCGTAAGTGTTGATGTTGTGGTAAGTCGTGGCTCCGAGCAGGTCTTCCATCGTCTGGTAGTGCATACCCTTGTTCGTGGCGGCCACGATGCCGAGGTTCCATTTCTTATCTTTACCTATCTGCTTGTTGAGCGTCGAGGCTAAGGTGAAGGCCAGCGCGTCGTTGTGCTTGGCCTGGATGTAGTAGAGGGCGTCCTGCCCTTGCTTGTTGGCTTGGTGGTTAGAGTAATATAGCTGGTCCCAGTTTATCTGTCGGTTAGCCTTTGACTCCGTCCAGAAGGCGTATGCGCGGTTCCAGTCTTCGAGACATTGCGGCGTGCGGTTGGCCACGTCGCTCTCGTCCCACACGTCGTAATAGCTGCTGGGCATATTTTTCCAGTAGTTGGGGTGGGGGTTGCTTGCGTTGTTATAGTTGAGCTTTGTGCTCTCATACATCGTGTATCTGCCCATGAGCGACGTGGTCAGCTTTGTGTCGTTGTCGATGTTCCAGTCCCATGTGAGGAGAGCCGTGGGCGAGAAGTCGTGCACTATGCGCGAGTTGCGCTTCTTGCCGTTCTGGTATCCCCAGTACGGGTTGTAGTATCGGTCGTTGGCCAGCCAGTACATCTCGTCCGTGCCCGCGCCCTGCGAGGCGCGCTCCGTGGGGTTGCCCCAGGTTACGAGCGAGAGCGAGTGCCTGCCGTCGCCGAAGACTTTTTGCACGCCGAGGAAGTATGAGAGCGAGTTGTAGAACGTGCCCTCGACGTATCCTTCGTTGGCCCAGCGGTAGGTGACGTTGCCTGAAAAGGCCCATCCCTTGTTGCTCAAGCCGGTGTTGAACGTGTACATACCGCGCAACGTGTAGCTGCGGTTGGCGCCGCTCAGTGTTATCCTGTGGCCTGAGGGCATTGCGGCCGGGCGGAAGTTGTAGTTGTTAGAGCCGCCCATCGCCGTCATCGAGAAGTTGTTGTCCTCGAATGGTAGTGATGATTCCATGTTGCGCGTCTGCTGGTTAAGTCCGCCCACCCACGAATAACGGAACTGCCCCGATTCCATGTCGTAGATTGGCGTGCCGTTGATGTAGATGTCGTTGAAACGTTGGTCGAACGCGCGGTAGCGGAAGCGCATCGGCGAAAAGAGGTATCCCACCTCACTTGCGTAGATGTTCGAGTTAGAGTTGATTATCGATACGTTCTGCGACATATCGTCGTCTTCTCCCAACTGAGCTTCCGTGAATGTGAATGCCGTCTCGCTCATCACGGCACCCTTGAGCCCTATGGAGTCGCTTTGGGCAAAGGCCAAAGGCGAGTAGCATAGAGCCATCACTGCTATTTTCAGCTTTTTTTGCATAATAATGTGTTTTGTTTATACTCGTTGCAAAGTTAAGTGAATTTGCATTAACTCCCAAGCAAAAGGCTTAAAATGTGTTTCAGTCTGTGCTTTTTCACATTGTTGTAATGTTTTTGGACATCACGAGGCTGGTTTCGGGCGGAATTTTGCGCCGTTTTATAATCATCTGATAATCAGAGTGTTACAGTTTGCCTTGCAAAAGGGCACCAATTGTCTTGTAAAAGGTGTCCTTTTGGCTTGTAAAAGGTACCCTTTTACGATGTTATTTGCCGCCTTTGGTTTTGAGGCTTGCATTTCCGGGCGTTGGCGCAGATGGTTTGCCGCTGTGTTGCAGATATGTTTCAAACTGTTTACCGGCAAGTTTCATCACAGATAACGAATTAAAAAATATCCGTTTTGTTTTCTGTTTCACTCGATTTGCCGTATCTTTGCATAAGATAAGTTGCATTCTGCAATTTGTAAGTAAACTTGCATTGCGCTCATTTGCATTATCTTTGCATAAAACAATATTTCATTATGAGAAAACTATTTTCGCTTATCGTGTTGTCGCTCCTGCTTGCGGCGACGGGCGTACAGGCCCAGAGGCAGTTTAACCTTTATGCCGTAGGCTTTTACAACCAAGAAAATCTTTTCGACACGTGCCACGATGAAGGCAAGAACGACAGCGAGTTCCTGCCTAACGGCTCGTACCGCTGGAACGGACTGAAATACAGCCACAAGCTGCGCAACATGGCGCGTGTGCTGGCCGATATGGGCACGGATCGTCTGAAAGGCGTGGGTTGTGCCGTCATCGGACTGTCGGAGGTGGAGAACTCTAAGGTGCTCGATGACCTCACGGCGCAGGAACCCTTGCGCGCGCGAGGATATAAATATGTACATATAGAAGGTCCTGATATGCGCGGCATAGACTGCGCCCTGCTTTACAACCCGGAACTGTTCACAGTGAAAGACTCCCGCTTGGTGCCCTACGTGCCGGCCCCCTCGATGAGGAGCGACTATAAGACGCGCGGTTTCCTCACCGTAAGCGGCGAGATGGCAGGCGAGCCCGTGGCTGTGATAGTTTGTCACTGGCCGAGCCGTGCGGCCGGTTCCGCTTACCGCGAACACGCCGCCGTGCAGGTGAAAGCAGTGAAGGACTCGCTGCTCAAGGCTAACCCTGCAATGAAGGTGATGGTGATGGGCGACATGAACGACGACCCCACGAACAAGAGTATGACGGATATGCTCGGAGCAAAGGGCGATGTCAAGAAAGTGAAAGAGGGCGATATGTACAATCCGTGGTACAACCTGTTTGTGAAAAACGGCGTGGGCACGCTGTCTTACCAAGGCTCGTGGAACCTGTTTGACCAAATAGTCATGACGCCTAACATGGTGAACACTGACGGGAAAAAGGATTATTCGACACTGAAATTCTGGCAAAACCAGATATTCCGGCGTGAATACCTCATCAACAACGAGGGCCGTTACAAGGGCACGCCGAAGCGTACCCACTCAAGCGGGATATGGCTCGACGGATACAGCGACCACCTGCCCGTGGTTGTCTACCTGCTGAAGGAGAAGAAATGAGCGACGTAGAGCTTCATCCTCTTGAGCCTTTCCTGCCATCAGGGGCGCGTCTGCTTATGCTCGGCAGTTTTCCGCCGGCGCGCCGGCGCTGGTGTATGGACTTCTTTTATCCCAACTTCATCAATGATATGTGGCGCATCTTCGGGCTTGTGTTCTTCGGAGACAAGGATCATTTCATCGACACCGGGGCCAAGGCGTTCCGTAAGGAGGCCATTGTGCAGTTTCTCACGGAACGCGGCATAGCCCTTTATGACACGGCCTGCGCCGTGCGCCGTACCAAGAACACTGCGTCAGACAAGGATCTTGAGATTGTCACCGAGACTGACATCGACGCTTTGCTCGCCAGCATCCCGGAGTGCCGCGCCGTGGTGACGACAGGGCAGAAGGCTACCGATGTGCTGACGTCGCACTTCGGCATACGCCCGCCAAGGGTAGGGGAGAGCGCGGCGTTCACCTTCGGCGGCCGCGAAATGCGTCTCTACCGGATGCCGAGCAGTTCACGCGCCTACCCGATGAAGGCGGAGCGCAAGGCTGAATACTATGGAAAAATGTTCGTGTCTGAAGGGCTGTTGGGGCGGTGATGCTATTCGCAAGAGATCTGTCCTACGGATTTTAATGACAGCCCGGTAGTTAGCAGTTCTCTCATAACTCCCATGAAAACTCAATAAAATGAAAATAATAGGCATAGCCGGCGGTACAGGATCGGGCAAGACCACCGTCGTAAGAAAAATAGTAGAGGCGTTGCCGCCGCATTACGTCGTGGTGGTGCCGCTCGACTCGTATTATAACGACACGTCAAGCATGACGGAGGAAGAGCGTCGCGCAATCAACTTCGACCACCCGGACGCTTTCGACTGGAAACTTCTTATAAAGCACGTGAACGACTTGCGCAACGGCAAGGCTGTGGAACAGCCCACTTACTCGTACCTTCTTTGCAACCGCCTGGAGGAAACCGTCCACGTAGAACCGCGCCCGGTAGTCATCATAGAAGGCATCATGACGCTCTTGAACAAGAAATTGCGTGACATGATGGACCTGAAAATATTTGTAGACACCGACTCTGACGAGCGTCTCATACGCAACATCCAGCGCGACGTCTTGGAGCGGGGACGCACTGTGGACATGGTGATCGACCGTTACCTGAAAGTGCTTAAGCCAATGCACGAACAGTTTATCGAACCTACAAAGAAGTACGCCGACCTCATAATCCCGCAGGGCGGTGACAACCATACGGGCATAGACATCGTGTGCAAATATATCGAGAGCTTGGTGAAATGAAGATTTTTAAGTTAAGAATTAAGAGTTAAGAATTAAGAAAAATACCTTTGCTATTGAACAGCGGGGCATATTTTCTTAATTCTTAACTCTTAATTCTTAATTTATATGCTCTTAACTCTTAATTCAATTTCGTGTTTCCTTATATATCTTCACAGCGTTGATACATTCTGTTACGCCGTAAAACAACAGGCACCAGCCGATGATGAGCAGCGGCAACGCCGAGGCGTCGATGGGCCTTATGATGATAAACACACCAGTGATGAGGATTAGCGAAGGGCCAATCCAGAACCATACGGGCACGCGGAACAGCTTTTTTGCGTTGAGCAACGTCATGAACTGGTTGACGGCGCCTAAGATGATGATGCCTCCGAGGGCGTACATCAATGTCTTGATGAACTCGTTGGGGATTATTGCGAGGATGAGGCCGAGCAGCACGCTGCCAAGTCCCACTATCGGGAAAGCCGGTTTCGCATGGACGATAAGCCGCCCCTCGGCGTCGTAAACCTCGTTTTCGCCGGCTCGTCTCTTTGCGTTGAAATACGTTGCCAACGATATTACGCCCGACAAGAGGAACATTACGCCGATGGCGATGGTTATCCATTTCACGGTGCTGTCAGGGTTGTTGATTAGCAAGATGCCGGTTGCAATAGCGCAAACGGCGCGGAAGATTGAGCTTCTGAGTATCTTCATGGTGCGTAAAAATGTTTTGTTCAGATAACAAAAGTACAAAAAATATGTTCATAAAGCAAGTTTTTTGTTACTTTTGCAGCCTTTACGGGATATTCTTTAATTCCTTTAACGTCTATGACTTCATTAACTTCCAACAATCCATAACTTCTCTAACTTCTCTAAATTCTTTAACTTCAGACAATCCATAACTTCTCTAACTTCTCTAAATTCTTTAACTTCAGACAATCCATAACTTCTCTAACTTCTGTAAATTCTTTAACTTCTAAATATATGACAACACTTTACCTCGTCCGCCATGGCGAGACAATAGACAACGTGAACCGTATAATGCAGGGGCAGACGCAGGGCGAACTGACTGCCGCCGGCGTGGAGCAGGCCCGCAAGGTGGCTGCGGATATGGCGGAAGTGGCAATCGACGCCTTTGTGTCGAGCGACCTGAAACGCGCCGTTGACACCTGTAAGATAATCGCCGAGCCACACTGTCAAGAGGTGGAAACAACCCCGCTGTTGCGTGAAAGGGACTGGGGCGGCTTCACTGGAAGGTACATCTCCGACCTGAAAGACGCCGTTTGGCCTGACGACATCGAGACAGTCGAGGCAATGAAAGAGCGCGCCGCAAGGTTCATCAGCTATATAAAAGAAAGGTATCCGTCGTCAACCGTGCTTGCCGTGGGCCACGGAATAATAAACAAAGCCGTGCAGTCGGTGTTTTACGAGAAAGAAATGAAAGACATTCCGCCTATGCGCAACGCCGAGGTTCGTGTGCTTGAGCTTTGAAGTTTGCGCTTTGTTGGCGCATCTTGATAATGGAAATGAGAAGGGGATGGCCGTTGCCGGCTCATCCCCTTCTCGTCATAGACAATCAGTGTATATATGGTTTTAGTGCTGTATGGTGCACTTCTTGTGGCGCGCCGGCGGCTATCTGCGGCCTCCGAAGTTGCCTTTGCCACGGTTTCCACCGCCCCTTGTTGCTCCGCCTTGGCTTCTGCCGCCTCGGCTTCCGCTTACTGACGGTTTCCTTGAGCCGCCTCCCCTGTTCATCGAAGGCCTTGATGTGCTGCGCTTCGGGCTGAAAGTGTTGCTCGGTTTCCTTTGCATTCCCGCGCCCTGGTGCCGCCTGTTGCTGTTGAACGAGGCCGTCCCGCGCTTATTCTTGTTCGTTCTCGCCGTTGTCCGCGTGCTGCTTTCGCGGTGGTGGCGTTGGTTGTTGCGGTTGCCGTTGAAGCCGCGTCCGGGCCTGTTCTTGTCGTTCCTGTTGTTTTGCGGACGGCGGTTGACGTTCTGTTTCGGCCTGTCTCCTTTGGTATTGACAAAGTGCCTGCCGCCCCCTTTGCCTCCGCGGTGGAACTCGCCACGGTCGAAGCGGTCACGGAGCCCGTGCCCTTTGCTCATGCCGCCGTGGTGGAACGTGCGCCCTTTGTACCAGCTTCGTCCGCCGTTGTGCCGCCAACTGTGCCCTCCACGGTAAGTTACGTAGATGTGCGGACGGCCGAAGTAGAAGTAATGTCGGTGCGGATAGCGTGCGTAGATAGCGAAATGCCACACGCCGGCGGTCCAGTACAGCGGCCTGTAAAAGTACGCGGCGGCGCAGAACGCACGGTATTGCCAGTCGAGCAAGATGTAACTCAGGTCGAGGTTGCGTTGCCTCCAGTATGTGTCATAGAGGTCGTCGGGCGTGTTGACGCTCATCAGGTAGTCGAGGTTTACCTCGTAGGCTGCGTCGTATTGCTCCTCGGTGAGGTTAAGTTCGTATGCCATCTTGTCGGTGAGGAACAGTGCCTGTTCCCTTGCTTGCTCATAGCTCATGGCCGAGACGGTGGCCGAGATGGTGAGAAGCGCTGTCAAGGCTGTTATCAATCTTTTCATGACCAATCTGTGTTTAACGTTCTTGTTGCGTCTGCAAAGTAACGATTTTTTTGTCGTCCGGCGAAAGGTTTTTCCCTAAGTTGTGGTGGGAAAATCCCTATTTCATAATGAAACGCGCGATATAATATTTCCACGGTTAATGCGTTATATGTTAAAACGGCTGATTTTAATGAGTAAAATTTTACACCTTTTGCTGTTCCTTTCATTATGTGGAACGGCATTCTCACAAGATTTTGACGACGACGTGGAGGGCGGCATACCCATAACGAAGGGCATCGGCTACGGAATAGAGCTGCAATCGACGTTTTCTGACGGCAAAACCCCGTTGTGGCTGAACGCCAACCGTTACGGACTTAGTTCGCTCGACGATGCCAACGGCTACCTGCGGGCCTCCGTCATACGCCCCTTGCGCACCGATTCGGCGCGGCGTTGGGGAGCCGGCTACGGTCTTGACGTGGCCGTGCCGTATGGCTTTACGAGCCGTTTCGTAGTGCAGCAGGCCTTCATCGAGGGCCGTTGGCTGCACGGAGTGCTGACGGTGGGAAGCAAAGAGTACCCTATGGAGCTGAAGAACAACTCGCTGAGCAGCGGTTCGCAGACGCTCGGCATCAACGCCAGGCTCGTTCCGCAAGTGCGCATCGCCCTGCCGGAATACTGGACTTTGCCTTTCGCCAACGGCTGGCTGCACCTCAAGGGACACATAGCCTACGGCATGATGACCGACGACGGATGGCAGCACGACGCTACCGGGCGCAAGAGCAAGTACGCCGACAACGTGCTTTACCACAGCAAGGCCGGGTATTTTAAGGTCGGCAACGAAAACTTCTTTTGCCCGTTCTCGCTCGAATTAGGCCTGGAGATGGCGGCGACGTTCGGTGGCACGGCCTACATCCCCGACGGACAAGGCGGCATGACGGCGGTGAAAGGCGGCACGGGACTGAAGGCTTTTTGGAACGCTTTTGTGCCGGGGGGCCACGATTCGGGCGAAACAACCTACCAGAACGTCGAGGGCAACCACGTAGGCAGCTGGCTGATACGCCTCAACTGGGACACGGACATGTGGCGTTTCAGCGTCTACGCCGACAAATACTTTGAAGACCATTCGGCGATGTTCCAGCTCGACTACGACGGATACGGCGAAGGCGAGCAGTGGCAGGAGAAGAAAAAGAGCCGCTACGTGCTCTACGACTTCAAGGACTGGATGCTCGGCGCGGAGTTCAACATAAAGTATGACAGGTGGATTAACGACGTGGTGTTCGAGTACATATATTCAAAATACCAGAGCGGCCCCGTCTACCACGACCATACGAGCGCAGTGCCAGACCACATCGGAGGCAAGGACAACTTCTACAACCACTACATTTACCCAGGCTGGCAGCACTGGGGGCAGGTAATGGGCAATCCTCTTTACCGCTCGCCGATATACAACGACGACGGCACCGTAAGCGTGAAGAACAACCGCTTCATGGCTTTCCACCTGGGCATGGACGGCCGTCCGCTGCCACGCTTCAAGTATCGCGTGATGGCGTCGTGGCAGGAAGGCCTCGGCACTTACGACGAACCTTACGACAAGCCACACCATAACGTCAGCTTCCTCGTCGAGGGTGAATATGCGTTTGGCGGCAAACTGCTGAAAGGCTGGGCCGTAAAAGGTGGATATGCGATGGACTTCGGCAAGATACTTGGCAACAACTACGGTTTCCAGTTGTCTGTGATAAAGAAAGGAATGCTTGGACTTTAAATGAAATTACATTATGAGACATTATTTATATATGGCCGTTTCAGCCATTGTGGCGGTGATGATGGCGTCGTGCGAGCTTGAGACTTCAGGCAACGGCGACCTCGACGGGATGTGGCGCCTGGCCCAGGTTGACACTCTTGCCACGTCTGGCGTAGACCGCATGGAGGGCGAGAAGAAATATTGGATGTTCCAATACAAGCTGTTGCAGCTTGAAGACAAGGCCGGGACGACAGGCAGCGTGCTGCTGCGTTTCGAGCATAAAGATGGTACGCTCAGGGTCTACGAACCATATATTTACGACCGTGAAAACGGCGACCGACCGTTGGACGACCCTGCGCTGATGGCGCCCTATGGCGTGAACGCCCTCGACGAGACGTTCACCATGGAGGCTTTGGGCGGCGGGAAGATGGTGCTCAGCAACGACAAGCTGCGCCTCTCGTTCAGGAAACTCTAAGCTGCGGCAGGCCGCTTTCGGGCAAAATCCGCCCGTAATTAAGCCTTCTTGGCACGCCGATGCTAACATATTGAAAATCAAACAGTTACTGCCTGCGTTGTGAAAAGCCGTGTTTTAGCCGCTAAAACACGGCTTTTTGCTTTGCGTTTAACGGTCTTTTGCACGGCGAAAAGCCGTTAATTGAAAATTGCTTATATGCGCCGCTTGTTCATAACGATTATTATCAGCCACGAGAATAGTTTTAAGCTAAATAAGAAAAAGGGGCAAGACAATGTTTATTACACCATTGTTATAAGTTAAAAAATAACAAAAAGAGATGTCTTTTGTTCGCTATTTGACATAAAAGTCATATATTTGTACGCTTAAATGCGCCGTTTCGGCAAGCACAACCGGGGTTGACTGGATTTGACAGCGGGTTGGAATGGTACGTAAGCACGCGGAGCGTGGTCTGTTGGCTCCTAAATCT
>CALUGU010000023.1 GCA_944320255.1 uncultured Prevotella sp. | reverse complement strand
TAAGCCTGTAGCTAGCGTTCATCCTGAGCCAGGATCAAACTCTACACTGTATAATTCTTTCAATAAAATTGTTCCTTTACAAGGGACGTGCGGCTCATTCATCATCAGCCGGCACGCCTCGCTGCTCCTTCGCCTGTGTCAGTCTTTCAAAGAACTTGTCGCCAACGCTTATGTTTTGAAGCGAAAGCGAGTGCAAAGGTAAGGCGTTTTTCCTTTCCCTCCAAATATTTTCAAAAGAATTTTTCAAAAACGCTGCAAATTCATTACATTCTTGACATAAATCAACTCCTCTTGCCGTTTCCGGGGCGGCAAGAGGAGTGCTTACAGTTTTTATATGTTGCGTGTCGGTGTCGTCGTAAAAGGCGCATTTCCGCCCTTAGCGCGCCACATATATATTTATGTTGCGCGTCATTTTGTATCCGCCTTCGTCGTTGTCGGTGACGGTCACGGGTATCGTGGCAAGTGGCGCGGCGCCTTTCAGGGGCTTGATTTCAAGCACTCCCTTGCTTTCTTTCGCCGAAAAACCAGCCGGAACGTCGAACGAGAAGCGCGGGCCGTTGTCGAAACCAGCGAACAACGCCTTCAAGTCAATCTTCGTCTTGCCGCCTTCGGTCAAGGTATAGTGAGGCTCCGCCAGCCAGTTCAGGTATTCTTCGAGGGCCGTATATCCGTCGGCGTTCACCTTATTATTATCTGCCACGGACGGGTTCAAGCCCTTCGCACTCTCCCACCAGTCGGGCATACCGTCACGATCGGTGTCGAAACCAGCGGGTCTCGCCTCGCCTTTTTCCTCGAAATAGCCGAAGCCTTCGGCGTCGGTCTCACGGTCAATCAGCCCCACCTTGCCGCTCGAACTTCCCTTCGTGCTCGTAGTGCCGCCGAGAGTTTCGCTTATCATGCGCGCGTCGTGCGCGTCGAGGCAGGGCTGGTTGGCGCCGACGTCAGAAAGAACGGTCTTGAAAGCCTTACGCGCCGGTTCAACCGTGGCGTGCGACTCAAAGAACGGTTTGTCAACGAACACGTCCCAGTCGAGCACCTGTTTGCCTGACAACTTGTATTTATACGTAACGCCTTCCTTGTCTTCAGTCAGCGTGCCGTCAAGGTTTTCCCTGATGTTTCCGTCAACGTAGTATGACTGCGAGCCGTTGCCCGTGCCTTCAAGGTTGGCCGTGAGCATCTCAAGCCTCGTGCTCGACGGACCCATCTTGTAATAGTTTGCCACGAAATTGCACTCGTGCGTGCCTCCGTCGGTGGCCCGTCCGCCCCAGTTGTACGCCACATTATTAAATACGTCGTGGTGTCCGGCGTAGTATCCCCGGCTGTCAAGCCCGCCCGACAAGCTCCAGTTGCGCCCCTCGTTGTGGGCCAGCAGGTTGTGGTGGTAGGTTGCCGTGTCCCCACCTATCGTCGCGGCGTAGCCGTGCTTCTTGCCCTTGGGGTAGTTGGGGTGGTGAGCGTCGTTGAGAGCTTCGGATATAAGCGTGCGCTGCAAGGTTATGTTCTTGGCGTTGCGCGAGCTGAAGGCCTCGTCTACCGTCCAGCCCACCGAGCAGTGGTCCATTATCGAGTTCATGTTCCCGGCCATGCCGAGGCCGTCGAGTCCGCGGTTCATGTCGCCGGGGTCGTCGTTATGCCATCCTCGACGCACGCGGATGAAGCGTGTGATGCCGTCGCTCGCCGAGCCGAAAGGCGCGCCGCGGAACAGTATGCCATTGCCGGGCGCGGTCTGTCCGGCCACGGTGACATACGGGTCGGCGCAGCCGAGGCGGCTTTTCAGGTGGATGGTGCCCGACACGTCGAACACTATCGTGCGCGGGCCTTTCACTTCCCTGATGCCGTAGCGGAAGGTGCCGGGCACGGGCTTCTCTGCGCCTTCAACGTAGTCGGCCAGCGACGTCACGTGGTACACCGTGCCGCCCCTGCCGCCGATGGCGAAGCGTCCGTAGCCCTCGGCGCCGGGGAACGCCAGGCGGCGCGGGCGGAACTGCCACGTGTCGCCGCGGGTGACGTTGCCTTCGGCGTCAACCTCGTCAACGCGCCAGTAATACGTGTTCAACGCCGACTCCGCGGGCGTCAGACCTCCTAACGTATATGTGTCGCCGACGGTCTCGGCCACTTTCTCCATGCCGCCGGCCGACGTGCCCACGTACACCACGCTCTTTGCCGCGCCCTGGCCCTTGCGCCATTTCAGGGCTATCATGCCGGCGTCGGCGTCGGCGTGGTAGTCAAGGTGCGCCGGATACGGGTCGGCGGCCATCATCTTCGGGTTGGGGCAGTCTATCTCTATCGCGTTGACGAACACGCCCGTGGTGCCGTACTTGCGCCCGGCTCCGGGCTTCGACGTCAGGCTTACCGTCACGGGATTGCCGGCCTCCGCCGTGAAGGCCACGTATGCCTGCCCGCAGTCCGACGGCGTTTGCGCCCTGTTGCTTACGGCCACGCCTGTCAGCACGGTGCGCCCGTCAACGGCCACGTCCACCGGCGCCACGCTCTCCAGGCCTCCGTCGTTGGCGTTGAGATAGGCCAGCAGGGTATGCCTGCCCGCGGGCAGCCCCGTCAGCACGATGTTCATGGTCGTGCTGCCGTCCCTGAACAGATCCGCGCCGCCGTCAGGCGTCAGCCGGTACAGTCCTACGCCGTCGCCGGCGAGTTTAGAGTTTTTCGTCACGCAGCCCTTTTCCCAGCTTGCCTTCAGCGTGGCGTCTTTCGTCCCGGCGGTGTTCACCTCCACTGTAACCTTTGCGCCGTCGCCGCTCGCCGCCTCAAACCTGTCCGCCGTGCCGGCCTTCACGGTGTGGCCAGTGTATCCGGCCTCGGTGTAGATGCCGCGCCCGTCGTGGTCGTTGTCAAAGTCCACTTTCTGCGCCGTGGCCGTCATCGCCGCCGCGCACAGCATCATGATTAGTGATAGCTTTCTTTTCTTCATATTACATTATTATATTATAGTCCTGCGATTTCAAGGAGAAGACTGGGAGAGCTGGGAGAGCAGGAAAGACATCTCACCTTTTCACTCACCTTCTCACCTTCTCACCTTCTCACCTTTTCACCCACCTTTTCACCTTTTTATGACGTTCCATCCTCACGGAAGTAATATTACGTTAAACTTATTTTTGATTTTATAAATATAGGAAACTTTTTCATTGTTCTCCTTGTTGAGGGTGTGTCGAAATTAAGGAGTTATCAGGGGTTAACGGGAGTTAGGCTCGTTCCACTCGCCGGAGTTAACGGACAATACCTTGAATTTCAACAACTTGGCATATACCCGTTATACAGACGCAATATTTTGCGTCTATATTGTTAACTCCGACGCGGAGCGTCTAACTCCTGCTTACTCCGCATTGACACACTCTAACACGGCAAACGGCAACGCAACTTACGGCAAACGGCAACGCAATTTACGGCAAATAGCAACGCAATTTACGGCAAATAGCAACGCAAATGACGGCTTTTCGCAAGGCCATTCGTAAGTTACTGAATGACAACAAGTTACCACACAGGCACAAAAGGGCGGCGCGTCGTTGCTGAAAAGCACGCCTGCCCTGCCGCTTCGTGACTGCCGGCACGCCGTGACAGGGTGGCTGTATGCCTACCGCCGGGTGCCGTCCGGGATGCGTGCGGCTGCCGAATGTTTCCCTTTGACGTTTTTTACAACTGGCAAACTGTCATCTATACTTTGCAAAAACAAGGGGTGTTGATATGCGAATTGTGTTAAAACGCTCCAAATTTTACACTTTTCAAAATCTTTTAACTTAATTTTACCCCCCCCGACCACTTTTCGTAACATTTGTTATACTTTTGCCCCCGAAAACAAGATTAGACAGATTGGTAATCTGAAAAAAAGATTTTACAAAAACGTCAGTATCGGAAATGGTAGCGTGTAATAATATATCATACAACAACAACTTAGGGGCGCGCTGTGAAGCGTCAACTTTGGAAGGGCGCATAGGCGTATGCGGCCAAGCATATAACATCACAACTTCTTACACATCCCAAAGCAAGACAGGCGCAACCGCAACCGCGCCCCTATACATCTTACCTAAATCGGCCGTCAGGCGTCAGCCTGATTATACGCCGATGCCGGGCAGATGGCTTTTCGCTCCGGCCAAGACGTAGCCTGCTAAGCCGTGACGCGACGGCATGTCCCTTGCGGTGAGGCGTGAGAACGGGCTTTTGCTGGAACGCATGAGCTGACGAAGAGCACGGGAAATATGCCACCATCCGGCCCCATCCGGCCTAATGACTGATTGTGGTTAAAACTACAGACGACTAATAACAACATACATACAAAATGAGGAAAATCCTGATATGCGCATTGCTGTGCTGTTGCGCGGCACGCGCTGCGGCCCAAGACTTCGCCCTGAAGACCAACGCCCTTTACTGGCTGACCACCTCGCTCAATGCCGAGGCAGAGGTTGCGTTGTCGCCCAAGTGGACGGCGGGGCTTGGCGTGGCCTACAACCCCTGGACGTTCAGCGACGACCGCAAGATGCGCTTCCTGCTCTTGCAGCCCGAAGCGAGATATTGGCTCTGCGAGAAGTTCGAGGGCCACTTCATCGGCGCACACCTCCACGGGGCGCAGTACTTCGGAGGCTTCAACGACAAGCGTTACGACGGCTACCTGGCCGGCGGCGGCTTCACTTACGGTTACGACTGGATACTCTCGCCCCACTGGAACCTTGAGGCGGCAGTCGGCGTGGGCTACGCCCGCCTTTGGTACAAGGAGAGCGACCGCATCCCGTGCCTGAAGTGCTATGAACGCAAACATAAGAACTACTGGGGGCTCACCAAGCTGGCCATCTCGTTCAGCTACATCTTCTAAAAGCGAGAAGGCGGGAAAGTGGCAAGGCGGGAAACAGTAAGCGGGAAAGCTGAAAACAACAAAGCGGAAAAGCCGTAAAGCCGAAAGGCCAGCCTTACTTCACAGTCCTCCCGGCACTCCCGGCTCTCCCATAAACACCTCCCAGGTCTCCCATTAAAAAAGAAAGAAAAGATGAAAAGACATACATCAATGAAACTTACAATGCCTGCGCTCATGGCGGCCTGCGCCATGATGCTGGGCGGATGCGCGTCGCAGGGCGGCGACGCCGTGAGCGTAAGCCCCGCAGCGCAGAAGCTGTCGCCCGACTCGGCGGGCCGCGTCGCCGTGGCGTCGAGCATCGTTGTGCCTGAGAAATACTTCTCTAAGCGCAGCCGGTTGATAATCTCGCCGCAGCTTTTCAGCGACACCGTGTTCATACAAGAATACCGCCCGATCGTGCTCGACGCGTCGATCTACGGCAAGAAGCTCAACAGGCGCAAGGTGCTTGAAGCCTACGCCGACCCCTACGCCGCCTACGCGGTGCCCTTCGAGGCCGAGGACGGCGTAATATCGGTGCCCTTCAGCCAGGACGTCAGCCTGCCCGACTCCATCGACGGCAACGCCCGCGTGGTGGCGTTCGTCTCGGTTGACGGCTGCGGCACGTGCGAGAACGCCGACACGCTGCTGCTGGCCGACATCAGCAACCCCGTGACCCTGGCCGAGAAACCTGAGGACGCGCTGCGCCTCACGTGGGTGGAGCCGGAGTTCGTCATCCGCCCAAAGATCGCCGAAGGCAAGGGCGAGGCGCGCCTGCAATTCGTAATCAACAAGAGCGACATACGCCTCGACATGGGGCGCAACCGCCAGGAGCTGGCCGACATGGAACAGAAGCTGCGCCCGGTCATCACCGACACGCTGGCAACGCTCAACTCGCTCAACATCTTCGGTATGGCGTCGGCCGACGGTTCTTACGCCTTCAACACCAAGCTGGCGCGCAGCCGCGCCGTCTCCGCCCGCAACTGGCTCGGCAGCCGGCTCGGCATGAGCCAGCGGCAGCAGCGCGTCATCCGCACGGGTTCGCGCCCCGAAGGCTGGACGCCGGTGCTTGACGCCATGCGCGCCGACGGGCATCCCGACACGGCAGCCGTCAAGGCGATAATAGAGAAATACCCCGGCACGAACGACGACGTGCAGGAGCGGCACATCAGGCGCCTGAAGTGCTGGCCCGACATACGAGCCAAGTACCTGCAAAAGGACCGTAAGGTGGAATACGTCTACACCTACACCCTGCGCAACTTCACATCTGACGACGAGTTGCTCGCCATGTACGAGAAGCGGCCTGACGCCTTCAACGAGGACGAGCTGCTGCGCGTGGCCGCGCTGACGGCTGACTCTACGGCCAAGCGCGAGGTCTACGAGACGCTCGTGAAGTACTTCCCGCAGTCGGAGACGGCGGCCAACAACCTCGCCTACTTCGCCCTGCAAGACGGCGACGAGGACAAGGCAAGGCAAATACTGGCCGTGCCCGAAAGCTACAGCCCTGACATGTTGAACTCCCTGGCGGCCACATATATATATAAAGGTGACTACGAGAAGGCCGTTGAACTGCTGTCTGACGTTGACCTGCCGGAGGCTCGCTACAACCTCGGACTGCTGAAGGCGCGCCAGCGCAAGATAGCCGAGGCTTACGAACTGCTGCGTCCCTTCGCCGACGTAAACAGCGCGGTGATGGCCTTGAGCATGGACCGCAACGGCGAGGCGGAGGCCATCATGCAGAAGCTCGACGACCGCTCGCCCCGTGCGCAGTACGTAAGGGCGATGATAGCGGCGCGCGCCGGGCGCGCAGCCGAGGCCAAGGCGCTCGTCAAGGAGGCGTCGGCCGACCCGCAACTGGCGCGCCGCGCGCTCACAGAGCCTGACTTCAGGGCATTGGCCGGCAACGCAGTCGGCTCAACAACAGACAACGAATAACCGACAATGACGATGATGAACAACATAGCAAAACTAACGATGCTGGCAGCCCTGGCGTGCGCCGTGCTTTCGGGATGCGTCCGCGAGGACATCGAGGACTGCCCGCCGCTGAGCGTCAAGATAGCCATCAAGGACAAGAACTATTCCAACATAGCCGACATTGAGCGGCAAGGGCTTGACAGCCGCGTGGACGAGAACCAGCCGTTCCGCGCCTTCATACAGAAGCTCTACTACTCGCTCACCAACGTTGAGACCAACGAGGTAGTCTTCACACAGCATCTCCACGAGGTGCAGGGCGACGCTATGGAGGCCACGGCCTACCTGCCTGAAGACCTGCCCTTCGGCAAGTACGCGCTCACCGTGTGGGGAAACATCGACAACGAGGAACCCGTGCGCGAGGACGGACGCTATTACACGATGCACACAAACGAAGTGGAGGGCTACGACGTCTACATGACTAACGACACGCTCGTCTACGACTACGACCGGGCCAACTACACCGTGGAGCTGGAGCGGGTGAAGGGCAAGCTGCTCGTGCAGGGCGTCAACCTGCCGGCGGACGTCAACTGGTCGCGCAAGGAGATAAGCAACCTTAGCCTCTACGCCGGACGCCACGGCCTCTACGCCGGCAGCGGCAACGTGGTTGACGTGACGTCGTGGGACGGCCAGCCCGAAGTGATAACGCACACCGTGCTCGCGCCTACGGCCGAAGACGGCAACTCCACCGTGCAGTTCAACCTCTACGACGACGAGGCAATGACTAAGCCGCGCTTCGAAACAGGGCAGATAGGCATCGACATCGACCGCAACACAATCGAAGTGGTGCGCCTCGACTATAACGGCGAAGCCGACAAACTCGACGTCTACATCCTCGTAAATTCGCATTGGCAGCACATTTACGACCTCGACATCGATGACGGGGCGGGCAAAGGCAAAACGGCTAAGAGGTAAAACAGTAAAATGTGAAGCGGCAAAAACGGCAAGAAAAGGCCGCCGCAGAACCTCGCAACCGCAAAAGAGCAGCAAAACAAAAAGCGAAATAACAACCAAAACCAAATCAATCAATTATTAATTAACCAATTAAACAAAAACAAAAAATGAAAAAGAACTATTTGGCAATGGCCGCATTGGCCTTCGGACTGCTGGGCTTCTCAGCTTGTTCGAGCGACGACGCGCTGGACGACAGCCAGTCAACAGTAACCACCGGCGAAATGCAAGACGTTGAGCTGACATTCAACATAAACGTAAACAGCGGCAAGGAGACACGTGGCGGACGTCCTCTCTGGAGTTCTGAAGCCCTCCAGCAGGTTCAATACATGAACCTTTACATCTTCAAAGATGACAAGGGAACCTATAAGTATGATAAGGAAATAACCGGCGGCAACAACTTCGGCTTCAACGATGCAGGCAATGCTGTAAATAGTGATGAACCTCATTCTTACACTCTTACAACAAAACTTGAGGCTGGAGCAAAGTATAAAATACTTGCCGTTGGTTATGAGGAGGGCTACAACGCCACTTTCAAGACTCTTTCTTTGACAACAGGAACAACTACACTTGCTCAAGCAAAAATCGAACTTGCTGAGAGTGTAAATGCAGCCGATGAAATGTTCTCTGGTGTAACGAAAGAAATCGACCTCTCAACCGGAACAACGTCATTCAATGTAAACGTAGAGCTGAAGCGTGTCGTAGCCGGTGTCCTCGGATACTTCAAGAACGTTCCCTATCAGCTTGAGAACAACGGTGCCCTTGTACAGGTTAAGCACATATTGGTGCAGGTTGCAAAGAAGGGTACAAGCGCATTGCTCGAAACCCGCGCTGCTTCTGAGGCTTCAGACGGTTACACCACCATCATCGACATTCTGCTGACAGGCTCGAAAGACGGTAACAACAACTGGTATGCCAACACTACAGATCCTGCAAGCGGTGTGCAGATTGAGGCAAACTCTTTCTTGAAAGGCGCTTACTCACTCCCCATCGCAGCACACGTATCAAACGCCACCTTAAGGGTTGTGTTGACGGGCGAACAAACTTCAACTATCCTGAAGGAATACCCGGTAGTTATGGATGGCTCTAATAACAAGTTCGCTTTGGATGCAAACTCAATCTATATGATTGGCCACAAGAGCAAGGCTGACGGCACTGACGGCGACGATGATAACCCCGGTGGAGATACCCCGGATGACAAAGACGACGACCCCGTTGACTTGTCAAAGGAGCAAATCCTGAACATCAAAGTTATAGCTGGTTGGGATAAAAAATACGACCTCGGCCTTAACTAATGCAGACCTGTAACACTGTAAAAGGTGTGTCAAAATTTGCAATCCGCAGGGGCGGAACGACGCCGCCCGGCGGATTGCAAATCTATAAAACAAAAGACGAAGGGCCTGAAGACGGCCCGCGCAAAGAAAGAAGGAAGGAGACAACGGGCCACGGCCCGAAAAGCAAGTGACGGCAAACGGCGCGCCGAAAGACGGCCTCTTGCCCCGCAAAAGACGGCCTCTTGCAGGCCAAAATACGGCTTCTTGGAAAGCAAGCCGCAACACCCTGGCTAACAGCCGGTTACGCGCACGGCGCACAAACGGCTGCCGCCAAGCATAAAAGCCTAAAGAAACATCATGAAGATGAACAACTACATTAAGACAAGCATGAAGCAGATATATCACATATTGTGCCTCCTCGCCGTGGCCGCGCTCACGGCGTGCTCGCAGGCCGACGACACCACGGCGGCAACCGACACCGACGGACGGATAACGATAAAGTTCACCGCCGAGCCGGCGACACGCACCACGCTGGCAAGCAGCGACGACGTACAACACGTGACGTATGTGCAGGTTTACGTGTTTGACGGCACAGGCGACGACGCACCCTGCGTGACGAGCGAAAACGTGGGCTGGAACCAGCTGACGGGAGGCACGGCCACGCAATATTACACACTGAAGCACAGGCTCGACAACGGCACGTACACCGTGCTGGCCGTGGGCCTTGACGACAAGACATACGGCAGCGGCGACAACGCCAAGACCGTAGGCGCGGGCACGACGTATAACCTGCCCGACGCAATCAAGGAAGGAACGAAACTCAGCGACGCCGTGGCCACGCTCGCCGACGAGCTGAACACGGAAGACAAGGCTGCCGAGGCGGCATACGCCATAACGCACTCCGAGCTGTTCGCCGGCAGCAACACGATAACCGTAGAACCTAACTCAAGCAACGTGACGGAAATCACCCTGCGGCGCCACGTGGCGGGAGTGATGATGTACCTGACGAACATCCCACCCGACGTGAAGGCAATCGAGCTGAAATTATATAAACCGATGATAACCAACGTGCCGCTGATAGCGAAAGCTACCGGCGACTACGGCAAGACAGAAAACACCCTGCCCCAAAGCAAAAGGGGCGACATATTGTTTTATTTTGAGATAGACGACGAGGAACTGAAATCGGAAGTGGTGACCGACGAGGGCGGTAACGTCATCGGCACCAAGCTGCCCGGCACGGTGCTCGTAGGGGCTTACCTCCTGCCGATGCCCGCCCCGATATACGAGGATTACACATTGATGCTGACGCAATACACCAACGACGGAACAGGGTTCAAGCCGCTAAAGCCCGGACAAAAGGTAATCCTAAACAACCCCGAAGCCAGCGAAGACCCCACGAAGTACCCGATAAAGGCGAACTACATCTACTCCATCGGCAAGAAGGCCGACGGCGTTGACGAGCCGTTCGACCTCGAAGGCAGCGCCGACGGCGACATCTACATCGACGGCAACTGGCAGGCCGACATCGACATACCCATGGGATGGGAAGACTAAAGAAAGCCTCCCCCAACCCCTCCAAGGAGGGGAGAAGAGTTAAGAATTAAGAGTTAAGAAAACAACTCCCATTTCTCCCATTCCTCCCATTCCTCCCAGCAGAAACCAAGAAAAAACCAAAGATATATGACACGACATAACACTACAAGAATACTGGCGGGCGCGGCAATGATTGCCGCCGCCATGCTCGCCACCGGCTGCACGCAGGACGACACGCTCACGGCGGCCGGCGACGGCTCCGCCGTCATCACACCCGACCCCGACAAGGGCATCGTAATCAGCGGCTCCGGAGCTAACGGCATCGGAGCCACACGCGGATATGTAGCCCCCGACGACGCAACAGGCCCGCAGGTGGACGGCATCTGCCGCGCCGACGCGATAGATGTGCTTATATTCAAAGAAAACAGATATTACGCTTCAAGCTGGCCTGAAAATCATGGCGCAAACTTGAAATATGAAAAAACAGTCCAGATAACCGGTGATGACGTAAACGTAATAGGCAATGACAGGTTCGCTTCATGCACAGAACATATTTCTCAAGAAAAACCGACTTCGGGATATGGTTCAAGAATTGACACATACGTACTTTCAAGGGCATTGGCCTATTCTAAAAGCGACCGTGACAACAATCTTTTCAGCGTAAAACCATCCACAGCTTCAAACATACCATTAACCCTGAATAAGAACAATGGGTATAAAACACCCGAATTGTTTTATGGAATTTTACACGGGAATAATGACAACAACCAACTTGAATCACACAGAGATTTAGCAGAGGAATTCCCTGATGGATGTTATTTTCAAGATAAAGATAATGGTATTGACATATATTTCACCGGCCGCATCTTCCGCATTGTCGGCCAGCTGAACCTGAACATCACGGAGATACCGGGCGAGGCGGTTGAGAAGATTGAGCTGTGGGGCGACAACTACCCTACGTCCATCAACCTCAACGGCGACCACGGAGAGTTTTACCCCGTGGCTTGGGCTGACACGCATACCGGCGAATACACCGAGCCTTTAAAGGCAGCGACCGACGAGGAGCAGCAGGACGAGTGGACGGAAAGCGGAAAGTTCGTGCTGCTCGACTCGAAGGAGCTGGCCGAGGACGACGACGAGACAACGCTCTCGACGTTCCTGCTGCCCAGCAAGGAAGGGATGCACCTGCGTATGAGAGTCTATTACCGCATGGGCGGCGACGTCACTGACGACACTGAAGGCACGGGAGAAACCGGCGGCGCTGACACACAGGCCGAACAGACCGAAGACAAGGCCTCGACGAACTACAAGGACTTCGAGATACGCCCTGAAAGCAGCGTCAGCCTCGATGAGAAGACAACCGCCATTTACAAGGGCGGAGTGACTGACGCCAGCGACAACTACTACGTCTACAACAACTCGCAAGGCGAGATGTGCTTCTACTCTTACGCCAACGTGCGCGTGACGATGAGCGGAAAGTTCGAGCACGTGGCCGGCGAGACGAGCACCGTAGACGTGAACATCGAGGTAGACCCCGGCTTCGTGCACGGCCCGTATGTCGGCGGCAGTGGCGAAGGCATACACGGCAGATTTGATGAAGAACACGAAATAACGCTTGATTAATAAAACAACAACGATGAAGAAACAACTTACATACATACTGTTTGCAGCCCTCGGCCTCTGCGCCGCGTCATGCACCGACGACGCGCAAGAGGTCCCCGGCGTGCCTGGGACAACGGAGACCGTAGTGCCGCTGAGCATCAGCTTCAGCGGAGAGTGGGACACTGACGACATGACGTCGCGCGCCGCGCCGCCCGAACAGGGCGACACCAACGGCGACGGCACGATAGACAGCGACGACCTCGTAGGCGGCACGGAAGAGATAAAGAGCATCGACGAGGCCACGGTGATAGTGTTCCGCCGCAGCGACCCCGACGTGACGGGGAAACCCGCCGGCGACTTCGTTTACGACCCGACGAACTTCCAAGAAGGACTGACTTGCCGCCCAAAGACAGAGGAAGAAAAAGCCGCCGACTCCGAACACGCTGACAACTACGTGGTGGAAGGAGCGCAGCTCCGCAAAATCTACGGCTTCGAGTACCGCGTCATCGCGATAGCTTACGACGGCGACGAAAGGGCCTGGTTCAAATTGAACAACGACCTCGACGGCATGACGTATGAACAATTTGAGATGACAATACTCGAACAAGCTAAAACAGATGAAACCGTGGGAAGTTTTACGCACAACAGTGGTATATACAATAGTTTCAAGGCAGATAAATTCAAAGCATTGTTTACTCCGCAATTCTTCTATGGCTACTGCCATACCATAGACAGCAGCGACCCGATAATTAAATACGGCACTACCGAAGAAGAAGTCAACCAAGGCGTAACAGGAACGCTGTACCGCGCCGTAGCAAAAGTGGAAGTCAAATTAACGTTAGGCCAATTTCAACCTGGCCAGGGCGCAAACTTTCTGTGGTATGACATAAGCCAAATAGCCCTATTGATGAATAATGTTTACACCAATGCGCCAATGGCATCCTATGACGGCTTCCTTACCCCTAAAAATCCTCTTATCCAAACAGGAGAAAATAAAGAAGACAATTATATCCTGATTGACCACGAAAGAGGATTAGACGATAAAAAGGACGTGACATTAACCGCCTACGTACTTCAAACAAAAACAAAGTTAGGCATTGCTGTATATAAATATGAAACCCTAACAACGTATACCAATCAAGGCTGGTTCACCGCCAAAGACCTTTCGTATGCCGACGGAGCCACGGGCGTGATTTCGCCGGACGTACAAGGCAACGAGTTCTATTTCCGCCGAAACCACAAGTATGTGATAACAGGAAGCACGGTCAATGTCTTTGGCGAAAAATAATAACGACTTTCACAACGAAAAAGATATGTTTATGAAACGTATTACAGCATATTTGACTATGATGCTTGCGCTGACGTTCAGCGTCCAGCTTTACGCGCAAGACAACAACGAAGGCGAAGAAAACGAAGGAAAGCCTTTGACTGTCGGCAAGGAGATATGGACGCAAGACGCAAGCAAGGACGGCACGCAAACAGCCGACGGGAACAACTCATACCACTACTTTGACAACCGCCAGGCCATGGCGGGCAAGGGCTACTCGGTAAACAAGATGGTGATGTTCGTATCGGTAGGCGGCTTCTTTGAGAACCTTGACAACCTTACCGACGAGGACTTGGACAACTACACCAGCCGCACCGACGTGGTAGGAGCCTCAATAGCAGCCGGCCCCGTAGTCAGCGTGCGCAGTTCGGAGCACTACTTCGACGCCGGCACGGAAGCCGGCTTCTGCATGGTGGCGTCGTCGGGCGACAATGTGCTTTCGCTCGATGTCGTTAAGGCGATGTCAATAGGAATTTACCGTGACGGAGTGCTGCTTGAGACCTTAGCCGTAGAGGAAGGACAGAGCGCATCGGGCATCGGGCTGTCGCTCATCAAGATACCAGGCACAGAAGACGCCTGCGTTTATCTTACGGTGAAGCCCACACAAGTGTTCGACGAGGTTTGCCTCGTCAACGCCGGCGGCGTGAACCTCTCCGTGGGAGGCACTACAAGGATAAAATACGCCTACGTAGGCTCACCTAAGGAAACGAAACTGACACATAACGGCATAGCTGACTATATGACCGAAGACAGAGACAAGATTAAATTCAAGGAATACAAGGGATGGAACCCTGTGCTCCTCGGCATACCTTGGCCCTTCCTTGACGGAGACCGCGAGGAGCTTGTTGACGATGACAGCGACAACGGATGGGAAGAGTTCGCCCCGCTGACGCCGATCATCTCCGTAGGCTACCAAGGCGGCGCAAGGCTGATAGTGGAACAAGAGAACAGTGACGCGGAGGGCGAAGTGTTCAAGGCCGGCGACGAGGTGGGCTTCAAGTACATCAACGCCAGCGCGGTAGACCTCGGCATAGGCTCGACTGTCACCATCTGCCTGTTCAACAAAAAAGGCGACAAGATCGACGAGCAGACCGTTTCGTCGGGCGTGCTCGCCCTTGCGGTGGGTAACGGCGGATACGCCACGGCGTCGATTGTGGCCAACCAAGACTTCTCCGGCGCGGAACTGCGCTTCTATACAGGCTTAGCTGTCAACTTGGGAACGATGGGCGTATGCTACGGCTTCGTAAGACAGAAAGCCGACGTGGCGCACAACTGCCCAATTAACCCGACGGTAAGCACCAACGTCTGCGACGCGCAAAACTCTTACCAGCTGGAGTCGAACCCGAACCTGTCAATAGAATGGAGCTTGGTTAGCCAGCCTGACGAGGCAAGCGCCAACGTGACGCAGAGCGGAAAGGTGACTAACATGACCGAGCCGGGCGAATACGTATTCCGGGCCACGTGCCTGAGCTGCCCTTACGCAGGCACATCAAACCAATGCTACGAAGAGATAACCCTCACCGTTGGCGAGGAATTCAGCGACCCTGAAAAGATGGAGGAGCTGATGGGCACGCCTCTGGTTAACAAGGAAGGCGAAGCCGAAAAATACAAAGCTCCCGACGGAATTGGCCATGACGGCAGCGGCGCGCTGGTTTCGATTTCAGACCTGGACAACCGTGAAAACCTCGTAAGCCCAAGCTACGACGACTACGCCACATACGTAGGCGGCCTTGGCGTGGCCAACAACCTCTGCGTGTCAGCTGTGCAGACCAATGACGCAAGCCTGATTTACGACGGCAGCCAACACGAGGGTACGCAGTTCAAGGCCGGCTTCGTGGTAAGAAACGAGACGACGGGCCTTAACCTCAGCGCACTTCAATTCTTCCAGATACGCCTGTACAATAACGGCGAGGAAGTGGCACGCGGCGTGATAAGCGAAAGCAACACGGTGTCGGTAGGCCTCGGCGGCAGCAACGACGCCAACCTGCTGCGCTTCTGCGCGATATTCGACGCCACTGACGAAGACGGCAAAGCCATACAGTTTGACGCCATAGCGTTGTGGAAGTCGGGAGTTCTCGACTTGCAGCTCTCCAAGTTAGATATTTATTACGCCTTCGTTCAAGACGAATACGACCCGGACACTGACATCGACTCGCCCTTGTACTGCAAAACAAGCGTAATATCCGTGGAAGAAACGGAGGCAAGCATCAACGGCGAGGCTACGAGCTTTGTAGGCGGCGTGGCTGTAGGCAGCACGGTCAACGACATCAGCAATTTAATCGACGACGACCTCGACACGCCGATGACGATAGCCGGCGGCGTGAGTGCGGGAGGCAGCACGATAGCCGTGAACCTTGGCCGCACGCTCGACTACCGCCACCAGCTCTGCATCGTGCTTGACAACAAGACTTACGTGGCGGGAATAGGCGTTGGCGACTGGCTGACGGTAAAGACCTACCTTAACGGCAAGGAGAACGACGAACAGCTCAATGACTGGAACGTGCTTGGAGTTGACGTAATAGGCTTTGGCGACAAGAGGGTGATAACGATACAACCTCAAAGCGCGTATGACGAAGTACGCCTGACGATAGCCAACATAGTAGGAGTTTTGGACATTCAGAGCTTCTATGGAATGTACATCCGCGGCGACATCGACAACGACGGCATACCCGACTGTATGGACCCCGAAAGCTGCACAACGAGCATCGAGGGCGTTGAAGCCACTGACGTATGCGTGGGCGACATGATTACGATCAAAGGAAAAGGTATGGCTGGAACTGAATACACCATCCAGCTGCCTGACCAAAACATCAACAAAACATTCACAACAGACAACGAAGGCTACTTCAGCCATACGTTGCGGCTGACCACTCCGGGACGCTACACTATGACGTTCCGCGACGGCAGCGGCATAATGATGGGCAGCGCGCCGTACACGGTGCACCCGCTGACAACGACATGGCGCACCGACGCGGCCTCGACCGACTGGAACGAGTGGAACAACTGGACGGCGGGCACGCCTTACTGCTGCACGGACGCCGTAATACCGCAGGGCGCAGGGCATTACCCCGTGCTCAACGGCGAGGTGAAGGTGGGCGACGAATACTGCGTGCAGGGCATCCACTTCGAGCCGGGCGCGGCGGTGGACCGCGTGTATAAGCTGAACTACGACAAGGCGTGGGTGGAAATGGAGCTTGAGCCTAACAAATATTACATGCTCGCCGCCCCGCTGAAAAACACTTACACGGGTGACATGTTCGTGCCCAAGGACGGCACGGCTGCGCCGGCTTACTTCACGGAACTCGACGGGACGAACACGCCTGAAAACCGCTTCGACCCGCAGATTTACCAACGCCTCTGGGCACGCACCGCTCCGGGAAAGCTCATCGACGGCGCATCTAATAATATTGAGATAAGCGAAACGAACTGGTCGCGCAACTTCAACGCCATGAAGTTCAACTACGCAAGCGGCGCAAACGAGGGCGAAACTGGTTACAGCAACGCCTTCTCGCTGTGGGTTGACAACGGCACGCTGCCCGAAACGCAGAAGTTCCGCTTCCGTTTCCCGAAGACGCAGACGGAATACACATATTACAACGACTTCGACCAAAACACGACAAGTATCACGGAAACCGGCATCGACCGTACAGACATCCACCGCTTTGTCTACGAGAACAAAGAAGCCGGGGACAACAAGGCATTCACATACGAGCGCATAAAGCCTGCGGCTGACGACCCGACTAAACCTGAGCCAGAGGAAATCCCGCGCACGGTTTACCTTAGCGGACAGACTTACACGGCTAAGCTGAACGTGCAGAAAACGGCAAACAACGCCGAAGACGCGCCGGAGTTCGCCGCCGCCAACCCGTTCATGAGCCGCATAGACGTGGCCAAGTTCCTTGAAGCCAACAGCGAAAAGGTCAGCGGCATAAGGTTCTACGACGGCAACACGATAACCTCGGCAACGCTCGACGGCGACGGCGGCGTGGTAAGCTCGCAGCAGGGAATGGAAACCATACAGCCAATGCAGGGCTTCTTCGTCGTGGCGAAAGACGCAACAACGGCAACTACGGAACTTGACGTGACGTTCAGCGGCGAGATGATGTCGCCCGACGTTGAGGAAGTGGAAGCCGAAGCCGACGACGAGACAACGCAAGAGGCCGAGGCGGCAAGCCTGCTGCGCATGACTGTGAAGCGCGGCGACGCCGAGGCTTCTACGGTGGTAACGGCTACGGGCGGCGCGGCAATGCGGACGCTGATAGACAACGAGGTGAGTCCGAAGGTGGCAGTGTTCACCGTTGCCGACGGCAGGGCTTACGACATCCACCCGACCGACGGGCGCGCCGAGATACCTGTGGGCATACTGACGGCGGAGGCTGACACGCTGACGCTCAGCTTCACGGCGGAGGGCGGCGTAGACCCGGCCGACTATGAGCTGTACGACAACGTTACGGGCACGGCTTACCCGCTGGACAACGAACTGACGTTCAGCAACATGGGTTCGAGCATAGGCCGCTTCACCCTGCGCGACAAGCGCAAGGCTTCAGACCTGGCCGACGAGATGGCCGACAACCTTTACATAGCAACGCAGGACGGCAGGGCTATTGTGCGCTCGGCGCAGCCTGTCATAGCGAAGGTTGAGGCGTACACGGCTGACGGCATGAAGCTGTCTGAATATGCCGGCGGCCTTACCGTCGAGGCGGTTGTCACGATTGGCAAGGGCGTAAGCATCGTGCGCGTGACGCTGGAAAGCGGCGAGGTAAAGACGTTCAAGGTGATGTAATCGCAGGGAGAGAATGTTTTAGTTAGTGGTATCATCTATTAAGACCGGCATCTTGCAAGTTGGCAAGATGCCGGTTTGTTTTTGCCGTCGCCCCGTCTCCGTTTCCTCGGATTTGCATTTCGCAGGAAGTGAGTATCGCCGTCTCCTCGGATTTGCATTTCGAGATTCTTACAACATACTTATAAGATGTATTTATTAAGCGGATTGAAAATCCTTATACTCCGACCTGCGGAATTGCAAATCCGCAGGAACGGTATTATGTCCTACTTGCCTGTTTCCTCGGATTTGCAATTCCGCAGGAACAGCGCAACAAGTGGCAAACGAAGTGACGGAAGACGGCTTTTCGCCGTGTGATATGCGGTCGTTTGCAATGTGAATGGCCGTATATCGCAAGAAATTATTATGAAAGGCAAATGTATTGTCATAATGTCACAACGCGCTGTAACTGACTGTAATCCAAGATGTTACGATGTGACATTAAGGTCTGTTCCATCGTCACCAATGTCACGCTGCAAACTCCTGGCCGTCAAGGCTTTACATCGAACCGTGACATTGTGACAAAAAACGGACATACTTTTTATATAATGTGCATTTATTAAGCAATTAAAAAACCGTTTCCTCGGATTTGCAAATCAACAGGTACGCGGTAACGGACGCTACAGGCTGCAAAAGAAGGTGACGAGGAAGGGCACACTGAAATCAACGAGGAAGCCGTGGAAGACGGAGAGGACAACGACGTCGCGGCCTGAAACGAGGGTGATGACGGGGAGCGTGGTGTCCATAGACGTTGCACCGGCGACGGAGATCGGGGCGTAACGACCGAACCAACGCACAAGCAACGGGGCGCACAGCAGGGCGACAAGCTCGCGGGCGATGTTGGCGAGCAGGGCCACGGTGCCGAGTTCGGGGCCGCGGTATTCGGTGATGAAGATGCTCGAAAGGGAGTAGTAGCCGAAGCCTGAACCTACGGCGAGGCAGTCGGCAAGGGTGTGACTGGGGAAAAGGCCTGCGGCAAGGGATACGCCGCCAAGGGTGCCGGCGACGGTGACAAGGGGAAGAAGGAGGAGGCGCGGATTGACGGAGCGGATGCTGCGGAGCACGCCGGTGTCGCTGCCGACGCTGATGCCGACAAAGAACATCAGGGCGCAAAGGGCGTAGAAACTGACGGCGTAGATGTGGGACAACCAGCCGGGCATAAGATGGAACACGCCGACAAGCGTGCCGAGAATAAAGAAACCTACTATGATGAAACTGTTACGCATAAGAATGAGAAGGCTGGCATATTACAAACATTCATTAACCCAAGATTGAGCCAGACTATTGCTTGCCTTCTTTCCTGAAAAGGACTTTACACAACAACGCGCTGCCTAAAACGCCGGAGAGGGCGAGCACTATGGCCTCGACGCCGAGGCTGCCGAGACTGCCGACCACACGGGGGTTGCCGCCCACTTCAACGCCCAAAAGGAAGAGCAACAGCCAAACAAGGATGGTGACGAAACGGGCGATGAAGGGCATACGCTTGCGGCGCAGCACTAAGCCGAGACAAAAACCGGCTATCATAAAAAGCATTACTGTGAACATAAGAGCATTTTTTTATGTCAGTGAACCATGTGTTTCAGAATTATACACACCTCCTGTTCATTTTCATTCCTTCTCATTATTATTAAACGTAAAACGCAGTCCGACGTTGAGGTTGAAGTTGACGGGCTTGTCCTTGAAGACGGTCTGCACGCTGCTGCCATTGTCGAAATAGTAGCTGACACCCGGTTCGAGGTAAACACCGAGAGACGGGGTGAAATTATACTGCACACCGGCGGAAGCGTTGACAGACCATTGCGGACGGCTGTCGCGCACGTCCTCGTCGGTCGTCTTGACGATGGTACGGTCAGACACAAACTCCGTGTGGGCGTCGCCCGAAACACAGAAATCAACGGCGCCGCCCGCCAAGACGTAGACGTCGAGATAATCGTTGTGCCAAACGTTGTAACTGACGTTGAGGGGCACGCCGACAAAGTGCAACTTCTGCTCGGTCTTATAACCAGCCTTCTCGTCGCCCGAAGCGATGTCGGCGGAATGGTAAGAATAGTTAACCCCGGTCTCAAGGCCGAGGCGGTCGGTCAAGCGGAAACGCACCGACGCTCCAATGCGCACGGGCTGGCGGTGCTTGACGCGCACTTCGCTGGCGTCAGCCGCACTGGCGTAAGCCGCCGACAAGAGCCTGACTTCCTGCCCGACGGCGGCGTCTTGCTTGACATAATACGGAGTGAAAGACGGAGCCGAGCCGCCGGAACCGCTGCCGAAGACTGACAGGCCTGTGCCATAGACCGAGACGGAGACACCGCCGCCACGCCCTGAAGCCCCTCCGGCAAAGGCCAGAAGGTCGGCGGAACGGTCGGCACGCGCGCCACGGCGCGGGGCGGACACACGGTCAAGAGCCTCATGGCCGTCCACGCCTGTACGCGGGGAAGCCTCAACGCCGACGCCCGCAGCACCGCCGAGGGAGTCGGCCGACGCCACGAACACGGTATCAACGCCGGCGGCACCACCTGCGACGCCACCTCCGCCGTAAGCCACGGCGGCGACACGCGACATCATGTCGTGACAGACATCGCCCACGGCGGAAGCTCCGGCAGACACGGACGCCACTCCACCCGACGAAGCCTGACGCCACGGCGAGCGCGGAGAAACACCGCCCAAGCCGCCATCAGGGCCGGAAAGCCTCCACCCCACCCCGACCACGACCGCCACGCAAGCGGACACGGCGGCGGCGCGCCACGCCCAAAGCCTGACGACGCGCGCACGGCGGCGACGGGCCAAAGCCGACTCGACACCCTCCCAAAGCCCTGCGGGCGGCGGAGTCCGCCTGTCGGCGAAACGCATCCTAAGATTGTCAATCCAATGTTTTTCCATAGCCATTCTTCCTCTTATATTCCCTAATCCACTTGGAGAGCAAAGCCTTGGCGCGCGAAAACTGCGACGCCGACGAACTTTCGCCGATGCCAAGCATCGCCGCTATCTCCTTGTGGCTCTTATGTTCAAAAACGTAAAGGTTGAAAACCATACGATAACCCGGCGGCAAGGACAATATCATAGAGTTGACAACATCGTCGGGCACGCCGTCAACTTCAGGCTCGTCGGCCACGTCGGGCAGTTCGCCGGGATACTCAATGATGTTGCGCGAGGCGTTTTTCTTCAAGAACCGCAACGCCTCGTTGACGGTGATACGTATCATCCAAGCCTTCAACGAGCCGTCGCCGCGCGGCGTGAACTTGCCAAGCGACATAAAAATCTTGACAAGGCTCTCCTGAAGGACGTCCTTACGGTCGTCATCGTCGGGCACGTAACGGGCGCAAACAGCCGCCAGGCATGAGACATACCTGTCATAAACGGCTTTCACCGCCACACCGTCGCCGCGGCTGGCAAGCCGCACAAGTTCGCCGTCACTAAGTACGCCGTAATCAACCATAAGCAAAAAAAAGGCAGTGGGGAAAAAGGCCGTGGGACACCAACGCGGGCATCCACCGATAAGGCCTTAATCCCCCGCCCGGCAGAAAGTCATCTTATCCTTGATGAATAAGCCGCAGGTTCGACACCGCCGCCTACGGCGGCTGACTTGCGGCTGCAATAATCGAATGTTATCTTCTTTTCGCCCGAAAACGACTGGTAACGGAGCGTCAGCTTAACGGTCTCGCCGCCGGTGTCAGGCAGGCCTGAAAGCCTGAAAGCCACCAAGGCGTCGCCCGCCGCGCCGTTGACATCGCCGTAGGCGTTGTGCCTGAACTCCACCTCGTAGGGGTCGTCAGGGTTGACGCCGGTGAGCAGGTTGACGAAATGCGCCACGCCGTTGGAACCCCAGCGGGTGCGGAAACGGAGGGTGAGATAACCGTCCTCGGCAATGTTAACCCAGTCGCGGACTATCTCGATGGGGTCGTCGCCATACTCGCTGACGTCGCCGTCGGCGGGATAAGGCACGGCGGGCTTGGTCAAGATGCTGTCAATCCAGTTGACAGCCACCGACTTGGTGTAATAATCATTAACGGGCTTGACCTCGCGGTAACTTACGAGGGCGCGCACCTCCTTGTCGCCGTAGGGCGAAACGGCCATATTGACAGGATAGAGCGTGGTGTTATCGTCGAGCTGCATATAGAACCCCGCGCCATCGATGGGCTTCACCGTCACCAAAGCATTGGGCAGCGACGGATAATACCAAACGTATGTGTCATCGTTGTCGCACGAGCTGAAACTGAACACTGACGCCACCGCCAACAACGCGCACGCAAAAAACTTAATAGCTTTCATAATCTGTTGCCTTTGTCTTATTGTTTATTAATGAAATAAACAAGACGGCACAACCTTGCTTGCAGGAAACAGTTTTTTAATCATTATTCACAAAATGTATGGGGTTATGAGGTTGTGGAGGATAAGTTTATCATGAAACAACCTAAAGACCGCACAACCTCATAACCCCAAAAACGTACAACCAAATAAGCCGCTACCGCTTGACGTTCTCAATCTCGATGCTTTCAAGATTGCCTGTAACAGGATTGAGGACGATGCTCGTAAACAGTTTCTTGTTGAACAAGTCTTCGTCGAGAGCCACGACCTTGCCAAACTGTGCGGCGTAAAGCTCGTAGGCCGCCCATTGCTCCCCGCCACGGTGCAAAGTGACTTCAATCTTGCCAGGCAGGTTCACATAAAATCCCCCGTTGTCTTTCGCCTTCTTAGTGCTGAGCAAGTCTTCCTGTATCGAGGGGAGCACGTTCTTGTCAGTCACACTTATATAATAAGGATTGCCGGCGAGGTCGTCGGCGTCAGTCACGCCCAGCCACTTTGAGAAACGGAACAGCAACTGCTTTGACACGGGCTTCGTAGGCACAAAACGCACGACGGTCTCCATAGTGTCCCTGACGGTGACGCCGCTGAACAGCTGCATCAGCGCAGCTTCCTGAGTGTCGAGGTTTTCCAGCATTATGCGCAACTGCTCGCCGTCCTTAGGCATGAAGTCGGCCTGTCCCTTGCTTAAAAGGCTCTTGCTGTCGCGTATGTCGTAAATCTCAAGCGCGCAAAGCTCCGCCATCTTGGCCGAACTGCCTGCCGAGAGGATGTCTTCATTCATGTAATCACGAGGATTGAGCGGAGCCGGCTTCGGCGCAGGCGTGAAAGGTTTGGCCTCCTCCACGTCCTTAGGCTCGGCGTTGACGGCGAGGAGCACGCCGCTCTCTGACAAGTCAACGGTCTGTATGTTGTGCTTGTTATCGGTAGGCAACACGTAAAATTTCGACGTGTCGCGCTCACCCTCCGACTTGATGTCAAGTCCCAGAATGCGGTAAGTAACCGAAGGGGCGGTCTTGACATTCTTCATCTTTAAATATTTCTCGGCATACACGGCAAGGTCGCCGGGCGTATAAGAAGTCTTTTCCACTTTCACTGCGAAACGCAACTCTGTAAGCGGAAGGTAATATCCAGTGCCTTCGGCGGTGTTCCTGCCTCCCTGGGCGAACACGCCGCCGGCACAAGCGATAAGCAATAAAGAAGCGATGATAAGGTTCTTCATGTCGTAATGGTTTTCAGTAAAGATTAAAAATCAAGTAGAGTTCCGCCGTAAAGCCGCTTGAAGGCTTGCGGCAAATAGCGTATGATGTCGCCCGCAACCATGCACTCAACGCCCAATTCGTCGGCGGCGAGGTCGCCGGCAAGACCGTGCACGTACATTCCAATCATGCAAGCGTCGGCCTGCTTATATCCACGGGCGAGCAAGCCGGTAATAATCCCGGTAAGGACGTCGCCGCTGCCGGCTGTCGCCATGCCGGCGTTGCCTGTAGGATTGAACACGACGTTGCCGTCAGGCATACACAAGGCGGAGTTGTGTCCTTTCAATATTATGTAAGCACCGAGACGCCCTGCCATATCGCAAGCCGAACTCAAACGCTCGAATGTGTCGATAAAACGATTACCGGCCAAACGCTCGAACTCCTTCGGATGCGGAGTCATTATTATGCCCTTGGGCAACTGCTGCAGCCAAGCGCGGTGGCTCGCGAGGATGTTCAGGCCGTCGGCGTCAACCACGATAGGCGACTGCGTGCGGCGTATCTGGGTAATCAGTGCGATGGCCGAGTTTTCCTGTTGTCCCAGCCCCGGACCGATGCCAAGGGCGTCGTAGTCGGAAGCGTCCACGGCTTCAGAGAAGCAGGAGTCGTCCCTGTCAAGGCACATCACGGCTTCAGGCACCGCCACCTGCACGATGTCATTGTTGCGGCGCGGCGTACACACCGTCACCTTGCCCGCCCCGGAACGCAGGCATGACTTCGCGGCCAACACCGCCGCCCCGGCCATGCCGTAACTTCCAGCCACAAGGAGGGCGTTGCCCATATCTCCCTTGTGCGCGAAACTGCTGCGGTGCAACAGACGCGGACGCAAGTCGCGCTCCTCCAAAATCCTGTAACGCGACGCAATCATAGCCTCGCCCTCCTCGCTGAGTTTGATGTCGAGCGTCACCACTTCGCCAAGGATTTTCTGGTTTTCAGGGAAAAGGAACGAGAGTTTGATATTCTGCAACGTCAAAGTGACGTCCGCCTTGATTATGTTGGCCCTTACATTGTAGGTGTTGTCTTCAGTCATAAGGCCCGACGGGACGTCGATGCTGACAACCGTCGCCGCAGACTGGTTGATGTATTTCACCAAAGAGGCGAAACCTCCGGCAAGGGGCTTGTTAAGCCCGGAGCCGAACAGGCCGTCCACCACAAGCATGCCGCCGTCAAGCTGGGGAGGGTCGAACTCGCTCGTCACCTCGACAAAATTCTTGACAGCCTTGCAACCGGCAAGCCGCTGCTTGTTGACAGAGCAGTCGTCGGACAGCTTGCCTCCTATGTTAAACAAATAAACGCTTACCTGATAACCCTTTTCGGCAAGCATCCTCGCCACGGCCAAGGCATCGCCGCCGTTGTTGCCTGGTCCGGCGAAAACAACTACCGGCACATCCCTGCCCCACCGGTCGGCCATGGCGCACGCCAAAGCCTTCGCAGCACGCTCCATCAAATCAATCGACTTGACAGGCTCGTGCTCGATTGTATATTTGTCAAGCTCATGTATCTGAGCACCTGTGAGTATCTTCATCCCTGCAAAAATACAAAATTAATGCCATTCACTTACCAATATTCAGCATATTTTTAGTAATTTTGTGCCAAAATTTCAACAACGAATTATGTCGATAGTAAAAATACACGACAAGACTTTCAAGATTTCATACTCGGAAGAAGATATTTTGAAAAAAGTGAAAGCAGTGGCTGACCGCCTGAACAAAGATATGGCAGGAAAAAATCCACTGTTTCTCGCTGTTCTCAACGGTTCGTTCATCTTCGCCGCCGACCTTATGAGGATGATAACAATCCCTTGCGAGATTTCGTTCGTAAAACTGGCTTCTTACCAGGGCACGATGTCAACGGGCAAGATTAAGGAGGTCATCGGCATCAACGAAGACCTGTCAGGGCGCACGGTGGTGATTGTGGAAGACATCGTGGAGTCGGGTCTCACAATGAAACGCATGCTCGAATCGCTCGGCACGCGCAACCCCGCCGCCATACACATCTGCACGTTGCTGCTGAAACCGGACAAGCTGAAAGTTGACCTCAACGTGGAATACGCCGCAATGGAGATACCCAACGACTTCATCGTGGGTTACGGACTCGACTACGACCAGCAGGGGCGCAACCTGCGCGACATCTACACATTGGTAGAATAAACAATCAAAAAGACATATTTCAACAAAACAAAGATGAAGAATATTGTTATTTTCGGCGCGCCCGGCTCAGGGAAGGGCACGCAAAGCGACTTGATGATCAAGAAGTACGGCTTCGGCCACATATCGACGGGCGACGTGCTCCGCAACGAGATAAAGAACGGAACGGAACTCGGCAAGACCGCAAAACAGTATATCGACAACGGGCAGCTGATACCTGACGAACTGATGATCAGCATCCTCGCAAGCGTTTACGACGGCTTCGGCAAGGAACACGAAGGCGTAATCTTCGACGGATTTCCCCGCACCATACCGCAGGCTGAAGCCTTGAAGAAAATGCTCGACGAGCGCGGACACAACATCGCGGCGATGATAGAGCTTGACGTTCCTGAAGACGAGCTGATGAAACGCCTCATCAAGCGCGGACAGGAATGCGGACGCACCGACGACAACGAGGAGACGATAAAGAAACGCCTCGACGTTTACCACAACCAAACGGCTCCGCTGATTGAATGGTACAAGAAAGAGAGCCTGCACCACCACATCGACGGTCTCGGCGAACTCGACCGCATCTTCGCGGACATTTGCAACGTTATCGACAACATCTGAATAAATTAAGAATTAAGAGGTAAGAATTAAGAAATCCCCTTTTACTGCTTACACCAGCAAGGCATATTTTCTTAATTCTTACCTCTTAATTCTTAATTAAATTTCCACCTTTTAATTTTTCACTTTTAATTTTTAATTTCACAAGCCATGCCCGAATCCAATTTCGTAGACTACGTTAAGATTTACTGCCGTTCAGGCAAAGGCGGACGCGGCTCTATGCACTTGCGCCGCGCCAAGTACCAACCCAACGGAGGCCCCGACGGAGGCGACGGCGGCAAGGGGGGCAGCGTCTACCTGCGCGGCAACCACAACTACTGGACGCTGCTGCACCTGAAATACCAACGCCACATCTTCGCCGAGCACGGAGGCAACGGCGGCAAGGACAAATGCCACGGCACCGACGGCAAGGACGTTTACATAGACGTGCCCTGCGGCACGGTGGTGTATGACGCCGAGACGGGGAAATACATCTGCGACGTGACACACGACGGACAGGAGGTGCTGCTGCTCAAGGGCGGACGCGGCGGACTTGGCAACTTCCAGTTCCGCACGGCCACCAACCAGGCGCCGCGCTTCGCACAGCCCGGCGAACCGATGGAGGAGAAGACGATAATACTCGAACTGAAGCTCCTCGCCGACGTGGGTCTAGTAGGTTTCCCGAACGCGGGCAAGAGCACGCTGCTCTCGGCACTGTCGAGCGCAAGGCCGAAGATAGCCAACTATCCGTTCACGACGCTCGAACCGTCGCTCGGCATCGTGAGCTACCACGACAAGCAGTCGTTCGTCATGGCCGACATCCCCGGCATCATCGAGGGGGCGAGCGAAGGCAAGGGCCTCGGCCTGCGCTTCCTGCGCCACATAGAGCGCAACTCTCTGCTGCTGTTCATGGTGCCCGGCGACACCGACGACATAAAGAAAGAATACGAAGTGCTGCTTGGAGAGCTTAACAACTTCAACCCGGAGATGGCCGACAAGCACCGCGTGCTGGCCGTGACGAAGTGCGACCTGCTCGACGACGAGCTTATAGAGATGCTCAAGGCCACTACGCCCGATGACATCCCGGTGGTGTTCATCTCGGCAGTAACGGGGCAAGGCCTCGGCGAACTGAAAGACGTGCTCTGGCGTGAGCTTAACAGCGAGAGCAACAAGCTGAAGGACATCACGGCGGAGGACACGCTCGTGCACCGCAACAAGGATATGGGCGCTCTGCCCGAAGAACTGCGTTTGGAGGGTGAAGACGAGATTGAGTTTATCGACGAAGACGACGTTGAAGACATCGACGAGGATGAAATCTGACACTGCCACAATAGCTTATCACGACATTGCCCCCTCTGTGACGGCCTTCAGCACCACACGCCACGGGGGCTTCAGCCACGGCGTTTACGGTGGCTTCAACATCAACCGCTATTGCGGCGACGACGAGGCGTGCATAGGGCATAACCTCGACCTGCTGGCCGGTGAGCTTGGCGTGGACAAGGCGAACATCATAATGCCCCACCAAACCCACGGCACGGAGACGAGGCTCATCTCGC
The DNA here is from genome assembly GCA_944320255.1 of uncultured Prevotella sp. Taxonomy (GTDB): domain Bacteria; phylum Bacteroidota; class Bacteroidia; order Bacteroidales; family Bacteroidaceae; genus Prevotella. Next base: position 6,739 of record CALUGU010000023.1, on the reverse strand, counting down.
GTGACTTCCTTTCTCTCGGCAAAACTACGCAGAGGATGGTTCTTGAAGGCGTTGACGCCCTGCTCACCGACGTGCCGGGCGTTTGTATTGGCGTGTCAACGGCCGACTGCATTCCCATTATCCTTTATGACACGGAGCACCACGCCGTGGCAGCCGTTCACGCGGGATGGCGTGGCACGGCGGCGCGCATAGCCGCAAAAGCCGTCGCAGAGATGGGCCTCGCCTACGGCACGCGCCCCGAAGCGTTGCGCGCCGTCATCGGGCCGGGCATATCGCTCGACGCTTTCGAGGTGGGCGACGAGGTTTACGACCATTTCGCCGCCGCCGGCTTCAATATGGAGTCTATCAGCCGCCGCGAAGCCAAATGGCACATCGACTTGAAGGAGTGCAACCGCCTGCAACTAACTGCTCTCGGCGTCGCGCCCGGCAACATCCAAGTGTCCGCCGTCTGCACATACACAGACTATAACGACTATTTCTCCGCACGCCGCCTCGGCGCGCAGTCGGGAAGAATATTCACGGGCGCAATGCTGGCGTAACCATTGTTACGCCAGCATTGCGCCCGTGAAATTAACAATTAAAAATTAAACAACACTACATACGTTTTTTTGCTCACAACAATTACATTCGACACGATGCTTAATTAACCACGATGTTTAATTTTTAATTGTTAATTTTTAATTACATTCATAATGCGTTTCGCATTATGAATGTCTCGGCCTTATCCTTTTCAGCACCACCGAGACATTCTCTTTTATGCTGCGGTTCAAGATTACGAGCACCACGGCGGTCAGGATGAGCGCAATGCCGACGGCCTCGCTTGCGGTGAACGCCTCGCCGAACACCAACGCGCCGATGCACACCGCCGTGACAGGCTCAAGCGCGCCGAGTATCGACGTCAGCGTGCCGCCGATGTTGCGCACGGCCAGCAGCAACGTGATGTTTGAGATGACGGTCGGAGCCACGGCCAGCAGCACCACGTTGACTGCCGACACGGCGTCGGGCAAAGGCTGTACGCCGTCCTCCATCCAATTCTTAACGCCGAAAATCAACGCCGTGAACACGAAGACGTAAAACGCCAGCTTGCGGCTGTGCATGTCCCTGACGCGCGACTTGTTCACCGCTATTATATAGCTGGCATAGCCCACGGCGGAGAGCAGCACGATGCCCACGCCTGCGGGGTCGAGCTTCAGTTCCGTGCCATTGAGCGACAACTTGGCCACGCCGCCGATGGCCAGCGCGACGGCCGTCCACGTTACCCACGACGCCCGCTCCCTGAACAGCAGGAGCATCAGCAGGGTGACGAACACGGGGTAAGTGAAGTGCAGCGTAGTGGCGACGCCCGCGCCCATCACCTCGTAACAGTAAAGCAGGAACAGCGACGACGCCGTGTAAAACACAGCCAGCACGATAATCACCGGCAAGTCGCGCCACGCCACCTTGAAACTCTCCTTCTTCACCGCCATCATCAGCCCCAGCGCAGCCGTGGCCGTGACGAAGCGGTAAAACAATATCGAGTCTGACGCCAGCCCCTTCTGCATCAGCGGCAGCGTGAACAGCGGTATCAGGCCGAACGTCACCGACGTGGCCACGCCGTAAAGAAATCCCTTAACCTTTGCGCTCATATCTCTTTTTTACTATTAAAATTCGGGCTGCAAAGGTAGTTATTTTTTAGAAGACAAGCAAACAAGGGACGAGCAGACGAGTTTACAGGAACAAGCAAACGAGCAGACAAGGCAAATCACCTCGTCTGCTCGTCACTTGTCTGCTTGTCTGCTAAAAAAACGCTTGTCTGCTAAAAATCATTCCCACTCAAAGTGATAAGTAGCTATGCCCTCACTCTCCGGGTCGTCAACTACGCACTGCGTGGGGTAGCCCTGCGAGTCGAGCGTCCAGCTGAACGTTGCGTCGCCAACCCTTACGGGCAGATGCTTCGTGGCTGCGCCGTAAATGCCGAACCAGTAATAATATTCCCAGTCCCACATTATGCCCCAGTCGCCGAGCATCATTATGCCGCCCTTGTTGGCTATCGGACTTGTCACCTCGGCGTTGGTGTAGGTGAACGACTTGCTGCCCTCGTAAGAGCTGCGGGCGTTGATGATGTCGCCGTCGCTGTTGTAGCTGATTGTGCAATACTCGTCGCCGTCGCCGCTCTCCCAGTTCACCATCTGCCCGGCCTGGTTGTAGCTGAAGATGTATTCACTGCCGCCGAAGTCGGCCGTCTCAGCGTAGCCCTTGGCGTTCAGCGTTAACTCATAGTCGCCAATAAATGCCTTGTTGCCGTCAGAGTAAGTTATCGTCATGCGGTTCTCCTCGTCCGGGGCGTCGTCGCCGTCGGTGAACGAGATGAGCTTGTTGCCGTTCCATTTTGCGTCGGCAAACTCGTAATACTTACTTCCGCCGTGGCTTTCCCTGTACATCGTTTTCAGCTTACGGCCTCCGGCTGCCGCGCCGCCTCCGCCGCCGTTGTCGTCGTCATCGTCGCTGCACGCCGTAAAATTAACACACGCAAACATGGCAAGCATTGCCATACCGAAAATCTTTAACTTTTTCATAATCTTAATTCTCCTTAAATTATTTTTTATTACATTACAAATTGATTCTTGTTTCCGTATCATTTACTTTTACTACATACACGCCATTGTCTGGCAAGACCATTCCAATGCTGCTACCATCAGCCTTGACGCTCAAGACTAACCCTCCGGCAACGTCATAAATGCTCACAGTTTGTCCGTCTATGTTTTTTACTTTTATCGTGCCGTCCTCTACTGTTACAGAAGGTTCGTCGGAGACGTTTGCGTTACTGCTGCCAACAGCATCAAATTCCTTAATCGTATAGAAGTTACGCCACGGATCCACGGCTTCGTACTTTTCCTTACATCCTTTAGGAACATACAGTACAGCATTCATCAACGCCCCATCCGCAAAAATAGGTTCTTCCGACTCTATTGGCGTTTCCATCATGCAATACACCTCTTCAAGTCCACTGCAACCATAAAATGCGTTATAGCCTATCCATGTTACAGAATTACCAAGCGTCACACGTGTCAAGTCACTACAACCTGCAAACGCATATTCGCCTATGGTAGTCACGGGACTCTGAATGCTGATAGATGTTATATCCCTTGGACAACAGCAGTATAAAGATGTTACATCTTTTGAATAAAGGCTTCCATCTATTGATACAAAATCTTTATTTCTTTCTGAAACCTTAATCTCATCAAGGTTGCGACATTCCCCAAAAGACGACCCTGCTATCTCTGTTACGGTTTTCGGTATCTCTATGCTCTTCAAACAGCCAAAACGCCTAAATGCGTTAGCACCTATAGACGTCACTTTATAGGTCTTGCCATTACATATCGCTTTTTCCGGGACAGCCACAATTTCTGTTGTATAATCATATTGCATATTCCCTTCAACTACCTCCGCAGTTCTGTCTTCTCCTGACATAACGGAATAATAAAGACCTTGAAATTTCTCCATGATTATTAATCCTTTAAGTTAATTATATTTCTTTCAAATCCCATAATGTTATCATTTTCAACTTTAATGTATGCATCAAATGTAACATTCTCTTTTTCCATAAAGTTACCAGTTCCCTTTAAGTAATAGACAAATCGGCCGAAACCTTCAACTTTATAATTGCATTCTCCATAATCCCCTCGCATCACACGTTCTATTGATGCGTCCAAACACTTTACAGCCATAACATCTGGCTGTCTTGACTTGAATGAAACTTTAATAAGCTTCGTCAACTTTTTCTTGATTAAGTCTTCATCAGGTAACATGATTTTACGTTTTTTGCCTTTATTCCCAATCGAGGCGTTAATAAAATAAGATTGTGGCTGATATATACGCAAAAAGCGTGGGAACTTTACCCGTCACCCGTCCCACACTCCGAGGCTCTCGCATTGCCCAGTCTGATAGAACGAGCAACACAGAAGCCCACGCCGTGTATGTATATACGCCGACATTGGGCGCAGTGCCAAAGCGGCAAACGCCAATGAGGGCTGTACAATATACACCCATAGACATCTACTGTTGCAATGTTCTTGACCAGACTTGGAAATTTGCGAGATTTCAGAGTGTCAAGCACAAAGCGCCAAGTAAACGCTTTCTTTATATATATCCCCCGCCCGCCGCTGACGCGGCTTCTGCCGAAGGACATTGCAAAAATATAAAATTAATTGAAGGTAAAAAAGAAAAAGCTGTGATTTTTCAGAAAAAAGGAATGATGAGTCCCGGCATACGTATCCGTTCCCCCTGTTCCTGCGAATTTGCAATCTGAGGAAATGGGGTTAACCGACAAATGCTAAGTTGTTGCAACATAGGGTATTGTCCATTAACTCCGGCGAGTGAAACGAGCCTAACTCCTGTTAACTACTGATAACTTCCATTCCTGCCGCAAGAACGGACGGCAAATGACGCGACAAAAGACGGCTTTTCGCCGTGTGGTTTGCGGTCTTTTGCTATGCAAAAGGCCATATATCGAAATTATTATGAACGGCCAATGCATTGTCACAATGTCACAGCACGCAGCAACGCACTGTAAACCAAGTAGTTGCGGCGTGACATTCGAGCCTGTTCCTCCGTCACAAATATCACACTGCCGCTCCCGTTACCTTCCGTTTCCTGCGCACCCTGTTCCTGCGGATTTTGCAATCCGAGAAAACTGGCGGAACTGAAATCCTTTTTTATCTGTCATCTGTCAGTTTCCGACGTAAAGACTTGACGGACAGATTGTTGTGAACTGACAGAGGGGCTGACGGAGAAAAACAGCTGTCAGCCCGTCTGTCAGCCGCTAAACGGTTGATTATCACTGGTTTACGACCAAAACTGACAGCTGATGGAGAAATTGAGCTGATCTTACTCCGTCTTTCGTAAAAACATTACGCATTAATTCAATCAAAAAAAATTGCAGGGATAAAAATTTATCCCTATCTTTGCGTAAGTGAAGCTGCACGGGGCAATATGGGAACAAGATTCACATTGTAGCCAGCTGCATGGGCTTTACTATACAAAATGAACATCCGCAATTTGCCAAGCATACTGTGTAGAGACGCAAAATTTTGCGTCTCCCCAACTATAAGGGGACGGACAGGAGGCTCAAAAAACGCGGACACCGCCCTTGAGGGGGATCATCAAAACAGGGGAACATCCCTTGCACGCCACAGAGGGACGTATAAGCATCTGTATGCCAGCGAAATACGTTTCTTACGAAACGTGCGGGCATAATAAATTATGCCCCTACAAGGGGTGTCAACGTATTTTGATACACCCTCTACACGCAGGTGTTAGCAAAATGCGAACATCCATATAATAAAAAACAATAAATAATGCCTACGATATTTGAAATATTCGATTCATCAGCAAACCTTTTGGATGAGAATAAAATAAAAGACACATATTAAAACAATGCAAAATGCTGCTCTTGTAGGGACATAATTTATTATGTCCGCACGCCACGGAGGGGCGTATAAACATCTGAATGCCAGCGAAATACGTTTCTTACGAAACGTGCGGGCATAATAAATTATGCCTCTACAAGGGGTGTCAACGTATTTTGATACACCCTCTACACGCAGATGTTAGCAAAATGCGAACATCCATATAATAAAAAAACAATAAATAACGCCTACGATATTTGAAATATTCGATTCATCCGCAAACCTTTTGGATGAGAATAAAATAAAAGATACATATTAAAACAATGCAAAACACCGACCTTGTAGGGACATAATTTATTATGTCCGCACGCCACGGAGGGGCGTATAAACATCTGAATGCCAGCGAAATACGTTTCTTACGAAACGTGCGGACATAATGAATTATGTCCCTACAAGGGCGATGGTTCGCAATTTTGTTATAACCTCTTGAATTTCATTTTTGAAAATTCTCACGGCAAATCCGCAGGAACGGATCAGGAACGGCAGTGTGATATTGGTGACGTTGGGACAGGCTCAAATGTCACGCCGCAATGGTTTGGTTTACAGTGCGTTACGGCGTGTTGTGACATTGTGACGATACATTTGGCCATTTATAATAATTAGATATACGGTCTTTCGCATTGCAAAAGACCGCAAACCACACGGTGAAAAGCCGTCTTTTGCCGCTTCGTTTGCCGTCTGTTCCCGCAGGTTAGTAATCACCTCGTATCCTCGTCTTTGAAATCCGCAGGAACGGACAACCTCACCGGGCCTCGAAGAGGTTCAACAGCCGTTTATTGTTCGCCCTCTTCGAGGACGATGTTATATATTCGTGGCCTTCCGCAGGTTACGCTTCGCTCCACCCGCGGTTAAGAATCGTTCGACGTCTTCGACGCCGTGATTTTGCAGATTTACCCGTTCCTGCGGATTGCAAATCTGCGGGAACGTAACGGGAACGGAAATTCCTTTTTATCTGTCATCTGTCATCTGTCAGTTTCCGACGTAAAAGCTTGACGGACAGATTGTTGTGGGCTGACAGATGGGCTGACAGATAAAAACAACTGTCAGTCAAGCCTCCACCAACAGGCAGGCTTAAATATAATATGATGGACTGACAGATAAAAACAACTGTCAGTCCGTCTTACACCGTGTTTGCAATCATTTGCAAGTTGACGGACTGACGGAGAAAAACAGCTGTCAGCCCGTCTGTCAGCCGTTAAATGATTGATAATCACCGGTTTATGGCTAAAACTGACAGCTGACAGAGAAATTGTGCCGATAAAAGTATAGAAGTAACGGGATATTTTTATAAT
>CALUGU010000022.1 GCA_944320255.1 uncultured Prevotella sp. | reverse complement strand
GTCAAAGTAATCATAATTCTCAATTATCCATTATCAATTTTAAATTGAAAGCGTTAGAATTTCGCCATCTTTATGGCGTCTATTGCGCATTCGTCGCCCTTGTTGCCGAGCCGTCCGCCGCTACGGTCTTTGGCCTGTTGCAGGTCGTTAGTGGTGAGCAGACCGTAGATTACGGGGATTTCGCTCTTGGCGTTGAGCTTGGCAATGCCGTAGGTTACGCCTTGGCAGATGTAGTCGAAGTGCGGTGTTTCGCCGCGGATTACGCTGCCGAGGATGATGATGGCGTCATATCCGCCGTTGAGCGTCATCTGGTGAGCACCGTAGATAAGCTCGAAACTGCCGGGGACGGTCTTTACGTGGATGTTCTCTGGCAGTGCGCCGTGCTTTTCGAGGGTCTTCACCGCCCCGTCGAGCAACGCTCCTGTGATTTCAGGATTCCATTCCGCTACCACTATGCCGAAGCACATATTGCTTGCGTCGGGCACGTTTGCCGGGTCGTAGTCAGACAAGTTGTGCAGTGATGTCGCCATTATTTTACGGAAACTCGTTCGATGTACTTGTCAATCTCGCCGTAAACGGGAGATTTGACATATTTCTTCTTGATGTCCTGGTAAATCTTCAGGGCCTCGTCTTTCTTGTTCTGGCTTTCGAGTATTTCGCCCGCCTGGATGAGGAACGAGGGCGAGAGGCTGTTGTTTGCGTTGTCGGCAGCCTCGCTGTCGGCCATGCTTGCGGCCTTCTTCAGGTACTCAACGGCCTTGTCGAGCTGCTTCACGTGGGCGTAAGCGTTGCCGAGGGCGGCCATAGCCGCCGGGCTTACCATCAGGTCGTCGGCGGGAGAGTACTTTTCGAGATACTTCACAGCGTCGTTCCACTTTTCGAGATTGGCGTAGCAAAGACCTGCGTAGAGGTTTGCAAGGTTGCCAGCGTCGGTGCTGCTGTAGTCTGAAGCTATGTTGATGAAGCCCCTGTATCCCGTGCTGTCGCCTTTCAGGGCTACTTCAAATTGCTGGTTCATAAAATAGTCTTGACCTTTGGCCAATTCTGTGCTGGCTTCCTGCTCACGCGGTCCAGACACGTAGGTGTTGTAGCAAAGCACACCCGCGATGACGAGGATGATTGCGACAATAGCGATGGAGATTGTCTTCTTGTGCTTCATGAAGACGGCCTCTTTCTGGTTGAGGGCATTGTCCATAGTGCCCTTGTTTTCATTAAGATTTGCCATTTATGTTTTGATTTTTAATTTACTTGTTTATAAAGCGTGGCAAAATTACGGATTTTATCCTGAATATTGAAATTTATCGTCAACTTTTTTTGTTTTTCAATGGCAAATCAAGTAACTTTGCACTAAAACTTGAAGGGCAAGCTCATGTTTCTCAATAAATTGTCAATCGTAAATTATAAGAATATCTGCGGGGCTGGCCTTGCCTTCTCTCCAAAACTTAATTGTTTCATCGGGCACAACGGCGAGGGCAAGACCAATTTGCTCGACGCCGTGTATTACCTGTCTTTCTGCCGGAGTTCATGCTCTGTTACAGATTCCAACGTGATGCGCCACGGCACTGACTTCTTCATGCTTGACGGCCGTTATGTCAACGACGAGGGCGACGACGAGGACATTTCGTGCGGTATGAAGCGAGGCTCGAAAAAGCATTTCAAGAGGAACAAGAAAGAGTACAAGCGGCTGTCAGCCCACATAGGGCTTATCCCGCTGATACTTGCGTCGCCTGCCGACACGGTGCTCATTGACGGCGGGAGCGAGGAACGCCGCCGGCTGATGGACGTGGTGATTTCGCAGTATGACGTGACTTACATCGACGCGCTCAACCGTTACAACAAGGCTTTGCAGCAACGCAACTCGCTGCTGCGCGCCGAAGCCGAGCCTGACGCCGACCTTATCGGGCTGTTAGAGGAGCAGATGGCCGTCCATGGTGAGATAGTGTCCGGCAAGCGCAAGGCTTTCGTTGACGAGCTTGTGCCGCTGTTCCAGAGTTTTTACAGCAGCATCTCACAAGACAAGGAGGAAGTCTCGCTTGCTTATCAGTCGCACACGCAGCGCGGCCCGTTGCTCGACGTGATTAGGCGCGACCGTTTTAAAGACCGAGCCGTGGGTTATTCGTTGCACGGGATACACCGCGATGACCTTGAAATGCTCATCGGCGGCTATCCCATACGCCGTGAGGGCAGCCAGGGGCAGAACAAGACGTTCGTGATTTCATTGAAACTTGCCCAGTTCGAGTTTCTGAAACGCATACGCGGCAACGTGCGTCCGATATTGCTCTTGGACGATATTTTCGACAAACTGGATGCCGGGCGCGTGGAACAAATCGTGCGCATCGTAGGCGGCGACGGGTTCGGACAGATTTTTATGACCGACACAAACCGTGAGCATCTTGACCAGATATTGCGCGGGAGCGCGCTTGACTATAAGCTCTTTTTGGTTGAAAAGGGCGAAATAAAACAGTGGGAGGGCAGCAATGTTTAAACGCGACGTGAAATCGTTGGGCGATGTCATAGCCCAGTGCTTGAGGCACGACGGACTGGAAACGCCTTTGCTGGAGCGACGTTTGGTTGAGTCGTGGGGCAAGGTTGCCGGTCGTGTAGTGGAGAAATTTACCGGCGAAAAGTTCGTCCGCAACCAAACATTGTTCGTGAAAATACTCAATCCTGCGCTGCGCGCCGACCTTTCGATGATGCGCGAGCGATTTGTCAACAACCTGAACGTTGAAGTTGGCGCAAAGGTTATAACCGATATAAAGTTTTATTAATAACCAGTTGACAAGCAGACAAGCAACAAGCAGACAAGGAGATTTGCTGTTCAAGTATGACGAATTCCCATTGTCTACTTGTATAATTTTAATCATATTGCAGCAATTTCCCTTGTCTGCTTGTTACTTGTCTGCTTGTATACTGGTGTTTTTGTCCGAACTTTCCCTTATTTTCAACGTCATCGGCACCACTTCCTTGTATATCTTCTTGTCGCCGGCGATGTTCCTCAACAACAGTTCGCACACACGCTCGCCGGTAAGGTGGGCCTGATCCATTATGGCGGAGAGCTTCGGCGTTACGAAAAACGATGTGTCCGTCTCCGTGAAACCTATTATCGCAACGTCGTCGGGGATGCGAAGTCCCAGCGACTTGATGGCGTCGAAGGCGGCGTAGGTTATAATGTCGTTGAAGGCGAGGATGGCGTCGGGGCGGTCGTCGCGCCTGAGCATCTGCATCGTGGCCTCGCGGGCGTAGTTGAAGTCGATGTTGCCGTTGATTATTATCGAGCGGTCTATCTCAATGTTACGCTCGCGCAGAGCCTCAAGGTAGCCATGCTTGCGCCGCTTCATCATGTCCAAGTGTTGCGGCCCGCCAATAAAAGCTATGCGGCGGCTGCCTGTGTCTATAAGGTGCAGCGTGGCCTCCTTGGCGGCCTCGTCGCCGTTGGATGTCACGGCGGAGAACATTTCAGGCAGGCACGTGCGGGCGAAGAACACGAGCGGTATGCCCATGTTGTTGATTTCTACAAAGTGCGAATAGTCGGTGGTGTCTTGCGCCAAGCAGGCAATGATGCCCTCGACGTACATTCCTACGAAATTGTCGATGGCTTTCTCCTCGCGCAGGTGGTCTTCGTGGCTGTTGGCCGCGATGACTGCGTAGCCGGCCTTCGAGGCATAGTCCTCTATGCCGTCGAGCACGGCGGCGTAATAGTGGGTTACGAGGTTGGGCACCACGACACCTATCACTTTCGACTTTTGTTGACGTAGGCTCTGGGCGAACTGGTTGGGGCGGTAATTGAGCTTTTTTGCCAAGTCTTGCACTTTGCGCCTCAGTTCTTCACCTACCTCGTGGCTGTCCCTGAGTGCGCGGGATACGGTCGCAATGCTTACGCCCAACTGCTCGGCCATTTCTTTTAAAGATGTCCTGCGTTGTCCCATTTTTTACATTGATACTAAAGATACTGCGTGCAAAATTAATAAAAGTCACTGAACACGCAAACGTTTGCGTGTCTTTTTTACCTTTGCCCTTAGAAAAACGGTAAAATGTTTACAACGGCGGCGTGTGCTATGTTGTCGTACATATTTGTCGGTGTGCCAGCATCCCCTGCAAGCACACCGGCGGACGTGTGTTTGCTAAATTGCGTGTATTAGTTTTTTTGATAGTGTTTCTTACATGGGCAGCAGCTCGTCGCCTTCGAGTTCGCACGAGGTGAAGCCCATTTCCGCGGCTTTCCTCTTGTCGAAGGCGAAGTATGTGGCGCGAGCCTCTACGCACACCTCGCCCTTGGCGTTTTCTATGCTGACGTCGAGCGTCACTAAGTTGCGCCGCTGTTCGGCTATGCGGCCGCGCACGGTTATCTGTCCCTCAGTGGTCATCACGGGCTTTTTGTATCGCAGTTCGAGTTTCGTCGTCATACCCGTGGTTTGCAGTTTGCGGAACACCACCCAAGCCGCCGTCTCGTCGGCGATTGTGGCCAATATTCCTCCGTGCATAGTGTCAAACCAGCCTTGGTAGTGCTGTTTCGGGTTCCAGAAACTTACCACTTCGTCGCCGTCTTCATAAAACTCCATGTGTATGCCGATGGGGTTGGCCGGGCTGCAACCGAAGCAGTCGTAGCCTTCGCGGTGTGAAAAGGGATTTTTAATTTTTCTCATGGCTTGTTTATTTTCAAAAGGAGTAAACCGGAGTTAGACGCTTTCACGTCGGAGTTATTGGGAGTTAACGGACAAATGCTAAGTTGTCAAAAGACCGAGTATTGTCCGTTAACTCCGGCGAGTGAAACGAGCCTAACTCCAGTTAACTCTTAGTAACTCCATTATTCAGAACGAAAATTCCAGCTTCACCCTCACGCCGTTTTTCGTCGCCGTGGGCAGACCGTTGTAGTTCAGGCGGTGCACGTATTCCACGTGTATCACCTTAAATATGTTGTGTATCCCGGCGATAAGCTCGATGTACGGGCGGTGCGGGTCCATTACGTAAGAACCTTCGGGGAACTTCATCAGCAGCGGGTCTTTCGCGTTGCCGGTCAGGGTGGGGTTGTTCTTGTCGGTGAGCGTGCCCCAGAGACACTTCACGCCGAGCCATTCGCGCCACTTCAGGTGCTTCAGCAGCGGTATGCGGTTGAATATCTTGCCGTTCAAGTCCCATGAAATGTCGAGCGAGGCGTAGCGGTCGTTCAGGAACTCCATATTGTTGATGAGGTTGAACGTGCCTTCCTCCACGATGTACGACATATTCGCGGCCGGCATTATCAGCAGCGGGAAGGGCACTTTGTTCCATTGTATGCCGCCTTTGAGCGTGATGTCGAGCTTGCCCCAGCTGTTCAGCCAAAAGCGTTTGTATATCGACGCCTCGGTGAAGTTGTAGTTGTAGTCACCGCCGAGTACGCCTTTCACGCCGACGGTGTGGCTCAGGGTGAACACGGGCGGGTCGTAGTTGATTTTCACGCGGCGTTGCTTCGTGTTCACGAATGTCTCGCCCGGCGCGTAGCGCAGTTCTATCGACGCCTCCGTCGTGCGTATTTTTCCAGGCATAGTGGGCGGGTTGTCGGCGTCGTAGAGCGACATCGGGGTGAAGTAGAGCTTGCCGCACGCCTCGTTCTCCTCGGTTTTCAGTTTCACGGTGGTCTTAAAACCCCAGTCCTGCTCATACTCGAAGGCCAGTTCCTGGCGGTTGTAGAACATCATCTTGTCTACGTCAGTCCATTTAAGCGACGTGAACACGTTGTCCTTGTCGGTAGGTATGAACTTGTCCGACGGCGCGCAGACGTCGTACGTCGAGGTGAAAGTCAGCGTGCGCTTGGGGAACTCCCACGGCATATATTCTTTCTTGTTGAACGAGTAAACTATCTGCCCCTTGTAGTAATTCTTCTTGCTGTCCCATCCGCGGGCGTAATAGCCAGACACAAAGAGGTGCGGAAAGAGGTTGGCCGTTGTCTGTGCGCTCACCCTCGTTCGTGTGCCGTCGATGAAGTTCGAGCTTATCATCGTGTTTATCGGGCCTATGTCAACCTTGCTCGGATGCTCCTTGCCGCCGGTTTCTACATAGTTCTCTATCAGAGCCTTAAGGCCGAACAAGATGTATTTGAAGCCTTTTGTGTTTGACAGGTTGTCAACGAACGACCCCATCGAACTCTCGCTTTTCGTCAACCCTACGGTGCGGTTCTCCTGCCAGAAAGCCTCGTCGCGCATCTTCGCCTGCGGGTCGTATTTCACCTTCGCGCGGCCTTTGAACATCTTGTCGGGTATTTCTTCAAACGAGTAGTCTGTCAGTCGTGTAGTTCGTATGACGGCGGCTTTCGTCAGAAAGTCCACTATCGACAGCTCCACCAGCATGTCGTCGGTTGTCAACACCCACTCTCCGTTGGGCAGCTTGGTGTATTCCTGCTGTATGCTTAGGTTGTCGGTGAAGTTCACGTCGCTCCTTTTCGGCAGCATCAACTGGCATTTTTTCACGTGCAACGTGGAGTCCGTCAGTATCCAGATGTCGCCCCTGAAACCGAAGTCTTGCGGGTTGTTGGGGGTGAATTCGAGATGGTAGCACTCGTCGCGGTCCACCATCACCGTGTCAACTATGTAAAACCTGTAAAAAGCCACGGCGTTTTTCCCTATCGGGCTGGTGAACGGGTATTGCAACAGGCGTATCTGGTCGTCGTACAGGTCAACGTCGGTGAAGATGTCTTTAAGCATCGTGTTGAGTATCTCTCCCGTCTGGATGAGGTCGTTCACGCCCGATTTGTTCTGCCCTGTGATTATCGTTTTCTCGCTTTTCGGCTCCTTGCGGTATATGTTTTTAGTAACCGTCTCGTCGATTGAAAGCGGCAAAATCAGCTTGTTGTTGTACGGACACAGTTCTATTTGGTTGAGCAGCCATTGGCGCTTTTTCAGCTTCTCATGGTTCAGTTCTTCGGGACTAATGTCGTTGACGGCCAGCGTTATCTTTTGGTATTTGTCGTATTGGTAGTAGTCGTGGTTTGACAAGTCGGTGCGTTTCTTCGCCGCTATCACCCTTTTCATCAGTTCCACGGCGGGGTTGTTCTTGCGGCTGTATTTGCCGCGCTTGGCACTTACGGTGATGCCTTTCAGCCTCTTGGTGTCCGATTTCAGCGTTATGCGCATATCTCCGGGCGTGTTCTGGCCTATGAGTATCCGCAAATCCTTGTATCCTACGGCACTGAATGTCAGGTATTTGCCGTTCTTTCGCCGTATGGTGAAACGGCCTGACGCATCGCCGGACACAGCCTCCTTGTCGCCCTTGTACTGTACGGAAGGGTGGGGGATGGTGTCTCCGGTTTCCTCGTCTACCACGATGCCGCTTATTGACTGTGCGCAAACGGTCTGCGCAACGGCAAGCAGGAACAATATGATAAGTTTTCTCATCATTCCTTAAGCAATCCTTTCTTTGTCTAACAGTTGGCCAAGTTCCGTGATTACGGCGTCGGGCAGCGTCTCGTCTTGCGGCGTGTCGTCCCATCCTTCGCCTTTCAGCCATACGGCGCGGCAGCCTGCCTGCTTGGCCGGTATTATGTCTTTGGTGATGCTGTCGCCGACAACGGTGGTTTCGCCTGGCTTTAATCCCAACGCCTCCACGCCGAGCGTGAATATTCGCGGGTCGGGTTTCCGAATGCCGGCGACGGCTGATTCTATTACGTCTTTGAACAAACTGTCAAGGCCGAACTCGTCCAGGACGGTCCTGATGTTGCCGTAGAAGTTGCTTACGAGCACCAACGGGTGTTCCGCTGCCATGCTTTCAAGCACCTTGTGGCTCTTTGACGTTTCAAGTTTTACGCTTTCATAAATGTCGTCGAGCATCTTTTGCCGCATTTCCGTGAGCTTTGTCTTGTCGTTGTAGAGTGCGCCTGTCTCGGCGAGATGTTCCAATTCGATGCGCAATTTAGCGTCGAGTGTCCGCCTGAACGTGAAGTCTGGCTTCACGATCGGCTGCGAGCCAAGCGTGCGTTCGGCGTGGACGTAAGCCTCGCGGAACTGTTTTTCAGTCACGGGTATGCCGTGGCGGCTGTAGGCCCGCCACAACACTTTGCCCCAGTGGCGGCCTCCAGTGTCGAGCGTGCCGCCGTAATCAAAGATGTATCCCCTCGTCATGCCATTTTCCTCCTAATCTCCTTGCTGAGGCTTTCGTGCCTTTTGTGCATATTGATATATAATATTGTGAGGACGGATATTTCAAACAGCATATAGAGCCACGGACAACCGGCGATGCAGGTGGCGTAGATGCAGATGGCGCGGACGTTGAACGTCAGGATGTTTGTGTACTTCATCAGCGGCCGGCTGCCGTCAAGGAACTCTTTGCGCAGCTCTTCCGGAATGCGCGCCACGTCGCCGTATTTCTTGTTGATTACGGCCATCAGCCGCTGGAACTCCGGCGAACGCCGCTCCTGGCTCTTGCAGTAGTTGGCGTAGTTGAAGTAAAACATCTTCTCTATCAGCGGACTTCCTTTCGGCAGGTTGTCGTAAATCGCCCTTTGCGCGGCGTAAGTGTCGAGTTCGCTTCCTTCCTTTCCTTTAAGGAACAGCAGGTGTGTCTGCCTGTAATAATCGGCCAACGAGCTTTGCGGAGAGTGGCAGAGCACGCCGGCGATGAACGCCAGCACCCATATCCAAAGCCCCCACACGGTGTCCGTGCCGGGCATTTCCTGCCACGTCATCCTGACGCACAAGGCGGCGTAAATGCAGAAAAACCATATATCCCCGGCAAATCCGTCGAGCACGCGGCCTACGAGCGTCTTCTTGTTTGCCAGCCGTGCAAGCTGTCCGTCGGCGGAGTCGCAGAAGTTGGCGCACATCAGCAACACCACGCCCATCACGTTGTGGCGTATGTCGGTGTGTGCGAACATCCACGCCGCCGCCACGCCCAGCACGATCGACACGGCTGTTATGGCCGTAGGGTGTATGCCGAGACGCTTACCGGCCAAGGCCATCACCAGCCCGACGGGGCGGTTGAAGCGCATGTCGAGCCATTCTTCAGTGTCTTCTGACTTTATCGATGCGTTAAGAATTTCCTTGAATTTACTCATTTGCAGCTGTCTTCTACTTGCTTTTTACCTTTTGTTTATGTTTATCGTTAATCCTGAACATTATGTTTGCGGCTATCGCTTCGGCGGCCTCGTCGCGGCAAACGGCGAAGCTCGGCCAGTCGTTGAAGTCGATGATGGCATACGTGCCGTCGCTGCGCACGATGCAGTCGCCGCCGTAAATGTCGATGCCGGCGAGCGAGGCCAAGCGTTCGGCGTCGGCTTGCAGGCTGTCTTGCTCGAAACCGTATCCGTGTGGTTGTCCGTTGACTGCCTCGTCGCCGAACTTTGAATAGCCTCCGGCTGCGTGGCGGAAGGAGCGGAAGAAGCCCGTGCCAGCCACTCCGTAGAACTTCACCAGGTCGCCCTCCACGTGGGCTGTCACCACAACGTCGGTTACGCCCCTTTGCTCGAAGCGTGACAATATGCGGCGCTTATCGTCGTCGTTTTGTGCGAATGCTACGTCGTCTTTGCTTTGCGCCGCCTCGTCGCCACGCTTAATCCAGTATCCGTCACAGCCCTCAAGCGGCGCGGCAGGTATGCGGTTAGCTCTCATCAGGCGGTCTATTGTGCTCCGTTGGCATCGTTCTACGCCCACTGTGGAGTTTATGACGATACGCCCTTCGCGCTCTTTTCCTTTCAATATCGCTAACGCTTGCCGTGTGCGTGCCATTGACATAAACACCTCTGCGTCAACGTTTTCCGTCAGTTCGCTTTCTCTCACCCCCGCAACGTCGTAGCCGTGGCGGGTGAGTATGTCGCCGGCGGCGTCGATTATTGCGCGGTCGCGCTCTACGGAGTTGGGCGAGAAACGCTCCGCACGGTACACTTTCAGTATGCGTGTCATTTCGTTTCTTGTAAGAATAGCCCCGCCTTTGCGATGTCTGCGGCATGGTCTATGTCGAAAGCCTTTCCTATATTAAAGGCTTTCAGGCGGAAACCGGCGCGCAGCAAGGCTCTCTGGAAGTTGCGCATACGGCTCTCGCCTTTAGACATACAGTCCCGTAGCACGTCAATGGCTTCGGCCTTAAGGCCGTAAATGCCGGCCGAAACATACTTGCACCCGGCGTTTTCGTCAAGGAAGCCGGTTATGTTCATCCCGTCGTCAACGGCCACATACAGCGGCTTCTCGTCGTCGATATAGTCGGTTACGGCCATCACGCCGTCAGCCGTGCCGTTGCTTATTGCCGTATTGAGGCAGTCGATATAGCCCTTGAAGGCCGCCTCGCTGAACACCGTGTCCACTGTAGTGAGACAGAAGGGCGCGCCTTCCAAGTGTCCGCTCATTGCGAATAGGCTGTGCATCGAACTGGGTGTATGGGCTTCGACGGCTGTAATCGGGACACGACGTCCGCCAAAGCTGTAGTTTTGCAATGCTTTCAAGTGTGCGGCTACGTCCGCCATACAGTCGCGGTAGACGACGGTGACAGCCTCCGCGCCGTTGTCGGCGAACACGCGGACAAGCCTGTCAACTAACTTTTCGCCGTTGATTTCAACCAGCGGTTTAGCCGCCTTGACGCCCTCTTGCGCCAGGCGCGAGCCTTCGCCGCCTGCTATTATTGCGTATTTCATTTGCGTTCAGCCTTGTTTACAACCGACAAAATTAGGCATTATCGCCGACAAAAGAAAACTTTTTATGCTATTTTTAGTTTTTACTGTTTGTTTAAAGAAATATGGGACATCGTGTGCGTGAAAATGATAAAAGCGTATGAGTGTGTAAAATCATGCGCTTTTGCAAACAACCTGTTATAGGTTGCAGCGTTGCAAATCGTGTGTGGGCCGGCAAAATGACTCCATTTGCAGACCTTTTGGATGAGAATAAAGTGCAGTCCGGTGTCGAATACGGCAGTCCGCTATGCGGAAATTAAAAATTAACAAGTAAAAATTAAACCCGACTGATGTCATTTATCGTGTATGTCGGCGTCGAAGACGTCGAACGATGCTAACTGCGGGTGGAGCGTAGCGTAACCTTCAGTTAAGAAGAGGTAATAACCATCGTCCTCGAAGAGGGCGAACAATGGATTAACGTTCGCCCTCTTCGAGGACGTTAGAGTGTGTTGCGGTTAACCGCAGGTTGCGTTCGCTACGCTCACTCCACCTGCGGATAAGCATAATTTGCCCCTTCGGGGACGGGAGTTGACACATATTGTCATACACCTAAACTGTGGATGAACACAAATATATAGTAATTTGTGCTGCAAGAAACCGTAAATCGCGATGTAAGTAGCCGTAAATCGCGATGCAAAAAGCGGCCTTTTGCAACGCAAAAGACCGCTTTTTGTAACGTGCTGGATGTCAGGATGTTGCGTAAGGCATCGTGAGACGCCTTAGCGTCGGATGCCGGCGGGGCGTTACGGGTTGATGTCTATAGTGCCCACTCCGGCCACGCTCTTTTCACACGTGCCTACGCGCCCGTCTATGTCGATGTCGCCCGCCCCGGCTATGGCGCACTCGGCGTTCTCTATGTCGGCGTTAGACAGGTCGATGTCGCCGCTCCCTGCAATGGCGGCTGTCAGTTTGCCGGCCTTGATGCGGTCTACGCCGATGTCGCCGCTGCCTTCAATGGTCAGTGTGCATTCGCCGCAGTCGAGCGAACGCAGCTCAACGTCGCCGCTGCCTGCGATGCTTATGCTCATTTTGTCGGCAGTGAGATTACTCTCCGATTTGAAGTCGCCCGATCCGTTGATGCTCACGCCGTTAAGTCGCGGCGACGTTATGTAGACGTCAACGTCGTCCTTGTGGCCTATGTGTATCAGGCCTTCGTCATTGCAGGATATTGTCAACGTGCGCCCGTCGGAGCTTATTACGGTGCGGCTTACGGCCTTCTTGTCGCCCCGCAGCTGTATCGTTGTGCTGTCGCCTGGTGTGTAATAAACGTCGAAACTGCCTTCCGTCACTATCTCGGTAAAGCCCTTGGCCGCCGCTGTTTCACAAGACATTCCCGTGGATTGGCGGGAGTCGCCGCTTGCGCCGCCCCGCTTCCCGTTGGCGCACGCCGCAAAGGCGATTGCCGACGCAATGATGATTGTTGTCGTTTTAATGTTCATAGTGTGTTATAATTGTGATTAATTTCTTATTAGACGTATTAAGGCAATGTAATGTTACACGTCTATGCCTCTTTTTTTCTGTGAAAAAAACACAGGCGGCAAGCAGCAGGATGAAAACACCTTGGCTGCTTGCCGCCTGTAAATCCGTCACTTGTGACTTTTTTACTCGTCACAGAGAACTCGT
This sequence comes from uncultured Prevotella sp., assembly GCA_944320255.1. GTDB lineage: Bacteria > Bacteroidota > Bacteroidia > Bacteroidales > Bacteroidaceae > Prevotella. Next base: position 22,848 of record CALUGU010000022.1, on the reverse strand, counting down.
CTGCTCGTCACTGTGGACTTGTCTGCTAATCTCACCTTCTGCTGTCGCCGAGAAATTTGTTGGCGGCGCGCAGCTGGTGGCGCATAATGCTGAGGAACTCTTGGCTCTCTTGCAAGATGTTCAGGTAGAGCAGCGACACTTTCAGTGTGGAGTTGTCGTTGTCGCGGTACATCCTGTCGATCACGCCCTTTCTCATCGTAGAAAGCTCGTCTTTGCACTCGTCGGCGATGCGGAGCGTGTCGTCATACTTGTCGTATTTGTTGGTGGAAATCATCTGTTCAGTCAGCCCCATCAGCTCGTTGATTTTGCGGCGCGTGCCCTCGAAGTCCTTGACGTATTCCTCCGGCAGCGGGTTGAAGTTGTTGTCAACGTGCTCTTTCACGGGTTCAAGCATACGCTTGAGGCAGTACATGAACTGCTGGTTGCAGTTGGCGCCCAGGTGGAACCACGTGTTGCGCTCCATCGCTATCTGTACGGGGATGCGGCGCATGGCCAGCAGCTCCTTGCGGCGGAACTTCTTCAGCTTGCTTTGTTCTTCCTTGATGTCGCTGCCGCAGTGGCGCAGTTCCTTGCGGTTCTCGTAGCTGATGCCGTCGATTATGCGGTTGAACTGTTCAAGGGCGAAGCGCGTGACGAAGCTCTGCGTGCGTGAAACGTGCTTTGACAGCAAGTCCCAGACAATCTCCTTGTCGCGCGTGCGCATCATCAGCTGGAACACGTCGTCCTTCTTCTCCTCCTTCTGCTTCTTGGCGAACTGCTTGTTGCTGCGCCAGAGCAGGTAGATGTCAAGGGCCATGAAAGCCACCATGACAGCTATTCCGCCGAAGTGCATCATTGCGCAGACTATGGCGCAGGTGGCGAAGGCCACGCCCGCCGTGACGAACCATCCGCCGATAACCGATATTACGCCCGTGACGCGGAACACGGCACTCTCGCGGCTCCATGCGCGGTCGGCCAAAGAGCTTCCCATCGCCACCATGAATGTGACGTAAGTGGTAGAGAGCGGCAGCTTGTAGTTAGTGCCGATGATTATCAGCATGGCCGCAAGCACGAGGTTGACGGCGGCGCGCACCTCGTCGAAGGCTGCCCCATCGGCGAGTATCGCCTCCTCTTTGTTGAAACGCTTGTTTATCCAGTTGCGGACGCCTTGCGGTATGATTTTTGTCACGGCGTCGTTCATATCCTGGGTGAAGCGGACGATGCTGCGTGCCGCGCGTGACGAGCCGAACATCTCGTCGCCCTCGTCCTGGCGGCTGAGGTCAACGCTCGTCTTTACGACGTTCTGCGCTTTCTTTGAAGTAGTCATCGCCACAATCATTATTATGCCGGCGAGCACCAAGTAGAGCAGCGGACTCTTGGCCGACGACATGAGCGAAGTCATCATAAAGGTGTCAAAGTTGCCGTTGCCGTTGGCGAGGAAGTCCTGCATTGAGTCAAGTCCGGCCAAGGGCACGCCGATGAAGTTCACAAGGTCGTTTCCGGCGAAAGCCATGGCCAAGGCGAACGTGCCGAGCAGCACGATGATTTTGAACACGTTGACACGCAGCAGGTGGAGCACCTCCATGAGCACCGTGGAGCCTACGAAGGTTGCGGCCATCAGCATCGTGGTGTTGGCGTCAATCCAGCTGCGGGTGGCCTCGCTGATGTAAGGCGAGGAGCCGATGCCGGCGATGAAGATGAAATAAGCCAGGGAGGTGAACGCTATGCCGCCGAATATGGCGATGGTGTAGCGCAGGTGCTTCTTATAATTAAAGGTAAAGATAAGTCGTGAAATCCATTGCACAATAACTCCGAAGAAAAACGCAATGGCCACGGAGACGAAGATTGCGATGATTACGCTAAGGGCCTTGTCGCTGTTAAGAAGGTCGTAAATCGTCAGCGACGGGTCGGCGATCATCTTCAGCATGGCCAGCACGAACGTACCGCCGAGCAGCTCGAACACGAGCGACACCGTGGTAGACGTCGGCAGGCCGAGCGTGTTGAAGACGTCGAGGATTACCACGTCAGTGACCATCACGGCGAGGAAAATCGTCATCACTTCGGAGAACGAGTAGCTTTCAGGCCGCATGATGCCGTGGCGCGCCACGTCCATCATGCCCGCACTCATCACCGCGCCAATCAATATGCCGATCGACGCCACGAAAAGCACTGTGCGGAACTTTGCCACCTTAGCCCCGATGGCCGAGTTCAGGAAGTTTACGGCGTCGTTGCTTACGCCCACGAATAAGTCGAACACCGCCAAAACCAGCAGGAACGCGACTATCAAAAAATAAATCTCTGTCATAAAAACATTGTTGTTTTATAGGTTTTGAAATTTGCTGCAAAGGTAGAAAACACATATTACAGACCTTTTAAACAGATGTTTCATTTGTGTTACAAACGTAGTGGCGTTTGATTATGACAGATGTTTGTAATATTTATTACTTTTGTATATTGTTGAAAGCCAGCGTGTTATGCTTTTAGATGAATGCCAGTTGTGTAAAAGTATAATATACAAAAATAGAAAAGCTGCCAACCGATTTGGGTTAAATCACGCAGTCCATCGTGATGTCGTATGCGTCGGTGGGTATGGTTTCTTGCTTCTGGAAGTCGAAGCATACGCCGATTTTGTAAGCGCGTGTGGCTTTCGGCAGGAAGCGGTCGTAATAGCCTTTGCCGCGGCCGAGACGGTGCCCCTGGGCGTCGAACGCCATGCCGGGGATGACGGCGACGTCGATAGCGGCGTAGTTGGTGAACAGCGCACCTGTGGGTTCCATAATACCGTAATGGCCGGGGGCGAGGTCTGCGGGCTTGCTGTAAATGCGGATTTCCATATTCTCACCGTCGATGACACGCGGCAGCAGCACCGTCTTGCCGTTCTCGCAGAGCAGATGGACGGCTTCATGGGTGAATACCTCGTCGGGCAGCGAGTAATACATAAGTATCGTCTCCGCCTTGATGACGGCGGGGTGGGCGAGTAGCTGCGACACGATGGGGCGCGACATCTCTACAAGCTGGTCGTCGGTGAATTGCCGTTTCAGCTCCCTGATATGCTTTCGCAGTGAACGCTTGTCAATCATTTTGAATATGTGGTATGATTAAAGAATTAAGAGTTAAGAATTAAGAAAATGTGCTTATGCGCTGACAACGAATGTATTTTTCTTAATTCTTAACTCTTAATTCTTAATTTATTTCGTTTTCTTAGGGAACGCTTCGCCACGCTTGAATACGTCAAGCGATGTTTTGATTACGTTGTCGTCAATGTTGAGGTATTCAATCCAGTCCTCCTCGTCCATTATGTTGTAGATGATGCGGCTGTTGATGAACAGCTTTAGGAGGTTGTACGACTTCCTTATCAGGAGGTTGCGGCGTTTAAGGCCGTTCTTGTCGGCGTAGGTGGCGAATTTGTCCACCGTGTTCTGCTTGTCGAGATAGGCGGACAACTCCGGCATCGTCTCAAAGCTGCTCAGCTTGGGGCGGTTGTTGTCGGTGTAGTTGAATGCGAATTGGAGGATGAGTCCGCTCATCGACGCCTCCTTGAAGTAAGACGTCATGCCGAGAGTGTCTTCCGGCACGAAGATGTCTGGCGTTATGCCACCGCCGCCGTACACGGTGCGCCCTATGCTTGTGTGGTAAGCCGGACCGGTGTGCTTGATGCTGTCTTGCGAGAAGAACTCGCCGTGCTGGTAGCGTGCGAGCAGGTCTTCCTCATAATCCTGGTTGTCGCCGGCCATGTATGGTTTCTGTATGCAGCGGCCTGACGGCGTGTAATAGCGCGCCACGGTGAGGCGTATCATTGCTCCGTCGGGGAACTCAAGCTGCTGCTGCACGAGACCCTTGCCAAACGAACGGCGGCCGATGATTGTGGCGCGGTCGTTGTCTTGCATGGCACCGGCGAAAATTTCCGACGCCGACGCCGAGCCTTCGTTGATGAGCACCACGAGCGGTATTTGCTGGTAGCTGCCGCGGCCGTCGCTCTTGTAGTCTTGGCGTGGCGACTTGCGTCCTTCGGTGTAGACAATGAGGCGGTTCTTTGGCAGGAACTCGTTGGCAATCTGCACCGCCGACTTCAGGTAGCCGCCCGTGTTGTCGCGCAGGTCAACGATGAGGTTGCTGAACCCTTCCTGTGACAGCTTGGCCAAAGCAATAAGCATCTCGGCGTAAGTGTTTTCGCCGAAGTTCTTAATCTTGATGTAGCCAGTGTGTTCGTCAATCATATATGCCGCGCTGACGCTCTTTTGAGGAATGTCGCCGCGTGTTATTGTGAACTGCCTGACTTTCTTCTCGCCGTAGCGTATCACGCCAACTTTCACCTTTGTGTCCTTCGGCCCTTTCAGCTTGCGCATGGCTTCGGTGTTTGTTACCTGCTTGCCTACGAAGGGCTTGCCGTCAACACTTACAATCTTGTCGCCGGCACGCAAGCCTACTTGGTCTGCAGGGCCGTTCTTGATTACGCCTTGCACGTGGATGGTGTCGTTGCGAATGACAAACTCAATGCCCACGCCGGAGAACGAGCCTTTGAGGTCGTCGGCCACTTGCTGCACGTCTTTCGCGCTGATGTAGACCGAGTGGGGGTCGAGGTCGGCGAGGATTTGCGGTATGGCGACATCTACGAGCGAGTCGATGTTCACCTTGTCAACGTATTGGTCGTCAATCAGGTGGAGCAGGTTGTTAATCCTGTTGCTGCCGGAATTGATGATGTTGAGCCTGTTGCCGGAGAAGTGGTTGGCGTAGAACGTGCCAATCATGATGCCTATGACAACGCACAGGGCCATAAGCAGGGGCATCAGGCGGTTTGACTTATTTGGTCTCATATTCGTCGGGGTTTAAGTAAACAACTTCGATGTTGGCTTTCTTTAGAAGGCGTATGCCGTCGTCCAACCGGTATTTCTCTCCGTAGACGACGCGCTTAATGCCTGACTGTATGATGAGCTTTGAGCACTCGATGCACGGTGCGGCCGTGACGTAGAGCGTAGAGCCGTCGCTGTTGTTTGAGCTTCGTGCCAGTTTCGTTATGGCGTTGGCTTCGGCGTGCAGCACGTATGGCTTGGTTACGTTGTTCTCGTCTTCGCATACGTTCTCAAATCCGCTCGGCGTGCCGTTATATCCGTCGCTTATTATCATCTTGTCTTTTACCACGAGCGCACCGACTTTGCGCCGTTCGCAGTAACTGTTCTCTGCCCAGATGCGCGCCATACGCAAGTAGCGGAGGTCTAACAGCAGTTGTTTGTCGTCTTTTCCGGTCATATCTTTGGAATTTTTAAGCAGTTAAAGGATTTAAAGAAGTAAGTGACAGGTGTCCCTTCTTTCTCTACCCTTTTCACTTTATCACCTTCTCACTTTTTTTATTCCATTCCTTTTCAGCAGAGCGTCGATCGTCGGTTCTCCGCCACGGAAACGCTTATATAGCGTCATCGGGTGTTCCGTGCCGCCTTTAGATAGTATGTTGTCACGGAAACTTTGCGCCGTCTTTTGGTCGAATATCCCATGCTTCTTGAATACGCTGAAGGCGTCGGCGTCGAGCACTTCCGCCCATTTATAGCTGTAATACCCGGCGGCGTAACCTCCAGACATGATGTGGCTGAACTGCACGGTCATGCAGGTGTCGGGCAGTTGTTCAGTAACCATAGCCTTCGCCCATGCTTTCTTTTCAAAAGGAATTATCTCGTCACAGAATGGTTGCTTCTTCGTGTAATAAGCCATGTCGAGCAATCCGAAGCTGACTTGACGCAGGCAAGAGTATGCCGCCATGAAGTTGCGGCTCTTGACAATGCGGCTGATAAGCTCGTCGGGCAGTGGCTCGCCCGTCTGGTAATGGAATGCGAACGTGCGCAGGAATTCTTTTTCTATGGCGAAATTCTCCATAAACTGCGAAGGCAGTTCTACGAAGTCCCACCATACATTTGTGCCGGAAAGGCTCTCAAACCTTGTATTTGCGAACATTCCGTGCAGTGAGTGGCCGAACTCATGGAGGAATGTCTCCACTTCGCCAAGCGTCAGCAGTGCCGGCTTCTCGGCGGTAGGCTTGGTGAAGTTCATCACCACGCTTACGTGAGGACGCACGTTTTCGCCCTTGCGGTCAATCCACTGCCCTTGGAACTCCGTCATCCACGCTCCGCCCTGCTTGCCTTTGCGCGGGAAGAAGTCGGCGTAGAACACGGCAAGATAAGAGCCGTCCTTGTCGAACACCTCGTAGGCCTTGACGTCCGGATGGTACACGTGGATGTCTTTGTTTTCCTTGAACGTTATGCCGTAAAGGCGGTTGGCAAGACCGAACACACCTTTAATAACGTTTGACAACTCAAAATACGGGCGCAGCATTTCAGCGTCCAAGTCGAATTTCTTGAGTTGCAGCTTGTGTGAATAGTAGCTGAAGTCCCAAGGCTCCACCTTGAAGTCCTTGCCCTCCATCTTCTTAGCCATCCGCGTTATCGCCTCAACTTCTTTTTCCGCCGTCGGCTTGTAAGCGTCGATGAGGTTGTTGAGCAGCTTGTAGACATTGCGTGCGTTGCCAGCCATTCGGTGTTTCAGCACGTAGTCGGCGTAAGTCTTGTAACCCAGCAGCTGCGCTATCTCACGCCGCAGGTTGACGAGGCGTTTGCATATCTCGATGTTGTTTTCCGTGTTGTCGTGCGTGCATACGGTGTTGCGCGCCATGTACATCTGCCGGCGCAGCTCCCTGTCGGCGGCGTAAGTCAGGAACGGGCTGTAGCTCGGATAGTCGAGGGTGAACACCCATCCGCCGACGCCTTCTTCCTTAGCCGTCGTGGCGGCTGCCTCGCGGGCCGTGTCTGGCAGTCCTTCGAGCTGGGCTTCGTCGGTTATGTGCAGCTTGTAAGCCTTGTTCTCCTTTAAGAGGTTTTGTGAGAATTGCAACGACAGCATGCCGGCTTCTTCCGTCAGTTTGCGCAGTCGCTCTTTTCCTTCGTCGTCGAGCAACGCTCCGCTGCGCACAAAACCGTCATAACAGTTGTCGAGCAGCCGTTTTTCCTCAGGAGTCAGCTTGCGGTGGTGCCTGTGCACGGCTTTTACGCGCTCGAACAGCCGTTTGTTCAGCCTTACGTCGTTGGCGTGTTTCGTCAGTATTGGTTGCATCTTTTGAGCCAATGCGTCAAGCTCGTCGTTGGTCTCGGCGCTAAGCAGGTTTGAAAAGACATTTGACACCCGCGACAGCAGGTCGTAATATCCGTCCTTGTCCTCCTCGGCATTGATTATGGTGTTGTCGAATGTTGGCTTGTCGGGGTTGTTGACGGTTTTCTCTATTTGCTCGTCGTCGCGGCGTATGCCTTCCATGAAAGCCTCTTCGAAGTCTTCCAATTTTATTTTATCGAAAGGAACGGTGTCGTGCGGGGTGTTATAAGGTTCAAAAAAAGGATTTTTCCTGCATCCTTCTGTAATCTTTTCATTCATACTGACGTCTCTATGGATTTTTGATTACAAAGGTAGCAAAATTATTTGTTGTATATTGTGCGGTGCGCCTTTTTTAACTAATATTTACCCTGCCGCGCCGGGTAATGTCAGTTTGTCAGTTTCTCTAATGCGCTGACGTGTATCTCTCCGCGCCTTAGCGATATTGCGCCTCTGGCTGCCATTTCGTTGAGCTCGCGTGACACGTTGAGTCGGCTTTCGCCTATTTCCGCGGCGAGACGTTCCATCTTTATGCGCACAGTCTTTTCGCCCGCAGGGCGTAGGCACCGCGTCTCTATGAAGCGCGCTATCTTGTGGCGGATGTCCTTTGGCCGTGTGCGCCACGGGTAGCGTGTAAGGCGTTGCGACTTAGTGCAGATGATGTTGAGGATGTTGAGCCTGAATATCTCGTATTTATCGGCGAGCGACAGTGTTTCCATCTTGCTGAGGCTGATGAGTGTGCAGTCTGTGGCGGCTTTAAACGAGCGTGTGTACCGTTGTGTCAGTCCGAAGATGCGTTCGGGTTGCAATATCTCCGGGGCTTGGAAAGTCTCGGTTATTGAGTAGCCGTTGTCGTCGGCGTGGGCTATGGCTTTGGCTGTGCCCTTCACCAAGAACAGCAGGCTGCTACACGTGTCCCCCTCGTCCACGATGGTCTTGCCTTTTACGACGGTGATGTGGACGAATTTTGTCGATGACGCCACTTGTGCAAGGTCGTTCTTGCTCATGCCCTGGAACAGGGGAAGCTCAAGCAGCCGTTCTTGCAGGTTGGTGTTGGGCATTGTTTGCTTGTTTTTTGTTTATTCTACAATCTTGTCTCTCATCGTCGGCGAGAACCATACGGCGTTCGCGCCATGCTCGTCGGCGTATATGAAGTACGCCATCAGCTCCGGGTGCCTGGCCAGCACGGCCTTGGCCTTGTCAAGTCCCATCACCATGAACGCCGTGGCGTAAGCGTCAGCCGTGGCGCAGTCGTCGGCGAGCACGGTCGCCGACAGGATGTTGTGCTGCACGGGATAGCCGGTGGCGGGGTCTATGGTGTGGGCGTATTTCTTCCCGTCCTTGTAGTAGAAGTTGCGGTAATTGCCGCTCGTCGCCATGGCCTTGTTGGTGACGTTGAGCACAGTTTGCAGTTCCTGGCTGGTGTTCAGCGAGTCGTCAACAGGCTTTGTCACGCCTATTTTCCAAGGCAGCCGCTTGTCGTTGATGCCTTGCGTCACGATCTCGCCTCCTATTTCAACCATGAAGTTCTCGACGCCGAGTTTCCTCAGGTATCCGGCCACCACGTCGCAGGCGTATCCTTTGGCTATGGCGCTGCAGTCGAGCATCATGCGCGGGTCGGCCTTAACCACCCTTGTGCCGTCGAGGCTCACCTTACCGTATCCTGTCAGCCGTTTCAGGCTGTCGATGGCGTGCTTGGTAGGCTGTGTGTCGTTTTTGAAGCCGAACCCCCAAGCGTTCACCAGCGGGGCTACGGTTATGTCGAACGCTCCGCCGGTCTCGATGGATATTTGGCGGGCAAGGTTGAAGACGTCGGCGAACATCTTGTCTGCTTCAACGCTTTCGTTGCGGTTTATCTTGGCTATGATTGATTGCTTGTTGAACGGTGAAAGCGAAAAGTCAACTTTCCTCAGTTCCGCCTCTATGCTGTCTTTCAGGTTCTTGTCATGCTGGTAAGTTATGTTGTACACCGTGCCGAAGACAAACCCCGTGTCCTTCTGGTACGGTGCGGTGCGTTGGCAGCGCACCACGGCCAAAGCGCCGATTATCAGCAGCATGAGCAAGGCTGATTGCAGCACGAGTTTCTTTTTGCTTCTCATTGTTTCCTTAATTGTTTAGGTAGTTCGTTAGTCCGTCATGGTTGCCCTTGTACGTTTAAGGCGTCAGATGTCTATCGTTACGTTGAACGTGCCTCCTATGTTGCTGCCGCCGCTCTTGCCGAAGCCTGGCACGTACCACGAATTGCCAAGCTCGCCGTCGTCATACGACAACCGGCTGCGGTATCTCAGGCTCCATCCCAAGTGGACAGGCCCCCACATCTTGGCGTCAACGCCGATGACCGCCTCGACCCACTGGCACGAGCATTTCACCCCGTCGCCTCCGTAAGGCGCGGTGCCGCCCCATACGGGGTCGTCCATGCCGGGGTGGGTCAAGTCGTACTTGTATGAAGTGAAGGCGTACCTCACTCCCGCGAACAGGCGGTAGATGTCGTGCTTGTTCTTGAGCAAGTTGAAGTCAACGCCTATTTTCGCATACGGCGCGGTGGTCTTGTACTTGATGCTCGTCACGTCGTTCTCGTGGTCGGCCTTGCCGATGCCAAGCTCAACGGTGGGGAAGTAACGGTCTTTCAGGTTCACCCTCACCGCGGCTTCGTATTGGCCGTAGTCGCCGATGAGCATCTGCACAGGCCCCACCAAGTCTACCGACACGGCGAAGCCGCAGAACAGTGGCACGCTGTCGTTCTTGGCCTCGTCCGCGCCGCCTTTTGCCTCGGCGGAGCAGGGGACGAGCAGCAGCAGGCTAATCGCGATGCTTGAAATATATGTGGAAATGCTTTTTCGATGTGTCATAATTAACGTCGGGGTTTACGATGACAACGGAGTCGAGGGCGTTGCGTGTGTAGCTGACGCCCGTCAGCGTGTGGAAGTATGCCGGGGAGCAGTCAACCGACTCGAAGTGCGGGTGGTCCTCCTTCGTCACCGTCACCGTGTCGAGCCACACCGTCTCCGCCACGCTGTCCTTGGTCTCGATGAAGAACACGTCCTGCGCCTGCGCGTAGCTTATGGGCAGCGAGAACTCCGTTATGTTCACGTCTTTGTTTATCAGCACGGAGTCTTGCCCGTCAATCCTCACCGTCGATATTGTCAGCGTGTCGGCGAGGGTGTCCACGGCGCCGCTTGCCGTGCGCAGCTGGTACTGGGTGTAGACGAGGCTGTCCATCGGGCAGTCTATCGAGGCGCACGACACGGCCAGCATCATCGCCGCCGCAGCCAGCAACAGGGCCGGCAGCTTGTTACTTTTTACTTTCCGCATCTTATGGTTTCCTCTATCTGGTAGTCGTTCCTGTCAGTGGAGTTGCGGCTGATAAGGTCGCCGAGGAAGCCGGCGAGGAACAGCTGCGTGCCTATCATCATCATCGTCAGCGCGATGTAGAAGTAAGGCGACTCCGTTACGAGCCTCTGCGGTATGCCGTGGGCGAGCGAGTAGAGCTTGTCTACGCCGATGATGATGGCGGAGACGAGGCCGATGAAGAACACTATCGTGCCGAGGAAGCCGAACACGTGCATCGGCTTGCGGCCGAAGCTGCTGAGGAACCACAGCGTGATGAGGTCGAGGTAGCCGTTGAAGAAGCGGTTGAGGCCGAACTTCGACTTGCCGTACTTGCGAGCCTGGTGGTGCACCACCTTCTCGCCGATCTTCGTAAAGCCGGCGTTCTTGGCCAAGTAGGGTATGTAGCGGTGCATCTCGCCGTACACCTCGATGTTCTTCACCACGTCGCGGCGGTAGGCCTTCAGCCCGCAGTTGAAGTCGTGCAGGTTCTTTATGCCGCTTATCTTGCGCGCCGTGGCGTTGAACAGTTTCGTCGGTATCGTCTTCGACAGCGGGTCGTAACGCTTCTGCTTGTAGCCTGACACGAGGTCGTACCCGTCTTCCATTATCATCTTGTACAGGCCGGGTATCTCGTCGGGCGAGTCTTGCAGGTCGGCGTCCATCGTTATCACCACGTCGCCCTGCGCCTCCTTGAAGCCGCAGTAGAGCGCCGGGCTCTTGCCGTAGTTGCGGCGGAACTTGATGCCTTTGACGCATCCGTTGTCGCGCCCCAATTCTTCTATCACCCTCCACGAGCCGTCGGTTGAACCGTCGTTGACGAATATCACCTCATACGTGAAGCCGCCAGCCTTCATCACACGCTCAATCCACGAGTAAAGTTCGGGCAGCGACTCCTCTTCATTATATAAAGGTATTATTACAGATATGTCCATATTTTCTATTTTAAATTAAAAGTTAAAAGTGAAAAACGAAAAATCCAAGTGCCTTGCAGGCTGTTTTACTTTCTCACCTTCTCACCTTCTCACCTTTTTCATCATCACCGCGATGGGCAGGCTCACGAAGAAGCCCAGTATTATGTTCGCCGTGAAGAACTGCAACGCGATGTCTATCGGGCGCAGCGCCGAAAGGTTGTCTATCAGCACCTGCATGTCGTCCGTTGTGGCCCCGTATGCAGACAGCATCGCCTTGTATTCGGGCGAAGTCACCATCCCGGCATACTGCGAAACGAGGAAACCGCCGTCGATGAACTGGAAGTAGACGAACTGCCCCGCAGCCATCAGCAGTGCGGCGTAGAAGTACACAAGCATACTGTAAAGCAGTCCGCGCCCGAACGTAATCGCGCCTCCCGCCACGTTGTCGCGGTAACGCTTCAGCCGCATGGCGGCAAACACAAGCGAGAACACGCCGACGAACATCATGGCGAAGCCGAACAGCGGGTTGTAAAACTCGCCGATGAAGAAGGCGAAGCTCAAAATCCACAAGCCGCCGACTATCGCCCCGTCAGTGCGCGCGTAAGCCTTCAGTTGCTCGTAATCCTCACGTATTGACATATTATTGAAATTAACAGTTAAAAGCTAAAAGTGAAAATCCGTCGGTTGAAAAGCATTATTGTTTTCAGCATTTCACTTTTCGTTTTTCACTTTTTTACTAAAACGTCTGCAAAATTACTTATTTTCCACAACATAACGCGGCGGCTGCTCCGTTTTTTTGATATTTTTGTGTAAACGACAGCCGCCGTCGCTGACACTGCGTAACAGCCCGTCCGTAACCGGCTGACAGTCAGCGGCTTTGCAATATGCCGTGTTTCAGCCTGCAAAAGACGGTCTTTTACCGTGCGTTTTACGCCCTTTTAGAGCGCAAAAAGCCGTCTCTTGTCCTGCGGCAATGCGGCATCGGCCGCCATCGCACGCACATCCATAAATGAAAATAAGTTAAAAAAGATATGAAAAACAACCACGGGCGGCCGCCGTCTGCAAACTTTTTATTACTTTTGCAGCCGCAAAGACGGGCAAGTCTTGCACGGCCAGCTCCCTTCGAATCCTCCAGGACGGGAACGTAGCAAAGGTAGTTGGTTGTAGCGGCGCGATGCAAGTAGCTTGCCCACCCGCCTCTTTAGCTCAGTTGGCCAGAGCACGTGATTTGTAATCTCGGGGTCGTTGGTTCGAATCCGACAAGAGGCTCAACCTTTAATAAAGGAAAGTTAAAAGCGAAAAGGGAAAAATCCAAATGCCACGCAGGTATCGGATTTCTCCCTTTTCGCTTTTAATGTCTTCCTTCCCGGTCATTGGATTTTTCACTTTTCACTCTTCGTTCTTCACTTATTTAGTCCAACTTAGACCAAAATCCGTAACCGCCGTTTGCCCCATAAGATGTAATTTTGCATAAAAACACCCGTATAACGAAGAAAAATGAAAGGGGAATGCGCAAAAAACGGCGGCAAACGTTGTAGGCGAAAAGAATTTTTCCTATCTTTGCCAATGCCAAGCCGAGGCTTCAGTGCTGGCGGCTCGGCCGACATTTTTGTGCACACGCGCAGACAGCGGCATTCAGGGAGTAGAATCTGGCAGTTCACCTTTCCTGGTAATGATGATCCGATGTTTGAGCGAGTTCGCACCGTCTATGGCGGTGTGGATTCCTCTTTTATGTTTTCTTCATTATCGGGTTTTGCCAGAACCTTACTCTCGGAAAATGTGAGCGGAAGCCCACACCGCCATTTTTCGTGCCCTTCTGTGCAACCCGTGTGAAGGAAGCAAATGCTTAACATTAATATTATAATTATGAAAAAGAATCTTGTTTTATTATTTCTAATGCTTTTTGCCGTAACGGTTTACGGACAAAATGCGTCTGGGCAGAACCAACAGTTGCCAGCAGATGCAAAAGTTTTTGATGTTGTAGAAGAACAACCATCTTTTCCCGGCGGGCAAGGAGCGCTTATGAGTTGGGTGTCAGAGAATATCAATTATCCTGTTGAAGCAGCAAAGAACGGTATCCAAGGGCGCGTAATCGTACAATTCGTGGTTACGGTCACAGGCTCTATCGCCAATGTCAATGTTACTCGCGGCCTTGAACCTTCATTGGACAAAGAGGCTGTCCGCGTCATAAGTAGTATGCCGAAATGGACACCGGGCAGACAGAACGGCACAGCCGTTAATATAAGATATACTTTACCTGTAACATTTAGGCTCAAATAAAAAATATATTATGGACAAACAAAGGGTTTACAAAAGGATTCACGACATTGCGCATGAGCTAAATAAAGACAAGTCAACAATGACACGTGCTGACTTGGCATACGAGTTGAATGATGATGGAATAGAAAAAGATTCGTATGAAGTCGGTCGGCTCGTTTATGAAGCGTATAATCATTATAAAGGAGATGCTGTTATCAAGAATGCGTTTTATAATAATGAAAACTGTGACTTGTTGGTGTCGGAATATCAAATCGACAGTTTGATTGAGAACAATGAGTGTGATTCGTTGTTCCCATTGCTTCAAAGCAGCTTGGACGAAAGCAAGAATATGCTTGACTTGCTTGACGACACGGTGGCTCAAGTATTGTCAGGCGCAATGACAACGGCGACGGCGAGGAACATTCTCAACACCATTGTCGGAACACATGGAGCCGTGAAGGTGCAGACCGAGGCAAAGGCTGTTTTTGATAATTATTCAAACCTCGTGAATGTTTACGACGGTGCAAAGCACCAAGTGAAATCAATCATGGCCGATTTCGTAAGCCTCCGCACACAGATTTGTGACGTTTACCGTCAATTCTCCACAATGTTGATCGACACATTCGGCGACAGCATAAAGGCGGTAAGCCCGGAACTCTTTGATTTCGACTCTGTAGAATGGCTTGATGTGCATGGAATGCTTCAGAAGGTCAAGCTCGATTACGACAGGATTTCAGAAAAGTGCAAGACTCTGATGAGTGGAATACAAGACAGTTTTATCCAGTCTTTGAAGTCGTCTTCGGCCACTTATAAGCAGGCAGGGAACAAGAAAGTCGGTCTGTTGATGGTTGCGTTAAATATGGGTTCGCATTATCTGGATGCAAGTTCGGCAACTAATGAGCTGAAACAAGACCTTGTAGTACTGAAGAACAGCGTGAAACGTGACGCCACGCAGATAAAAGGCGATATGGGAAGGTTGCTTTTGATATATAAAACTATGAACGACCTCTACATACCCAAGGCGGAAGTGTTCATCCGTAACAGCAATGCCGTGCTTACATCGGAATGGAAAGCCATCGCAGAAGCTATATATAAAGACGATGAAGTGAAAGGCTTGAAGACACGTCGCGACCAGTTGCTCGCCGCATACAAGCAGGTAGAGAAGGATATGACCGACGCACAGCTGAACATAGACGTTTACACTTCGCGCATAGAAGAAAACAAACAAACATTAAACGGGCTTCAAGCGCAATACCAGCAAGCAAAGGACAGCAAACCGAGTAAACCGTTCTTCTTGGTAAACATATTTACGTTTGGCTCGGCTGGCAAGCGTTACAATCGTGACATTTACGACTGGCATAAAGTCTGCCAGCCAGTCATTTCCCGATATGAAGACTTGCAGACGGATGTCAAACTTGACAGTGACGAACTCCAAGCGGCAAAAGAAAGCCTGCAAGAAAACAAAAGCCAGCATAAGGAAATAAAGAAAAAACTTGACAGTTTGAATAAGGAAATGCTGGGTAAGCTGAAAGTCAACGCCGAGGTTAAGAAGCAAATGTTGCCACATCTTGAGGGAATGATACAACTGTTGCGTGTCGCCCGCCAGATTGCAAGCAGCAAACTTGATGCCAAATACATGAAGGCAGTGCAAATTGAGCCTGAAGATACCGAACTTTCGGAGGAAACACGGCAGAACATAAGGCTTTTCTCAGATACTCTGCGTGAAACAATAAGCATAGATACTGATATGGCACGGCGGGCGGTTGACGCTTTATCGTATGACGAAGAAATGAGAAAGAGACTTGCCGAAAAGGCATGTAAAGGCAATGAACAGACCGATTGTGCTACTCGTCCACAAAGGATAGAAGGACACGACGGTGGTGACGGCTATGAATACGACGGACAAGAGAATGACGTTCCGGCGGTTTCAGAAGCCGAACTTGCAGCCGTGGCTGACGCTGGAAACGTGGCCGTACAGAAAGCTGTTAATCTTTTGGAGTCGTGGGCGAACCTGAAGGCGTTGCAAGAGAAAAGCGCAATAGCCCATAAGGCATACGATAAGAAGTTGAAAAAACTGCAAGAACAGTTTAAGAGAGATATGGCAAAGATAGATGACAAGAGTGCCGTGTTGCGTGAAAGCCTGAAGAAAATAAATACGGCTCAAAGCCCCGAAATGCTTAAAGAGGGGTTGTTGTCTTTGTCCGACGGCGACAAAGAGTTATTCAGCGAGAAAGATTGGGACGACTTTTTAAGTGGAAATAAAATTATAGAACTATGAGTGAACTGAAGAACAGAAGGCGTGCTGCACAAGAGAAACTTGGGTATAACGATGTGCAGGAGCAAGAAAGTATAAATCGTTCGTTACAAAAAGAACAAGAACGCCAAGCCGCCAAGGCTGCAAGACGTGCGGAAATAGAGGAGTCGGCAGCTTATAGGTCGGCTCATGCGATAGCTAAATATATGGACAAATGGCATCTTGACGCTTTCGTAGGTTTCCTGCCGGGCGGCTTTTGGGACTTCCTTACGCAGGTGCTTATATTACCTTATATATATGTCAGTGCCGTACAGGTCCGCTCGTTGCCTTTGACTTTGGCGGTTATTTATAACGGTTTGCGAGACATCGCGATAGGTTTGATACCGCTTTGGATAGGTAACATATTGGATTTCTTTAATCGTTCATACTTACAGAACATCCGATTGATTGTTGGCTTTGTTGAGGACGATAAGGAGATAATAAGCGAAGTCAATCGTAAAGCCGTAAAGTCGGCTATAATGATAGGCGTGTTCTGCTTCATAATCTATTTACTTGTCCTTTTGGTTATAAAGGTTGCCGGATGGATTGGAGACGCTTTTGGCTGGTTGGGCGGATTATTTTCCTAATTTAATTAAGGTTTGAGCAGATGAAAACATTATTGTCTTGGCTCATTGCCAACATTGAGGTGTTCACCACGGTGGTGTTAATTATCGTATTCGAGGCATACATCTTTACGGCAGACATAACAACGATCTCCTCCGACGACAAGTGGATGCTTGCCGTCGGAGGGGCGATGGGCGTCGTTGCTGTTAAGGCTATCGTGGGCGGAGTTCCAACGAAGAACACGATAGGCGACGTCGTAAATCTCGGCGTCGTGGTGGTTGCGTATGTCCTGATATGGGTTATTACGTCGGACGAAGGCGAGTATCACGCCTTTTACGCCCCGTCAATTACGGTGTTGTGCGTTTCGTTAGTCGTGGCCGCTGTTGCGGCGGTGTTCACTTTTATTAACTTCGACGAGGTTGTTTCCCGCCGTATGCTTTACATCAACAGCAACGCCAGCCTGTTCGGCATCGCCGCGATGTACACCTTCAACAGGTTCGTTGCGACGTTAAGCAGCGTGAGCAACTTCGGCCTGATACTTGCGTTGACAGTTATGGTTTTCAAGTAATAGGCTTGAAGGATGGTCGTGTTGCTTGAAGGTTAAATTGGTTTTTAACGTAAGTTTTATTCCTGTCATCTGTCAGTTTTCGGTGTAACGCGCTGAAGCTCACGAAGATTAAGTCCTGACAGAGGCGCGTCTGAAGTGTCAGCCTCTGTCAGGATTTTCTTTGTTTGAATATCAGGTAATGTTAAGTAGTTGATGAATGCCGTTGCAAGAGGTGGCTTTTTGCCGTGCGAAAGGGCGTCTTTTGGCGTGCGATTTACGGCAAAATGGAAGGCGATTTGTGGCATATTGCTAAGCTGTTGACAGTCAGGCGGTTGGCGGGCGGTGTGCGTTTGGGCGGTTTTCGGTGAAAAATGTGGTTGGCGGCGGGGCGTGGTTGCGGCGTTTTTTGTAACTTTGCAATGGTTCAAGGATATGTGTTAAGGAAATGGGAGACGAGGTGAGAGACGAAGAAAGGGAGCGTGGCGAGTCGGAGTCGAGGCTCGTGTTGCAGGGCGCGGAGCTTGTGATGACGCGCCGCTTCACAGGCGTCGAACTGCTGTACAGTTCGGCGCGCGGCCATGCCGTGCTTTACCGCGCGCAACGCATGGGCAAGTGGCACGTGCTGAAGTGCCTGAAGGCGGAGTACGCCGGCAGCGCGCTGCATCTCGGACTGCTGCAAAAGGAGTTTGAGATAGGCTACAACCTCTCTCACCCGAACATTGTGCAGACCATCGGTCTTGAGCGTGTTGACGGCCTGGGGCCGTGCATCGTGATGGAATACGTAGAGGGGCGCACTCTGCGCAGTGTGCTTGGAGACGGCGGAATGGCGCGCGCCGACGCGCGGCGGATAGTCTTGCAGGTGTGCGACGCACTGACATACATCCACGGCAGGCAGGTGATACACCGCGACCTGAAGCCTGAAAACATAATGATAACGGCCAACGGCGGCAACGTGAAGCTGATAGACTTCGGCTATTCTGACGCCGACAGCTACGTCGTGCTGAAGCAGCCGGCGGGCACGCGGCGGTATGCCGCTCTCGAACTTGAGGCGGGAGGCAAGGCTGACGGGCGCACTGACATCTACGCCTTGGGCGTAATCATGGGTGAGATAAACCATGCCCTGACGCGCCGTTGGCCCTGCCTTGGCCGCTTGGCGGCGCGCTGTACGCGGCTGGAAGCAGACCGCAGGCCGGCTTCTGCGGCGGCCGTGGCGGCGGCGTTGGCCGAAAGGCATACGGCTGTGAAGGTGGTGGCTGCTGCCTGCGTGGCGGCGGTCGTCGCGTTAGCGGCGGCTTTCGCATTGCGTTCCACGGATGGTGCAAACGTGCAAAAACAGTCTTTGGCTGTGCAAAAAACAGACACCGTGTTCATCGCCCCAAGCGTCCAACCCTCGGCTTCGCCAAAAGAAACACGCCGTGACACCGTGACGCGCACGGAGATTGTTACGGCGAAGGCCATTGACAACTTCAACCAAGACGAGCGGTTGGCCGCCCTCGTAAAGTTCGCCCGTGAAAAGACGCAGGCCATGCTGGCAGCCGACGACCGTCTGCTGGCCGGCGACGGGATGACGGAAAAGGAAAAAGACAAATACGAGAACGGCCAGATATTCAGAATAAGGAGGGTTGTCAAGGCCGAAATAGAGCGCGTTATCGACCCCGCGTCGCCTGAGTTCCCGATTTACCAGGAGGCCGTGTTCGGCGTCATGCTTGAAATAATAAGAGAACATAATCAAAAGAAATTCAAACAGTCAATGATCGAGAACGGTATAATGGTGGATTGACCGATGACGGTCAGAGTGTGCTGCTAATGGATTTTTCACTCTTCGTTCATCACTCTTAACTTAAAACTTATGGAAGAATTTTATCCTGAAATAGAGAGCCTGAAGCCGGCCATTGAGGCTAAAATAGGCAAACGGTTAGTGACGCCGGCCGACTTTACCGACCTTATCGGGGCTATAGAGCATGACACCGGTGTGCACGTGGGCATCACTACAGTGAAACGCCTTTGGGGCTACGTCTCTAACGACAGCCGTCTGCGCGAGGGCACGCTCTCCGTTTTCGCCCGCTTCGTGGGCTATCGTGACTGGACGGCCTTCCGTGAGGCTGTGCACGCGGCGGCCGGAACAGACTCGGAGTTTATCACGGACAGGCAAATCACGGCGTCGGGCCTTGCCGTCGGCGACCGCGTTGAACTGGGTTGGCAGCCCGACCGATACTGTCTCGTGCGCCATGACGGCTGCGGACGCTTCACCGTAGAGAAGTCCGTCAACGCCAAACTGCACCCCGGCGACACGTTCACGGCCTCGCTGTTCTGCCTCGGTAGGCCCCTTTACGTCACAGACTTGGCGCACCCCGGCGGCCGGCACGCCTCATACGCCGCCGGGACCAAGCACGGACTGACGCTTGTAAAGGTGGTAAAGCAGCCCCTCCAAACCTCCCCATAGGGGGAGGCTCATATTTGCTTGCCAAGGCTCCTCCCCTTATGGGGAGGTCGGGTGGGGCTTCTTTATCTTATTCCAAGTCAACAACCGTGATGCCTGCGCCGCCGAACTGCACGTGCTCGTCACGGAAAGAGGCGACGGCGGGGACGGTGGCGAGGTACTGGCGGATGAGCTGCCGCAGTATGCCCGACCCCGTGCCGTGGAGTATGCGCACGCGGCTCATGCCCACGAGCACGGCGTCGTCGATGAAGTAAGTCACCGCCGTGATGGCCTCGTCGCCGCGCATCCCACGCACGTCAAGGTCTTGCTTGAAGTTGAGTTTGCGCTTGTCGATGGCCTCGCGGGTGTCGCGGCTTACGGCTATGACGGCCTTCGGCTCCTCGCGCTTCGGCGTCTCGGCGCGCTCCAGTCGTTCCAGGCGCATCTTTGTGCGCATGTCGCCGAAGATTACGGTGCCCATCTTACCGTCGATGCTTTCTATCTTGCCCACCGTGGTGAGGCCTTTTATGCGCACGGTGTCGCCAATGGAAAGCCCCTCCTGGCCTCCCCTGTTGGGAGGAACGGTGCCGCTTTGCTCCCTCCCTGCGGGGGAGGGCTGGGGTGAGGCCGCCTTCTCCTTCTTCCTCTTTTCCCTTCTTGCCTTGCGCTCCTGTATCTGGCGCATCTTGCGGGCTATCATCTCGTCGTTTGCGGCGGCGTCGGTGTCGCGCACTTCGGCCTTGAACGCTTCAAGCTCCTCACGTATCCTTTTCGTCTCGGCCTTCTCCGCCTGGCTCTCGCGGATGTCCTTTATGGTCTTTTCTATCATGCGGTTGCTGTCGCGCAGCAGCTCTTCCGCCTGTTCTTTCGCCTTCTTTAATATGTCCTTCCGGCTCTGTTCAATCTCTTTCACGTCGTTTTCGTAGCGGGCGATGGCCTGTTCGAGAGCCTTTTCACGCTGGTGAACCGTTTGGCGTTTGTTCTCCCAGTAGCGTTTGTCGCGCACGATGTCTTGCAGGTATTTGTCGCTTTGTATGTAGTCGCTGCCCACTATTTCGCTGGCGTGGCGGATTACTTCTTCGGGCAGTCCGATTTTGCGGGCTATCTCGATGGCGAACGAGCTGCCCGGCTGTCCTATCGAGAGCTGGAACAGCGGGGCCATCTGCTGGCGGTCGTAGAGCATCGCGCCGTTGACCACTCCTTCGTGGCTGTCGGCGAAGTGTTTCAGGTTCTGGTAGTGGGTGGTTATCACTCCGTATGCGCCTTTTGCGCAGAACTGCGCCAGTACGGCTTCGGCAATGGCGCCGCCGATTTGCGGTTCGGTGCCCGTGCCGAACTCGTCGATGAGCAGCAGGGTGGCCCCGTCGGCGTGGCGCATCATCTGCTTCATATTCGTCAGGTGGCTTGAGTACGTGCTGAGGTCGTTCTCTATGCTCTGTTCGTCGCCAATGTCTATGAAGATGTTGCTGAAGACGCCCATGCGCGAGCGTTCGCCGACGGGCACGGACAGTCCGCATTGCAACATGTATTGCAGCAGACCGACGGTCTTCAGGCATACCGACTTGCCGCCGGCGTTAGGCCCAGAGATGATGAGTATGCGCTTCTCGCGTGTCAGCATTATGTCGAGCGGCACCACGCCCTTGCCCTGCTTTTCGAGCGACAGCTGCAATATGGGGTGCGCCGCGCGTATCCAGTCGATGTGAGGGTAGGGCTTCACGTCAGGCTCTATCCCCCTGATGAGCCGTGCCAGCTGCGCTTTGGCATGGATCAGGTCGATTGCCGCGAGGAAGACGTATGACTCAAGGATGGGTTTCACGTGCGGGCGCACCGTCTTGGAGAACTCCGTCAGTATGCGGATTATCTCGCGCCGCTCGTCGGCTTCAAGCTCCCTTATCCTGTTGTTCGCCTCAACCACTTCGGCAGGCTCTATGAAAACGGTCTTGCCCGAAGCCGACTCGTCGTGCACGATGCCCCGTATCCGCCGCTTCAGTCCCTGCGTCACGGGTATCACCAAGCGTCCGTCGCGTATGGCCGGGGTGACGTCCTTGTCAACCAGCCCCTCGCTCTGCGCCGTGCGCAGTATGCCGTAGAGCGTGCGCGAGATGCCTCCCTCGGTGCGCGCCAGCTCGCGGCGGATGTCCGCCAGTTCGGGCGACGCGCTGTCTTTTATCTTCCCGAACTTGTCGAGTATTCGGTCTATCGCCGTTACGAGCTGCGGAAACGTCATGACGCCCTCCGTCAGTCGGTGCAAGGCGGGGTAGGGGAGGCTCTCCTCCCCGTCGTCTTGGCGGTTCAGGTAGTCCACGATGCCGCAGATGGTGCCGAGCGAGCGGCGCAGGTCGAACAGCTCGCCCTCGTCCAAGTGAGTGCCTTCAAGGCGGAGGCGGCTTACCGCCTGCCTTACGTCGAAGAAGTACTGCATGGGGAAGTCGTCGGCTTCGTCCTGCAAGCGGCGGAACTCGCGCACCTGCGCCAGCCACTCGTTCACCACGGCGGCGTCGGCAGACGCCGACATCTTGTCAACCAACTCCTTGCCCAGCGGGCTGAGGCATCGCTCGCGCAGCAGTGCGCGTATGTCGTTGAAGCCTATCTTGCTCTCAAATGTTTTCGGATAAATCATGCTGCAAAATTACTCATTTTGCGCGTCACTGCAAAGCATCCGGCCTGCCAAATGCGCCTTGCCACGTAAGCCCGGCGTTATGCGGTTTTGCAAAAGACGGCAAACGGCGTTGCGATTTGCCGTCTTTTACACGCTGAAAAGCCGTGAATTGCAACGCAAAAAGCCGTCATTTATAACGTGTTGGATTTCAATGGGTTACAAAGGTGAACGTAAAACGCCTTTCCTGCAACGGCGACCGCCATCGCTGGCAGGCCTCTGTCTTTGTGGATGAAAATGACATAAAAGAATAAAAAAACGGCGAAAAATTTGGTGGTAAGGAAAAAACTCCTTACCTTTGCACTCGCTTTTGACAGCTTGCAGCTCTCTTAAAGCAAGGAGAGATGGTAGAGTGGTCGATTACAACGGTCTTGAAAACCGTCGTGCTGAGAGGCACCGGGGGTTCGAATCCCTCTCTCTCCGCAAGCGTATTTTAGCCGAAAGGCAAAAAGAAATCGGGCTTACAGTAATGTAAGCCCGATTTCTTTGTTGGTTGTTCTTAGCCTTGTGCCTGGCCGTTACAGGCCGGCAGGCCGCCCCGGCGTTGGCGGCCCGGTGTGCTGGCTTGTGTCTCACGGTGTAAAGTCAAGCCTTTACTACGTTGACGTAAGGGTAGGGGATTTCGATGTTCTCCGTGTCGAAGCGCTCCTTTACGGCTTTCAGCAGGTCGCACTTCATCGTGAAGGCGTTGCCCGCGCTTGCCGCCCAGGCCCATGCGCGCAGCGTTATTGCGGAGTCGCCGAGGTTGGTCACGCGGATGAT
>CALUGU010000021.1 GCA_944320255.1 uncultured Prevotella sp. | reverse complement strand
CCCTTGAAGCACAGCTTGTTGTCCGAGGCGCGGTAGATGTCCTGGTAGAAGACGTAGCGCAGCCCCTCCTTCTTCAGGTTGATGCACGAGACGAACTCGTCGTCGCACCTCAGCGGCGTCTTGAACTGCAAGTTCATCCTCGCCACCACGGCGTCAGTGCCCCGGCGGTGCATTTCGGCGAAGCTCAGTCCGCACTTTTGCAGGAACAGGTGCCGCGTATGTTCGGCGTAATGCAGGTAATTGGCGTTGTTTACAATGCCCTCGATGTCGCACTCATAGTCGCGCACCATCATCCGTGTAGTGAAAACATATTCCATAACGAGTGCAAAGATAATGCAAAAATATATGTGTGCAAAATTAATAAAAAATAAAACACCCGCCCCCGCCCTCTTTTGGAAGAGGGGCTTAAAGTGCTGACACCCACCCCAACCCTCCCCAAGGGAGGGAGCTTGATATGCCTTGTTGGTTAAGCGAGGGCGTATCAGGCCTATTAGTCCCATCGGGCTTATTTGGCCTGATAAGCCTAATAAGAAAGACAAGCCTGATGAGCCGTTTTGCGAAAGGCCGCAAACGGCCTTGCAAAAAGCCGCAAACGGCAACGTAAAAAGCCGTCTCTTGCAGCGCAAAAGACGGCTTATTTGTAATCGCCTGAATATCAGCGAGCTATTTTCAGCAGCCTCGGAGCCACGCCGTTGCCGCTTACGCGCATCAGCAACACGCCCTTGGGCAGGCCCATGAGCTGTGTGCTGGTAGAGCGGATGGTGCGTGTCGCCACCATTCTGCCGTCCGTTGTGTAGACGTCGAGCGTCGAGCCTACGGCGTTGTCGCTGACGGTCAGCGTCTCCGTGGCGCGGTCGTAGCCTATCACGGGGCGCACGATGGCGGGTTGCGTGATGCCCGACGTGAAGTCGTCGTCGAGCGTTTCGCCCATCAGCGAGTTGAGATACACCTCCAAAGCCGTGTATCCCTCGCCGTTTACGAGGTTGCGGTCGTCGGCGTTCGTAGCGTCGAGGCCGTGGGCGCGCTCCCATTCGTCAGGCATACCGTCGCCGTCGGTGTCCGCCGGGGCTACGCCCTGCTCGTGCGTCAGGCCTAATCCCTCGGCGTCGTTCATAGAGTCTATGATGCCGTGCTTGCCGCTGCTTGAGCCTATGTACGTGGTTTCGCCCGTTGTGGCCTCGTTGATTATTCGCCGCTCTATCACGTCGCGGTTTATCGTTCCGGCTTCGGCCAGCACGCTCTTGTAAGCCTCCCCGGCCGTCTCGATGTCCGTCAGCATATAGCGTGCAGGGTCGTACTCTCCCGAATTGCCAAGCACGGCGTTGTAGCGGTAGTAAGGCGTCTTGGTCACGATGCGCTCGTCGGCGCGTATCTCGTCGAGCGTGTAATGCTCCGCCGACATGGCTTTCCAGTTGTCGGCCGTGGCCTCGGCGTCGCCTTCCATCACGTTTCCGGCCACATACCACTTCGACGGCGCCCACGACGTTGCGCCCTCGCGGGCGTAACTTGCGCTCACGAACACCGAGTTTTCAGGCGAGGCAGGCCCCGGCTTGTAGTAATTGTTCATGAAGTTGCACTCGTGCACGGAGTTCAGCCCGTTGTATTCGGTGATGGCGGCGGTGTTCTCCCCGCCGTAGCAAGCGCCCCGGCTGCCCCAGTTGAAGTTGACGTTGTTGGCGTATTCCATGAACACCACGTAGTCCTCTCCCCTCGCTCCGTTGAAGCGCGGGCTGCGGCTGTTGTTGTTGGCCAGCAGGTTGTGGTGGTACGTAGCGGGCGAACCGCCCCACTGCGAGCCGTAAGAGCGCGCCCCCTTCGTGTGTCCCGCGTCGTAGAGTCCTTCGTGCACGATGCTCCATTGCACCGTGAGGAAGTGGCTGTCGGCCGTGTTCATGTTCTCCTCCACCGACCATCCGAACACGCAGTGATCGAAGATGTAGTTGGCGCAGTTCTCCGTTCCGCAGGCCTGGTCTTGCTGTCCGTCGCCCGAACGGAAGCGGACGTTGCGCACGATGAAGTTCTGCGACATTCCGAGGTTGACCTTCGCGCCCACTATGCTGATGCCGTCGCCGGGGGCGGTCTGGCCCGCCAGCGTCCAGTCGGCGCGGTTCACGTCAAGCTCGCTCTTGAGCCTTATCTCGCCGTTCACGGCGAAGACTATCGTCAGCGGCTCGTCGGGATATTGCTGGAAGGCCCAGCGCAGCGTCCCCTCACCGTTGCCGTCCTCAAGCGACGTCACCGTCACCACCCGGCCTCCGCGTCCGCCGGTGGTGTATTTGCCGAAGCCCTCCGCCGTGGGGAAGGCGGGAGCCGTCTCGCGCATTGCCACAGCGTTGCTCGTCACGCCGTGGCGCGACACTGCGCGCACGGTGTACGCCGCGTCGTCGCCTTGCTCTATGGCGTATTCAGGTTCGCTTATGAAGGCGGCGAACACGCCGTCCTTATAGATGAGATAGCCCGCGGCCATGTCGTCGCTGCCCCATGTGAAGCCCGTCGGCGTGGCCGTGAAGTTGTTGGGCGACGCCGCCCCGCGCAGTATCTTGGCGTAGTTGAAGGGCACGTCAGACGCGCGCTCGAACATAAAGTCGGCGTTCATGTACGCCTCCACTTCCTCCGCCGTGGCCTGGCGGCTGAACTCGGCGCGGCGGCTCACGTCGGCCGGCTGTCTGTCAGGCGTCATGCTGTTGTATTCATAGTATGAAGCCATAGCCCCGCGACCGTCCCAGTCGGCCCAGCCTTCAGGCCTGATGTGGCCTCCGAGGGTGCAGTCGATGAACATTGTGCCGCAGTTTTCGCCCCACGGACGGCCCAAGTAATAGCTCGCGTCGGCCACACCCTCGGCTGCGGTGATGTTGCAGCGGTTGAAGAACAGACCTCCGTAGAAGGGGCTGTGGCTAAGTTCGGGATACATCACGCCGGTCATCGCCACGTCGGCCTTTGCCGCGGCGGTGATGTACTGGCCGCCGGCGAGGCAGCGTATCTCGCAGTTCTCGAACCACTCAAGGCCGCTGTCATAGATGAAGTCGGTGCCGCCTTCGATGGTGCAGTTGGTGAAATAGCCCCTCGCACCGCTGTTGGCCTTGTACGTGTCTTGGAAACCTGACAGCAGGCAGTTGCTGAACACGTGGGCGTCGCCCGCCGTGTAGAGGGCTTCGGCCTGGCCTACGTTGCCGCTGGTGTTGCGTATCGTCAGGTTCTCGGCGTAGAAACGGTCGGTGTAGACATTGAGGGCGGCGCAGTCGTTGAACGTGTTGCTCTCGTTGCCCGCGCCTCGCGAGACGTCGGATGTGAGTATCGTCGTCTCGCGGTTCTCGCCGATGAGGCTGATGTATTTGTCCTTGTTGGCCTTCGTGCCGGCGTAGATGTTCTCGTCATACTCGCCCGGACGGATGTAGATGATGCCGCGCGCGCCGGGCGAAACGGCGTCGATGGCAGCCTGGACGGACGTGTAATCGCCGGTGCCGTCTTGCGCAACGACCTTCAGCTCAACAGGTGCGTCGTCGTCAGGGGCCGGCTCGTCGGTGCCGCCTCCGAACTGTCCGAGGTCAGTCAGTTCGCCGACGTCGCTCACGGGGTTGTCCTTTGCGAACTGCGCTTGCTCCGCCGTGATTTCCGATCCGAAGATTTGTATCTTGTGGACGCGGGTGGTCTGGCACTGCGTGTAGGGCGAACTTGCCGCTCCGTCGTAAACGCGCCAGCGTATGGACACGTCCTCGGCGTCGATGACGTTCTCCATGAAATAGCCCTGGTCGCTGAATGACGTGTAGCCGTCCTTGTGCTTGTCTGACGGCATCCATACGAGTTCAGTCCATTCGCCGTCACCAATCTTGACGTCGCACTTGATGCCTCGGCCCCACGACGTTGACGACCATGACCACTGTATGCGCTCCACGTAGGGTATGTGGTCAATCTCCATCCAGCCGTGGGCTGACACGGGGGCGTTAGTCTGCGGGTCGCGCTCGAAGAATTTGTTGCGGCACATCTGCACGAAGCCTGCTTCGCCGTGCACCGGCGTGCCGCTGTTGTCGCGGCGGATGTTGTCTTCCAAGTACTTGGTATGCCCCGCCACGGTCCAGTCGTTGGGGTAGGCTGTGCCTGCGCCTGACGCACCCTGGCCTTCATAATATTGGCGGGCGAAGGCCGACGTGACGCCCGCAAGACCGTTGAACGACGTCTTGTTGGCGAACGTACAGTGGTGGAACAGCACGGGATAGGTAATGTCCGTGGCGCCTGTGGCGCCGTTCACGGGCACGTTCACCACGGTGTTGACGTATCCGCCGTTGTCGTCGGCTGTCATTTCGGGGCAGTCGATGCCTGTTTCTCCCTGCCACGTCTGCCCCGGCCACAGCTCATCGCTGAAGTTGATGTCTATCACTTTGGGATAGGTGGAGGCGTTGCTCCACTCCGCCACGACGCAATCGGGGTCTAAGCTGCCCTCGATCTTGGCCCCGGCGTGTGCCGATATGGCTAATGCCACGGGCAGAAGGAGTGCCTGTTTTGATAAAATTCTCATAGTAGTAACTGTATTTTTATGTGAGTTCCGTATTGGGTGACATTGAGTTTGTCAGGTGTCGCCGCATTGTGCTTTGCGTAAGTAGTTTATGGTAGCAGTCAGTCGTTAGGAGTTGCCGCTTTTTTCGATTATGGTCGAAAATGTTGCTGATTTCAGTGGATTTTTCGATTATAATCGAAAATATTGTCGTTTCTAAGCGTTTTTTCGACTATAATCGAAGATTTTTAGTCACTGTCGGCCGTCCTGTTGACGCCGTAACTTTTAGCGGTGGTAGGCGTCCGGCTAACTTGTTGTTATTCAGCGAGTTTTAAAAAGGCCGCCTTTTAGCGTGTAAAAGGCGGCCTTTTGCGCTTCAAAAGATGCCCTTTCGCAGTGCGATTTGGCACCTTTCGCCGACAGCTTGCGCTGTCCGTGTTATTTCACGATGAACTTCTTGCCGTTCTGGATATACAGACCCTTTGTCAAGGCAGCCTTGTCAGTGCCTGCATAGCGGCCGTCGATGGTATAGATCTTGCCGTCGGCGGGGGCTGCCGTAGTGTCGGTTACTACGTTCTCGATGCCCGTCGGGGTGTTATAGCCGGCGTCGCTGTAAGGTGTGAATGCCAATGAATAGAAGTCAGTGTTGGCACTTATCTCTGCGCCGAATATCCAATACGTGTGGCCAGACCTTACGTTCACCGTTACCGTGTGTGCCATCGGGCTGTAAGCTCCATCCTCGCCTTCGTCGAAGAATGACGAGTTGGCAGATACGTATGCGCCGACGCCGTCGTTTGCGCTGGTGTCCCATACGTACATAGTTGTGTTGCCGTTCTTTCCGCGGCAGTAAGTGTAAGATATTTTACCGTTCTTCTTCGGGGTGAGCGTCAGCACGGCGTAAGGCTGCTTGATGCCGTCATACACTTGGTCGAGCATATACACAGCCGTGTTGCTTTCGCGTCCCAGTGACGAACCCATTTGCAGGTTGATGTCGTAGCCTTCAACCTGGCACGTCGTGGCAACGTTGGCTGCGCGGTTGAGCTGGAGGCTGATGTCCTCGTTGTCAACGAGCATATAGTTCTCCGGCATCACGTAGCCATACTTGTAGTCGCCCCAGAGGGCTTCCCATCCGTTGGCCTGGGCGGTTTCCACTGACGGTATCACCATCTCCGTTTTACCCGTGGCTTTTGCGGCGTAGTTGGGGCTTGAATAGGGAATGAACTCAAGGCCGTAGAAGTCGGTGTTGGCACTTATCTCTGCTCCGAATATCCAATACGTGTGTCCGGCTCTTACGTTCACCGTCACCGTGTGGGCTATCGGACTGTAAGCGCCATCCTCGCCCTCGTCGAAGAATGACGAGTTGGCAGATATGTATGCGCCGACACCGTCGTTTGCGCTGGTGTCCCATACGTACATCGTTGTGTTGCCGTTCTTTCCGCGGCAGTAAGTGTAAGTTATTTTACCGTTCATCTTCGGGGTGAGCGTCAGCACGGCGTAAGGCTGTTTGATGCCGTCATACACTTGGTCGAGCATATACACAGCCGTGTTGCTTTCGCGTCCCAGTGACGAACCCATTTGCAGGTTGATGTCGTAGCCTTCAACCTGGCACGTCGTGGCAACGTTGGCTGCGCGGTTGAGCTGGAGGCTGATGTCCTCGTTGTCAACGAGCATATAGTTCTCCGGCATCACGTAGCCATACTTGTAGTCGCCCCAGAGGGCTTCCCATCCGTTCTTTTGAGCCTCGTCTACTGACGGGATTGTCATTTTTGTGTCGGCGTTGGCACCGACTGCGGCAGCCATCAAAGCAGCTGCGAGTAAAATCTTTTTCATAAATTCATTGTTTTAATGGTTAGTATTTTTGTAAAAACCGCCTTCCGGCCTTTTCTTCAAGTTGCGTCCTAAGGGCGGAAGGCGGTTATGGGTTAGTATCCCTTTGACGGCGTTGTGCCATAGCCGTTGTCACCGTACTGGTCGCGGTTGTCGATCTGCTGCAAGAAGTCGTTTGAGATCGGGCGGTAGTTGTGGCGGTCGGCCTTGAAGAACTGTGCGGCGCGCGAGTTGTAACGTTCGAGACGTTCGCCTATCTTGTTATGGCGCCTGAGAAGTGCCCAGCGGGTGTACTCACCTGCCATTTCGCGGGCGTATTCGTCAAAGATCACGTTCTCGGTTATCGTGCCGAGCGGCGTAGGCTGCGTGCCGGAGCGTGCAGCGCGGTTGCGCAGGGCCTCAAGGTATTTGCGTCCCTCTTCGGGCACTCCTAAGCGTTCGCAGGCTTCGGCGGCTATGAGGTAAAGCTCGGCGGTGCGCATTATCATCATCGTGCCGGTCTTGGCGTTGAGCGCACCGCGCCATACGCCGTCATAGCACCAGTTGTACTTGATGAGCGAGGGGTAGAGCTCGTTCGAATGTGTGCCGTCGAAGGCGTCGCTCTTGTACTGGTCTCCGTCGAAAAGGTCGTCGATGTTGACGGTGAAGTAGATGCTCTGGGCCTTCTCTTCAGCCGTCTTGTAGTCTTTCGAGAGAACTATGGCGAAGCGGTCGTCGTCAACTGCCACGGGATAGTCTATCACGTAGACGTTCTTCACGTCGGTTATCAGTTTGTCAGTGTTGCCGCTGTGCTCGCCCTTCGGCCACACTCCCACGGGGAAGTACTGGTTGCCGCCGAAGTTGGACGTGTGATAGTTCATGTCAACATACGGGTAGATATACTGGCCGAGATACTTCTGCCCCATGCCGTACTTCTTTTGGAGCACGGGGGTGATTTGTACTCTTGTGCCGGCATACGGGCCCACCCATCCTGCATCAACCATTGAGAACAGGCCGAAAGCTGTCATGAACGTGTTTTCATAACGCTTGTCCCAAGAGGCGTCGAACACGTCGATGGCATATTTCGTCGGGGCGAACGTGTTGTTGTTCGGGCGTCCGAGATAGTAGTTCTGCTTGTCGTCGCGCTTGTAGAGGTCGCTCAGCTTGTAGGGGTTGCAGACGGTGTAGGTGAAGAGGTTGTTGTTGCAGTTCACGTAGTTGTACGACTCGCTGTTGGCGTCGCCGCCCGAAGTCTGGAACAAGGCCTCGCGGTTGTTGCGGTTGTTGGCTTGCGCCCACACGTCGGCAACATCCGGATAGAGGTAAACATTGTATGAGCCTGCGTTGTTGATCATGTCTTCGGCCACTTCGCGGGCGCGCTGCCAGTAGCTTACGCCGTCCTCAGACAGTCCTTCGCCGGCGCCCTGCGCGTAAGCGCGGGCAAGCAGTCCGAGGGCCGTCTTCTTGACAACGCGGTCGGGGTTGCCGTCATACGGCGTTACGTCGAGCACGGCTGCTGCCTCTTTCAGGTCGGTGGTTATCGACGTGTAGAACTCCTCTAAGGTGTTGCGTGTAGGCGTGGTGTTGACTTCGCCGAGGCTGACGTCCTCCTGTGAGAGCGTCACCGGGCCGAAGTAAGTCACCAACAGCAGGTTGTAGAAGGCGCGCAGCGTCTTGGCTTCGGCCACGATGCGTGTCTTGTCGGCCTCCGTTCCGCCCTGCACGTTGGGGGCGTTGTTGATTACGGCGTTGCACGACGCGATGCACGAATACGCCTGCTTGAACAGCTTGTTGGTAGCGTTGGTGCTGGTGGTCAGTCCGTCGTAGTAGATGAGCTGCTTCGCATAGTCGGTGTTGCCGGCCGGAGTGAGCCACATGTCAGTGCCGCCCTCGGCTACGGACAGGAAGTCGTAGACCGAGTAAAGCTGCTCTGCCAGCGGCGAGTAGCAGTAAGTCTCAAGTCCTTCCCAAGCGTCGAACGCCGTGATGTTGGCGTCTCCACCGGTAGGGTTGTATTCGTCAAGCTCACAAGACGTGAGGCCCAACGTGCCGGCAAGCACCGCCGACAGGTATAATAATTTACTTGTTTTCATATCTTTTACGGTTTTAAAGCCCTGCCCTGCCTCCCCAAGGGGAGGAGCCGTGACGGCTTTGGGTACGGATGTCGCTTTAAGTGACTTTGCGGGGCTTTATGTTATGATTTGTTATACTTATCTTTTTGTCAACCAAGCAAATCCTTTCCCCCTCCTGTTTGGAGGGGTTGGGAGTGGGCTTCCGTTTAGAACGTCAGGTTGACACCGAACACAAACTGCTTCGTAAGCGGGTAGTCGATGCTGCCGCCCATTTCCGGGTCGTAGTTCTTCAGCAAGTCGCTGTGCTGCACCACGAGCGGGTTCGTGATGGTTGCGTACACGCGGAAGTTCTCGATGCCTATCGTCTTGGCCCACTTCTGCGGCAGTGTGTAGCCGAGGGTGATGTTCTTTATCTTGAAGAATGAGCCGTCAACGTAAGACAGGGCGTAGTAGCCTGTGTAGTCGGTGATGCCCTTGGCCGAGTTGACAGCGGGGAAGTAGTGGTACTGGTCGCCCGTTTCCTCCGTCCAGTAGTTGAAGTATGTGGGGAAGTTTGACGCTCCCGTCGGGTCGTAGTCGCCGAGGAGGTTGTACTTGATGGTCTGTCCCCAACGCCAGTAGAGGTAGAAGCTGAGGTCGAAGTTCTTGTAAGTGAAGGTGTTCTTGAAGCCCATCGTCCAGTCGGGGTTCTGGTGTCCGAGCACCTGGTAGTCGTCTGCGCTGACAACATAGGGGTTGTCCTTCGTGTAGGTTTCAAGCACGCGCTCTATCTCGCCGGTCTCGGCGTTCTCGCGCTCAACCCACTTTTCATACACGCCTTCGCTCACGCGGTGCATTCCGGGGATGTCTATCTTCAGGTCGCCAGGCTCCATTCCGAACACGGCTGCGTCCTCGGCTTCCGACGTTCTCCAAACGCCGTTGAGCTTGTAGTGGTACCAAGAGTTGACGGCCTCGCCCATGTAGAGCACCTTTCCGTCGTCGCCGTTGGATATGTACTCGGCGTCCGGGCTTGCGAGTTTTGTGATTTTCTCCTTGTTCCAGCTGAAGGTGAGGTTTGATGTCCAGGTGAAGTCCTTTGTCACGATGTTCCTCGTGTTGAGCTGGAGTTCTATACCCTGCGTCTCCGTTTCGGCGATGTTCATGTTCGTCTGGTAGTAGGTTGACGAGTTGTAGCCGCCGTTGGTGATGGGCAGGTTCTTCGACCAGATGACGTCTTCGGTCTTGGTGAAGTAGTAGTCGAGGGCCATGTCGATGCGTCCCTTCAAGAAGCTGGCGTCGATACCTATGTTGGTGTTCTTAGACTTTTCCCATCCGAGCAGGGCGTTGGCCACGTTCTGGCTGAAGTGGTAGGCCGGCAGGGCCACGCCTCCGAGGCTGTAGCGTCCGTCTTCGAGCACCGACACGCTTGAATACTCGTCGATCGAGGCTGTACCGGTGACACCCCAGCCGCCGCGTATCTTAAGGTTGTCGAGCCATGAGCGAGTGCCTTCCATGAACTTTTCCTCCGAGATGCGCCATCCGAGAGAGAATGCGGGGAAGGTGTCCCAGCGGTTTCCGTCGGCCAGGCGCGACGATCCGTCGTGGCGCACGGACACTGATGCGAGGTACTTGCCCATGTAAGAGTAGCTGATGCGGCCCACGAGGCCGAAGCCCTTTGACATCAGGTAGCTTGACTGCGTGCGCTGGTTCTGCCCTACGGTGAGGTTGTGCCAGAGGTAAGTGTTCGTCGAGAAGTTGTCGGCGTGCGCGTATGTGTACTCCTGGCGGTTGTGGTTCCACGACGTTACGCCGGTCACGGTGAACTCGTGGTCGTCGGCTATCGTGAAGTTATATGTCA
Organism: uncultured Prevotella sp.; assembly: GCA_944320255.1. GTDB lineage: Bacteria > Bacteroidota > Bacteroidia > Bacteroidales > Bacteroidaceae > Prevotella. The sequence continues at coordinate 25,319 of CALUGU010000021.1, read as the reverse complement.
AGATGTTTTCCCATTTGTAGTTTGTCGAGTTGGTCTGTTCCACCTGTGCGTAGACGCTTGCGTTCGTTCCGGTGGTTCCGGCTCCGTTGTCGTCGTAGTAGTTGAACGAGCCGATGCCGTCAAAGCGGTTGCGCTTGTTGAACACGAGCGACGCGTTGAGGCGGCTCTCCCAGGTGAATCCCTTGAACGGCGTCACGCGGATGTACGGGTTCACGTAGACGCGCGTTATCTGGTTGTTGTCGCGGTAGTTGCTCTTCGTGTTCAGGAGCAGGTTGTAGTTGCCGCTTCCCTCCACGGTTTCGATGTTGCGGTTGCCCTCGTCGTCGTAGATCGAGCCTATCGGGTTCTGGCGGAGTCCGCGGTCGAGGTGGGCGTATGCGCGGTTGCGGTAAACGTAGCTGCCCTGCATATTGATACCTGCGGCGAGCCATTTGTTCACCTGGTGGTCAACGCGGATGTTCGTAGAGTAGACCTTGTAGTCGTCGTTCTCATACTGTCCCTGCTCGTCGGTGAAGTTGAGCGACATATAAGCCTTGGTCTTCTCGGTGCCGCCGCTGATCGATACGGAGTAGTTCTGGATGACGCCCGTCTTCAACAGCTCGTCGGCCCAGTCTATCGACTCGCCCCGCTGGTAAGCCTCCCACATCGCGGGGCTGCCCAGCACGCTCTCGTCGTCGGTGTAAGCGCCGCTGGCGAGCTGCGCCTGCTTGCGGAAGTTGAAGTACTGCTGGGCGTTGTGCACCTCCGGCACTTCAGACCATCCGTTGATGCCGACGTAGGCGTTGAAGTTCACCTTCGCCTTGCCTTCCTTTCCGCTCTTCGTCGTAACGATGATTACGCCGTTGGCGCCGGCCGAACCGTAGACGGCCGTCGATGACGCATCCTTCAACACCTCGATGCTCTCGATGTCGTTGGCGTTAAGCGTTGAGAGGTTGCCCGGCATACCGTCGATTATCACCGTGGGGTCGCCGCTGGCCGTGAACGAGCGCGTGCCGCGCAGCTGCATAGTCACCTCGGAGCCTGCCTGGCCGCTGGCCTTGGTGATGTCGAGGCCGGCCACCTTGCCCTGCAAGGCCTCAACGACGTTAGACACCGGCTGCAGCGTCAGGTCTTCGCTCTTCACCGAAGACACGGCGCCCGTCAAGTCGCGGCGTTTCATCGTACCGTAACCTATCACCACCACGTCCTCAAGGCTGGCCACGTCGGCCTCCATCTGGAGCTTCAGCGGCGCAGCCGTGGCGCGCACGGTCATCGTCTTGTAGCCCACGTAGCTCAGTTCGAGTTCGTCGCCGGGCTTGGCGGCGATCTGGAAGTTACCGTCAAAATCGGTCACTGAGGCGGCCTGGCCGCCCTTTACCTTGACAGTGACGCCGATCATCGGCTGCCCCGTCTCGTCGATGACGTTGCCCTTCACTGTCTGGCCCTGCTGGACCGCCTGCGCCGGGACTGACTTGGCCGAGGCGTCCGCCGCGAACGAGCAGGCGGGAACGCACAACAGGGCCGACAGACCGATGGCGACAGAAGCCTTGGTCAAGCTGATGGCTGGATGATGTTTTTCGATTTTCTTCATGTTTTTTGTCCTATATGTTTAACATTAGCTACATTAATATCACTAAACGTGGGCTTTAGTTACACTTCGAGGCGCAAAAACGCACTCTTTCCTGGGCGCGCATTACGCCCTTCGGAGGCTGCCGCACGGGCACTGTTATTGTAATTTCTTAGGTTTCAAAATGGTTAGTAGCTTGACGGTTTAAGGCATCGAAATGACTTTCCGCTTAGTCCGCTTGACGGCCACAGCCGCCCGGCGGGAAGGTTTTTTACACCTTATATTATATGTTATTATGTTCGCTTTCTGTAAAGTTAATATCTTTTAGAGATAAGGCTCACTTACCTTGCAAATATAAAGATATTTTTAATATTGCCAAAACTAATGCTAATAAAAGTAGTGATTTAAATCAAAAAATGGTGTTTTTTTAGCAAAAAACACCATTTTCACAGAAATTTGATGGTTACACGTCTACATTTCTTACGTCTAAAGACTTTTACCGGTATCACTACCAGCCGTAACCTACCATAGAACGGTTTGTAGTTCAACAGCCTTTAACGGCTGTCGGCGGTGTCATCATTGCGCCCTGCCTTCACAGGCAACGGTCGGCGCGGCCCGCCTTCATTTAAGATATGTTATCAGACTTATATCTTCGTTATCTGTCACCGCGGCGCGAAGCCGTGGTTGGATTTTCTTTTTGCAAATATAAGTGATTTTTATTTTGTAAGGAACTATTGCCGCAGGAAATATCGGCAATAGTCAAAAAGTCGTGTTTTTTGCTCAAAAAGTCGCCGCCCGGCGCGCCTTACAGTGGCGTGCCAAAATCAGGGAAGCAGCCCTTGGCGCACCTTCCGCGCAACGCTCTGTGGCACAGCGTGTTGCAACTTGCCGTTTTTCGCCTTGCGAAAAGTGGCAAAACGCAACGTAAAAGACGGCAAACGGCGTGGCCGTTTGTCAGTTCCTGCGGCTCATCCGCAATTCTTTTGGATGAAAACAGCCCCGTTGAGGGTGTGTCAAAATTAGGAATATCGCCCTTGCAGGGATATGATTTATTATGTCCGCACGTTTGGCAAGAAACGTATTACGCCGATATTCAGACATTTATACGCTCCTCCGTGGCGTGTGGGCATAATAAATCATACCCCTGCAAGGGGTGTGTTCAGCTTGCGTTTGATTTATTTTACAAAGTTATGATTTGCAATCCGCTTAGCGACACCTTATTAATATTATAAGCATCGGATTGCAATTCATTATACCCGCATCCTCCGATTGCAAGTTCCCGGAAACAAGATGCGCCAAAACAAGGGCTAAAACCTGACCACGGCGCGCCCCTGACGGGAGGCGGCAACGAGGAGCGGAGCTTTAATTTACGGCTCCGCATTTCAAAAAAACTTACAGGGCGAAGTGTAACTAAAGCCCACGTTTAGTGACACTTTCCCATACGGCGCGGAGCGCGTCTGCCCCGCAAGGCATGCGCCGGCAAGACACATGGCATGCAAGAAAACATAATGTTAAACCTTTAGTATTAAAAAACATGGAAAGAAACGAAAAACATCATCCGGGCCGCAGCCTGACCAGGGCCTCGGTCGCCATAGGGCTGTCGGCCCTGTTGTGCGTCCCCGCCTGCTCGTTCGCAGCGGACGCCGCGGCCAAGGCTGTGCCGACGCAAGCCGTGCAGCAAGGCCAGACAGTGAGAGGAAAAGTCGTTGACGAGAACGGCGAGCCGATGATCGGCGTCACCGTGAAGCTGAAGGCGGGCAAGGCCGCGGCCGTGACCGACTTCGACGGCAACTTCAGCCTGGCCGCCAAAGCCGGCGACGTGCTGGAACTTAGCTACGTAGGCTACAAGACTCTCACCGTCAGCGCCACCACCGCGCCGATGAGCATCACGATGGAGGCCGACGTGGCCAGCCTCGACGACGTGGTTGTCATAGGTTACGGCACGGTGAAGAAGCGCGACCTCACGGGCGCCGTGGCCACGATGAAGAACGAGGACATCGTAATCGCGCCTACGGGCAACGTGATGGAGGCCTTGCAGGGAAAGATCGCAGGCATGGACATCACCAAGACTTCGGGTGAGATCGGCGAGGACGTCAACATCCTGCTGCGCGGCTCGCGCTCTATTTACGGCGACAACAAGCCGCTGTTCATCATCGACGGACTGCCCGGCAACTACTCTGACCTCAACCCCAACGACATCGAGTCGATAGACGTGCTCAAGGACGCGTCGTCAACCGCCATCTACGGTTCGGCCGGCGCCAACGGCGTTGTCATCATAACCACCAAGCGCGGACAGACGGGCAAGGTCAACATCAACTTCGACGCCTATTACGGCTTCAGCGGCTCGCCCGAATACAAGCACGGAATGACGGGGCAGGAATGGACCGACTACATGACTGAGGCATACGCTTACAAGAACGGCTCATACCCGCAAAACACCTCGGCCTTGTTAGGCGGCAACCAATATTATATAGACGCTTACAACAACGGCGAGTGGATCGACTGGATCGACCAAATCATGGGCGGCACGGCCACCACGCAGAAATATTCGCTCTCTGTTTCAGGCGGCACGGAGAAGACCAAGGTGTACGCCTCGGTTGTCTACAACCGTGAAACAGGCATGCTCGACAATGACAGCCGCGACAAGTACTCGATGCGCCTCAACCTCGACCAGGAACTGTTCAAGTGGGCGAGGATAGGCCTCACGGCGAACGTGGACTACAGCAAGCGCAACCGCAGCGAGAACCACACGTTCACGAAAGCCTTGACGGCAATGCCGCTCGGCCAGGTGCGCAACGACGAGGGCAAGCTCAATTATGAGTTCATCAACGGCCAGTACACTCCGATGGGCGACTTCATCGAAGACCAGTACGTCAACGAGACGAAGCGCACTTACGTCAACGCCATAGGCTACCTTGAGCTTACCCCGGTTAAGGGCCTGAACTTCCGTTCGCAGATGAACGTCAACCTCAGCCATGCAAGGCAGGGCATATTCTGGGGCGACCAGTGCACCGCCTTGCGCCCGACATACGCCAGCACGCCGCACGCCGAGATAAAGACCACTGACGATTACCAGTACACGTGGGAAAACATCCTCTCGTACAACATCACCGTGGCTAAAGACCATGACTTCGGACTGACGGGCGTCACCTCATGGCAGGTGGACACTGACGAGAGCTATGTGGCCGGAGGTAGCGGGCAGGACTTGAACGCATGGTCGTTCTGGAGGCTTGCCTCGACGACGAGCCAGCACGTTGAGTCGGCCTACAAGAAAGCCCAGAAGATGTCTTACGCCCTCCGCTTCAACTACTCTTACAAGGGACGTTACCTCTTTACGTTCTCCAACCGCTGGGACGGCGTGTCGTTCTTCTCGCCCGGAAAGAAGTGGGACTCGTTCCCCGCGGGAGCTATCGCATGGCGCATTTCAGACGAGCCGTTCATGGAGAGCACGCGCTCATGGCTCGACAACTTGAAGCTGCGCGTAGGCGCCGGTATCACAGGTAACTCCGGAGGCGTAGGCGCTTACTCTACGCAGACCAACGCCATGAAGTGGGCCAACAACGGTATTACGATAAACGGACAGATCGCACCGTTCGCACAGTATGACGGAACGTTCGGAAGCGCAGACCTGGGGTGGGAGAAGTCTTACAACTGGAACTTCGGTCTCGACTTCACCGTGCTGGGCGGACGCATCGACGGTTCGTTGGACTACTTCACAACCGTGACGCGCGGCCTTCTCTTCAAGCGCACGCTGCCCATCACTACCGGTAACACAGGATGGGGCAGGGCGCTCACCGTATGGCAGAACATCGCCAAGACGAGCAACCAAGGCTTCGAGTTCACCATCAACAGCCGCAACATCGTGACAAAGGACTTCACCTGGATGACAACCCTTACGGGCACGTGGGGCAAGGAGAAGATTGAGAGCCTGCCCGACGGCGACCTCGTATCGGAGAACCTTTTCATCGGCCAGCCTATCAACTCAATCTACGATTACAAGTACGCCGGCATTTGGGGCACGGACACCCCGCAGGAGATACTCGACGCTTACGGCGTGAAGCCGGGATGGGTGAAGGTTGAGACCAACGACAAGGACGGCGACGGCGGCGTACACGCATACGGCGAGGACGACCGCCGGATACTCGGCCACGAGAACCCGAACTGGATACTCGGTTTGAACAACACCTTTACTTACAAGGGCTTCGACCTTACTGTCTATGTGATGGGCCGCTTCGGGCAGACCATTTACAGCGACCTGCTCGGACAGTACACGGCTACGTCGAGCGTGACGCAGAACCAGATTTCAGGCGTTGACTACTGGACGGAGGACAACCAGGGAGCTTACTATCCGCGTCCCGGTTCCGGAGACGACCAGGAGAACGGCATAACCGCGCTGCGCATCTACGACGGCTCGTTCATAAAGATAAAGAACATCACCCTCGGCTACACACTGCCGAAGAGCTGGACGCGCCACGCCCTCATAGAGAAGTGCCGCCTGTACTTCACGGCTTACAACCCCTGGATATTCTGCATGGAGAGCAAGCTTGACGGCACAGACCCCGAAATGGGCGGCTCTGACACGTTCCCGACTTACAAGCAGTATGTCTTCGGCGTTAACATAACGTTCTAAAAAGAAGCCCGTCCCAACCCCTCCCGACAGGAGGGAAAGGATTTGCTTGGCTGACAAAAAGATAAGTATAACAAATCATAACATAAAGCCCCGCAAAGTCACTTAAAGCGACATCAACACCCAAGGCCGTCACGGCTCCTCCCTCAGGGGAGGCAGGGTGGGGCTTTAAAACCGTAAAAGATATGAAAACAAGAAAATTATTATATGTGTCGGCGATGCTCGCAGGCACGCTGGGGCTTGCCTCTTGCTCTTTGGAGGAGGACAACCCCGGAGGTTTCACGATGGAGGACTTGGCTGTGAGTTCCGTTGAGTCTTACAAGACAATCGTGAACAACTGTTATTTCGGAATGGAGCGCGCGTTCTATTGCTCGAAAAACTATATGGAGTTGACTGAAGGCAACACAGACCTGTGGACATACCGCGCCAATATCAACTCAAGCTATACCCAGTGGTTCTGGTTCTTTGCCGGAGGTTCGCCGAACGTGACCTTTACCAAAGACACTTGGGACAACATTTACGACGGAATAGGCAGCTGCAACCAGGCAATAACGCTTGCCGACAAGGCCCCGTTCGAGACGGAGGAGGAGCGCAATTACAACGTCGCCCAGGCAAGGTTCATGCGCGCCGTTTACTACTTTAACGCCGTTGAGCTGTTCGGCGGCGCGACGCTGATAACCGAACCGACAGACGTCCCCAACTATTCGCCGTCAAAATCAGACCCGATGACTATTTATACGCAAATCATCATCCCGGATCTTGAGTTTGCCGTGCAATGGCTCTCGAAGGGCACTGACGCCACGACTACCGAACCGACGAAAAAGGCGGCTCTCGGAATGTTGGCGAAAGCATGCCTGCAAACAAAGGAGTATGGCACTGACGAATATCTGGCCAAGGGCCTTGAGGCTGCGCAAAAGCTCATAACCGACTGCGAGAGCGGCGGTGGGGAGTATGGCGCTTATATGTACCCGAACCTTGCCGACGTGTTCGCCGACGCCAACAACTGGGAGAACAAGGAAGCCCTGTGGAAGCACCGCTTCTATGTAGGTTCTGACGGCCACGGATGTTCTAACGGCAACTACAAGACCAACCAGTTGAACGAGAAGTTCCTCTGCCCGTTGAGCCGTTTCGGCGCGAGGGTTGACATCCAGTCGTCGCGCACGACGTGGGAAGGCAGCTACGAGGGCATCTTCATGCCTACGCAGCATCTGCTGAGCCTCTATGTTCAGGACGACGGCACGCTCGACCCGCGCTTCCACCAGTGGTTCTCAACCCAGTGGAACGCCAACGTGGACTACACCTGGAGCGACGACGACAAGGTTAACTATGACAAGGACGCAAGCGTGGTAGGCAAGAAGCTCGCCGTTGGCGACTTGGCAATCAAGATAACCGTGCCGCAGGACGCTGACTACGACCAGTTGGTAAGCCAGAAGGCTTCGCTGCCTTACCTGCTCGTTGACTACAAGGATGTTTACGACGACCAGAACAAGAATGTGCGCATGACGCTCAACGGGAAGGAGAACCTTTACCGCTACTTCTACCCGTCGCTCAACAAGCATAACAGTGCGAAGTTCTACGTAGTGAGCGAGTCAAACCGCCGCAACGCCAACCTCAACGCCACCTTCATGATGCGTATGGCCGAGGTTTACCTCATTGCCGCAGAGCTTGACATTTACCTCAACGGAGGAGCCAACGCTGCCGGATACTTGAATAAGGTGAAACTGCGTGCGGGTGCGAAGGCTTTCAGCGGCACGCCTACAGTGCGTGACGTACTCGACGAGCGCGGCCGTGAGCTTTGCGGCGAATACAGCCGTTACTACGACTTGAAGCGCATGGGATTGCTGAAAGATGCCTCTTACTTGAGTGAGACCCATCCCGACCTGGCCCAGTACTTCAAGGCCGAATATGTGCTGAAACCGTATCCGCTTGACTTCATCAACTCAATAAGCAACGGTGCTGAATACCAGAACCCTGGCTATTAATTGCTTATTTTAAGGAGTAAGGGAGAGAAGGAGTAAAGGAGTAAGTAGTAGAGGAGAACAGCAGGAATGTGTAGCCCTCCTTCTCTCCTTTATTCCTTCCTCCTTCCCTCCTTTTTATTACATTTTTTATAAAAAACGGGAAAATGTTTGCGGCGTTGCGATTTTATGACTACCTTTGCAGCGTTCAGAGGAATGAGGGGCTTCGAGAAAGCTCCTCATTTTTATTTTAATTACCCTTTTATGATAGACAAGAACGTAGTAAGGAATTTGGTTGAGGAGTGGCTCAAGGACAAGGAATACTTCCTTGTTGACGTGGAAGTGAGCAATGACGACAAGATAACCGTGGAAATCGACCACGCCGACGGCGTGTGGATCGACGACTGCGTGCAGCTCAGCAAGTACATCGAGGACAACCTCAGCCGCGACGAGGAAGACTATGAGCTTGAGGTGGGCAGCGCTGGACTGGGCCAGCCGTTCAAGGTGCCGCAGCAGTATGAGAACTTCATAGGCAAGGACGTGGAGGTGCTCGACGCCGACGGCAAGAAGCACCGCGGCACGCTCAAGGCCGTTGACGGGCGCGAGTTCACCGTCACCGTGCAGGAGAAAGTCAAGAAGGAGGGCGCAAAGCGTCCGGTGCTCACGGACGTTGACAAGACGTTCTCGATGGACGAGGTGAAATATACGAAGTATCTGATCAGCTTCAAATAAACGCCCCTCCCGGCCTCCCCGTCGGGGAGGAGCCGTGGCGGCAAGGGCGTAATGGCGTTAAGTCCCCTCCCCGACGGGGAGGCCGGGTGGGGGCTTGTTAATAGAAAATAACAATAAAAATATATGGCAACAAGAAAGAGTGGTGAAGAAACCGTCAGCATGGTTGACACCTTTAAAGAGTTCAAAGACACCAAGAACATCGACCGCACGACGTTGATGAGCGTCTTGGAGGAGAGTTTCCGCAACGTCATCGCCAAGATATTCGGCAGCGACGAGAACTTCGACGTCATCGTGAACCCCGACAAGGGCGACTTCGAGATTTACCGCAACCGCACCGTCGTGGCCGACGGCGAGGTGAAGGACGAGAACAAGGAAATATCCCTCACCGACGCCCTGAAGATAGAACCCGACTATGAGATAGGCGAGGAGGTCAGCGAGAAGGTTGACTTCAGCAAGTTTGGCCGCCGCGCCATCCTCAACCTGCGCCAGACGCTGGCCTCGAAGATACTTGAGCTTGAGCACGACAGCTTATATAATAAGTATAAGGACCGCGTGGGCCAGGTAATCAGTGCCGAGGTCTACCAGGTGTGGAAGCGCGAGGTGTTGCTCGTTGACGACGAGAACAACGAGCTGATACTGCCCAAGGCCGAGCAGATACCGCACGACGTCTACCGCAAGGGCGAGACCGTGCGCGCCGTCATCAAGGACGTCACCAACGAGAACAACAACCCGAAGATCATACTCTCGCGCACGAGCAACATGTTCCTTGAACGGCTGCTTGAGGCCGAAGTGCCGGAGATTGCCGACGGACTGATTACGATTAAGCGCATAGCCCGCATGCCGGGAGAGCGCGCCAAGATTGCCGTTGAGAGCTATGACGACCGCATCGACCCGGTGGGTGCCTGCGTAGGAGTGAAGGGAAGCCGCGTGCACGGCATCGTGCGCGAGCTTTGCAACGAGAACATCGACGTGGTGAACTACACCGCCAACATAAAGCTCTTCATCCAGCGCGCCCTCAGCCCGGCGAAGATTTCGAGCATCAACGTTGACGAGGAGAACAAGAAGGCCGAAGTCTACCTGCGCCCGGAGGAAGTGTCGCTCGCCATCGGACGCGGCGGCTTGAACATCAAGTTGGCCAGTATGCTGACCGAATACACCATCGACGTGTTCCGCGAGCTTGACGAGAGCGAGGTTGACGAGGACATCTACCTCGACGAGTTCTCTGACGAGATCGACCAGTGGATCATCGACGCCATCAAGGCCATCGGCCTCGATACGGCCAAGGCCGTGCTCAACGCGCCGCGCGAGATGCTTGTCGAGAAGGCCGACCTTGAGGAGGAGACCGTCGATAACGTGCTGAAAGTGCTTAGGGCGGAGTTTGAGTAATTCATAATTCATAATTCATAATTCATAATTGGCTGCGCATATACAATAGCAAATGTCAATTATGGATTATGGAATGAAATTCGACTACGCCGATACTGAATTATGAATTATGAATTATGAATTATGAATTAAAAAGAGTATGAGCATCAGATTAAATAAAGCAATCAGAGAATTGAATATAGGACTTCAAACGGCAGTTGAATTCCTGAAAAAGAGAAGTGACCTGGGCGAGGTGAGGGAAGACGTCAGCTTCAAGCTCAACGATAACCAATACCACGCCCTCGTGGAAGAGTTCAAGTCGGACAAGGAGGTGAGAACCCAGGCTGAAAAGCTCTTCCAGAAGCACCCGAAAGAAAAGAAACGCCCGTCGGAGCGCAAGGAACAGAAGGCTGGAAGCCCCGTGCGAGAGGCTACGACACAGAAATACACCGTGTTGGGCAAGATCGACCTTGACAGCCTTAACCGCAAGCCGGCGCAGAAACAGCAGCCGAAGCAGGAGAAACCTGCCGAAAAGCCTGCCGCCGAGGCCGCTCCTGTGAAGGCTAAGCCGGCCGCAACCGAGACTGTAAAGAAATCGCAGCCCGCTGCGGAGCCGCAGCCTGAGAAGACGGCGGAAGCCAAGCCGGCCGCCGCCGACGCGGCCAAGAAGGCGGAGGAGACTGCCAGCCAAGCTGCCGCAGCGCAGCAGCAGCCGGCGCAACAGCCGCAACCGGCCAACGGCGGGACTGCCGCAGAGACACAGGCCGCCACTGAAGACTCTAAGATTTTCACCCTGAAGAGCGAGAAGAAGCTCGCCCCGAAAGTGAACGTCTTGGGCAAAATAGACCTCGACTCGCTCAACCAGAGCACCCGCCCGAAGAAGAAATCGAAGGAGGAACGCCGCAAGGAGCGCGAGGAAAAGGCCGGACAGGCGCGCGGCGACGGCAAGAAGAAACGCTCACGCATAACGAAAGAGCGCGTCAACATAGACCAGGCCGTGAAGCAGAACGGCGCGGGCGGCGGCCAACAGGCGCAGGGCGGCTCGAAGAAAAAGAAGAACAAGCGCGGCCACAAGCCGCTTGAAGTGAGCGAGGAGGACGTTGCACGCCAGGTAAAAGAGACGCTGGCGCGCCTCACCAGCAAGGGCCAGAACAAGAAAGGCGCAAAATACCGCAAGGAGAAGCGCGAGGCCGTGCAGGAACACTTGAAGGAACAGCGCGCCGAAGCCAAGGCCGAGAGCAAGGTGCTGAAGCTCACGGAGTTCGTGACAGTCAGCGAGCTGGCCAGCATGATGAACGTGTCGGTTAACCAAGTCATCGGCACTTGCATGAGCGTAGGCATCATGGTGTCAATCAACCAGCGCCTCGACGCCGAGACGATAAACCTCGTGGCCGAGGAGTTCGGCTTCAAGACGGAATACGTCAGCGCGGAAGTGTCAGAGGCCATAACGGAAGAGCCTGACGACGAGAACGACCTCGTGCCGCGCGCCCCCATCGTTACCGTGATGGGCCACGTAGACCACGGAAAGACGTCGCTGCTCGACCACATCCGCAACACCAACGTCATAGCGGGCGAGGCCGGAGGCATCACGCAGCACATAGGCGCATACAACGTGACGCTCGCCGACGGCCGCAAGATAACCTTCCTCGACACTCCGGGCCACGAAGCGTTCACCGCGATGCGTGCCCGTGGAGCGCAGGTTACAGACATCGCCATCATCATCATCGCCGCCGACGACAGCGTGATGCCGACCACGCGCGAGGCCATAGCCCACGCACAGGCGGCCAACGTGCCGATGGTGTTCGCCATAAACAAGATTGACAAGCCGGGCGCGAACCCCGACAAGATACGTGAAGACCTGGCAAACATGAACCTGCTCGTAGAGGAGTGGGGCGGAAAGTACCAGAGCCAGGAAATCAGCGCGAAGAAAGGCATTGGCGTTGACGAGCTTCTTGAGAAAGTGTTGCTTGAGGCCGAGATGCTCGACCTGAAGGCCAACCCCAACCGCAAGGCCACGGGAAGCATCATAGAGTCGTCGCTCGACAAGGGCCGCGGCTACATCTCCACCGTGCTCGTAAGCAACGGCACGCTCCACGTGGGCGACATCGTGGTGGCCGGAACGACATACGGGCGCATCAAGGCCATGTTCAACGAGCGCAACCAGCGCATAGAACAGGCGGGCCCGGCCGAGCCGGCAATCATCCTCGGACTGAACGGCGCGCCCACGGCCGGCGACTCGTTCCACATACTTGAGACCGAGCAGGAGGCGCGCGAAATAACCAACAAGCGTCTGCAACTGCAGCGCGAGCAGGGACTGCGCACGCAGAAGCGCCTCACGCTGAGCGACATCAGCCACCGCATAGCCCTCGGCTCGTTCAAGGAGCTGAACATCGTGGTGAAGGGCGACACCGACGGCAGCATCGAGGCGTTGAGCGACTCGTTCATAAAGCTCTCCACCGAGAAGATAAAGGTGAACGTAATCTACAAGGCCGTGGGCCAGATTTCAGAGAGCGACGTCTCGCTGGCCGACGCTTCAGACGCCCTCATCTGCGGCTTCCAGGTGCGCCCGTCGGCGGCTGCCCGCAAGCTGGCCGAGCAGGAAGGCGTTGAAATCAACACCTACTCCGTCATCTACGACGCCATCGAGGACGTGAAGTCCGCAATGGAGGGAATGCTCGACAAGGTGAAGAAGGAAGTGGTGACAGGCCAGGTGGAAGTGCGCGAGGTTTACCACATCTCGAAAGTCGGCACCGTGGCCGGAGCTTACGTCACGGAGGGCAAGGTGCACCGTGCAGACAAGGCCCGCGTAGTGCGCGACGGCATCGTGGTGCACACCGGGGAAATCAACGCCCTCAAGCGTTTCAAGGACGACGTGAAGGAAGTCGGCGTGAACTTCGAGTGCGGTATCAGCCTCGTAAACTTCAACGACATCCAGGTGGGCGACATCTTGGAGACCTTCACCGAGATAGAGGTGAAGCAGAAGCTCTAAGCCTGCGTGGCAACATATTGACATACAATGCTTTACGAAAGGGCATCTTTCACACGCTGAAAGATGCCCTTTTATTGTGCCGTTTGGGGTGGCTGGGACTGGGAGGACTGGGAGGATTGGGTGAACTGGGAGGACAGGAAAAAACCGATTTGGATAAATGGCATCGATTTATTTTCCGCTTCAGTCAATTTGCGTTATCTTTGCAAAAAACATAAACCGTTGATTATGAGAAAAGCATTCTTATTGTTCGCCCTGTGCCTCACGGCGGCGTTGTCCGCGGCGCAGGAGGCGCGCCCGTTCGACGTTGAGATAAGGAACGACGAGCTGAAGATTTATATCAGGATGAACCTTTACGACCGCGACGTCACCGTGCCGGGGCAGGACATGCTCGGCGCGATGGACGGATTTATAGGTTCGACGCAGAGCGCGGGCAAGTGGTACATCGTAGACTCGCGCGTCAAGGACGACCGCACGGCGGAGATGGAAGTGGCGAACGACTATGGCAGCGAGGACTTCACGGCCACGGTGAAAGTCAACGACGACGGCACCTACACTTTTACAAAGAAGAACGGCAGCACACTGAAGTTTGCCGTCAGGGGCAAGTGGCAGAAGATACCGGGGAAAACAACCTTTATAAAGGTGAGAAGGTGAGAAAGGTGAGAAGGTGAGAAAACACACACAACATTGTATCCATACCGCGTCTGCGCATCTCACTTTCTCACCTTCTCACTTTCTCACTTTCTCACCTTCTCACCTTCTCACCTTCTCACCTTTTCCAAGTATTGATACAGTCCCTGCCTTACGGAGCGCAGGCCGAACTGTTCGGTGTGAATGTCCTCCGGGGCTATCCAGAGGCATTCGGCAGCGTCGTCGCCGGCCTTCAGCGCGGCGCAGTCTTCCACCTTGCACTCGAAGAAAAGGTCGAGCGTCTGCACGTCGAGCCCGGAGTATCGGTAGACGTTGGGCTGGCTGAACAGGTAGCGTGCGCCGGTGACGCGCAGGCCCGTTTCCTCCATCACCTCGCGCGCCACGCTCTCCTCCGCCGTTTCGAGCACGTCGGCGAAGCCTCCGGGCAGGTCGAGCGTGCCCTTCGCCGGTTCCATCTTGCGCCGCTCCACGAGCAGTTCGCCCCGCTCGTTGGTGATGAACGCCACCACGGCCGCCGCCGGGTTCATGAAGTACTCGAAGCCGCAGTTGCTGCATTTCTTGCTTTTCGGCGAGTTGTCCTCGAAGTGCGAGCTGCCGCAGGCGGGGCAGTAGCCGAATTTTTCCAGTAGGTTCATAATCTAAAGATATGTATGTTTTTAAATCAAAACGTATGTTATAATAAAGTAGCGTCGTGCAATATTACGAAAAATTTTGTTTACATTTGCAAGACGAACACATTTAATTGCATAAAACTCCTGAATTACGGAACAATCATTGATGGAAATGAAAAATATCAAGACATTGCTGGTAGCCGCCCTTGCCGCGGTGTTCATGCCCGTTTGCGCCCAAAAGGGCGCCGAAATCAACCTTTGGCCGCAAGGCCCCGCCGAGAAAAGCAGCGACCGCGCCGACACGGCCAAGGTGTGGGTCTACCTGCCGCCGAAGGCCGAGGCCACGGGGCGCGCCGTCGTCATCTGCCCCGGCGGAGGATACTCTCACCTCGCCATGAACCATGAGGGGCACGACTGGGCCGCCTTCTTCAACAACATGGGCATAGCCGCCGTAGTGTTGAAATACCGCATGCCGCACGGCGACTGCGACGTGCCCGTCAGCGACGCCGAGGAAGCGGTGAGGCTGGTGCGCCGCAACGCCGCCAACTGGAACATCGACCCGCACGACGTAGGCATAATGGGCTCGTCGGCTGGAGGCCACTTGGCGTCAACCGTGGCCACGCGCGCCAAGGGCGACGCCCTGCCTGACTTCCAGATACTGTTCTATCCCGTGATAACGATGATGCCAGACATCACCCATAAAGGCTCGCACGACAACTTCCTCGGCGTGAAGGCGAAGAAGCGCGACGAGCAGGAGTACAGCAGCGACTTGCAGGTGACGCGCGTGACGCCGCGCGCCTTCATCGCCCTGAGCGACGACGACCACACCGTGCTGCCCGCCAACGGCGTGAACTATTACATCCAGCTCTACCGCCACGACGTGCCCGCCACGCTCCACGTGTACCCGTCGGGCGGCCACGGGTGGGGCAACCGCGACTCGTTCAAGTACCACAACGAGATGCAGCTCGACCTTAAGGCCTGGCTTAGGAGCTTTTAGCCTAAAATCGGCAATTATTACTAAAAAAGGTTATTTTTGCACACCGTGGCGGAAAAAACGCTATATTTGTAACCGTTTGACGAAATAACCTTATAATGAATAGATTGCACCTTCATCTTTTGCTTGCGCTCTTGGCGTGGGCGTTGCCGGCGGCGGCAGACGATTGCAACCGCCTGCCGGCTCCGCAGCCTGTGCTGGCCGACTATTTCATGCGCTGCGTCGGCGGCAAGGGCTGGCGCTACGTGGAGTCGCACGAGGTAAAGGCGAACGGCTGCATTGACAAGCGCGACTACTGGGACGGCCACGCCGGTGGCGGTCCGGTGCAATACGCCTTCACGGCCGACTCCGTAACCACGTTCATGGACATCGACGCCTATCCCCTGAAAGGCTACCGCAGGCAGGCCTTCGCCTTCAGCGGCGTGGAAGGCCGTGTCACGGCAGGCGGCGCGGAGGTGTTCAGGGTTATTTCCGTGACTCCTGAAACGTTGAAGATACTGAAATACCAGGCCATGCGCGGCGACGGGACGCCCGTCTACGTCTACGCCACTTACCGGGCTATGTCGGCCCAAGAGCTTGACTCATGCCGCGCGAGCCACCGTTACGACCTTGACACTTTCAACGCTCTGTATCCCGTAGTGCCCGAACAGGAACGGCTCACGGCCGCCGACTTCGAGAGCCGCGCCGTAGGTTACGGCTGGCGGTGCACCGAGATGCACAAGATGGAGACCGACTGGCGCTATGACGCCGAAGACTGCCGCGGCGGTTTTGAGGCGTTGGCGGCCGAAGACTATTTCATCTCCGCCGACTCGCTCACGGCCTGCCTGCCCCCTGCGCCGGGACGCCAAGGCTCGTCGGCGAGCGTCAAGTACACCTATCTCGCCAACGGCTTCTACGTGTCAACGGGCGTAAGCACCGGGTTCCGTGTGTTGTCGGTCGGCGACAGCGAGATGCGCATACTGCGCCGCCTTCCCTCCGCTGACGGCTCACAGCCGGTCAGCCTGTATTGCGTCTACCGCAAGATGACGGACGACGAACTGCGCGAATTCATTCCCGGCTGCCAGATGCCCGCTCCCACACTGCCGAAGGTGGAGAACTTGATTAGCTATGTGGCTGATTAGGCTGTTTGTTTTTATTCGTCTTATTGGCCGGATAAGCCGCGTTGGCGGTTAAGTTCCACCCCTTCGGGATGGCTGGGCGGGCGGCTGCCGGCAGTTGGCGGCCGCATTGTTTATTTTTAACCCCCATTCCTTTCGCTTCTTCTTTATTTTCATTATCTTTGCAATCAGATTTAAATCTGTTTTAAAAATGAAAATAGCTATCATCGGTTACGGCAAGATGGGCAAGATGATTGAGCAGATAGCCATCAGCCGCGGCCACGAAATCGTAAGCATCATCGACCAGGACAACCAGCAGGACTACGACTCGCCGGAGTTCGCTTCAGCCGACGTCGCCATAGAGTTCACCAACCCCACAGCCGCCTACGGCAACTACCTCAAGGCTTTCGCCAAGGGCGTCAAGGTGGTGTCAGGCTCTACGGGGTGGATGAAAGACCACGGCGACGACGTGCGCCGGATGTGCACAGAGGAAGGCAAGACGCTCTTCTGGGCGTCGAACTTCAGCGTGGGCGTGGCCATATTCTCCGCCGTCAACCGCTATCTGGCCAAGATAATGAACGGCTTTCCGCAGTATGAGGTGACGATGGAGGAAACCCACCACATCCACAAGCTCGACGCTCCCAGCGGCACGGCGATAACCCTGGCCGAGGAGATAGTTGACAACATCGACCGCAAGACAGGCTGGGCCAAGGGCACGCTGACAGCCCCCGACGGCACCGTGAGCGGCACGGACGGCGTGGCCGCCGACCAAATAGCCATCGACAGCATACGCCGGGGCGAAGTGCCGGGCATACATACGATAAAGTATGATTCTGAGGCCGATTGCATCACGATAACCCACGACGCCCACTCGCGCAAGGGCTTCGCCCTCGGAGCGGTGCTCGCCGCCGAGTACGCCAAGGACCACAGCGGCCTGCTGACGATAGGGGATATGTTTAAGTTCTAATTCTTTAATTGATAATTGAAAATTATGATTTGCATCTTTTCAAAAAGGAAAATTGATAATTGATAATTAAAAAATTATGATTTGTCAGCGTTGATCTTGGCAGACGGTAATCATAATTTTCAATTATCAACTTTCAATTATAAAAGGTAATCATAATTTTCAATTCTCAATTTTCAATTTGGAGAAAAGTGGAAAAGAAAACTCTCAATATGAAAAAGCAGTGGACAAAGTGCATCATCGTCCTCGTGCTTTACCTCCTTTTCCTGCTCTGGGTCAAGAGCTGGTTGGGGCTGATTGTTGTGCCGTTCATCTTCGACGTGTACATCACGAAGAAGATAAAGTGGCAATGGTGGAAAAACTCCGAGCCGCCAGTGCGCTTCATAATGTCGTGGGTTGACGCCATAGTGTTCGCCCTCGTGGCCGTGTATTTCATCAACCTGTTCTTCTTCCAGAACTACGTCATACCGTCAAGTTCGCTTGAAAAGTCGCTCCTTACCGGCGATTACCTTTTCGTGAGCAAGGTGAGCTACGGCCCGCGCATACCGGAGACACCGCTCACTATGCCGCTGACGCAGCACACGCTGCCCGTGTTCGGCTGCAAGTCGTACATCGAGTGGCCCCACTGGGACTACCGCCGCGTGAAAGGCCTCGGCAAAATAAAGCAGAACGACATCGTAGTGTTCAACTACCCGGCGGGCGACACGCTTTGCAGCAACGAGCGTTGGCAGGCCGCCGACTATTACCAGATGTGCTACTCGTTCGGCAGCCAGCTGCTCAACTACCAGCCCGACTTCTCCATAATGTCGCCGCAGGCAAGGCTTGAGTGGTATGCTAAGGTCTACGCCACGGGCCGGCAGTACATCCTCGACAACCAAGGCGAGTACGGCAAAGTCATCACACGCCCCGTAGACCGCCGCGAGAACTACGTGAAACGTTGCGTCGGCTTGCCCGGACAGACGCTCCAGATAAAGAACCGCATCGTCTACACCGACGGTAAGGCCAACAAGGAGCCTGACAACGTGCAGTACACTTATTACGTGAAACTCTTGCAGCCGATACCCGAAGATATGATGCAGGAGCTTGGAATAAGCATGGAAGACCTGACGAGCCTGAACCAAAGCGGCTACATGCCGCTGACCAACCGCGCCGTCAACGCGCTCAAGGCGCGCAAGGACATCGTGCAGAGCATACGCCTGAACACCGACACCATAACCGGCGACATATACCCCCTGAACGCCCACACGGGATGGACGCGCGACAACTACGGCCCCGTGTGGATACCCAAGAAGGGCGGCACTGTGCGCCTGACGCTGGAGAACATCGCCGTCTACGAGCGGCCAATCCGCGTCTACGAGGGCAACGACCTGCAAGTGCGCGACGGAAAAATATTCATCAACGGCAAGCAGGCCGACAGCTACACCTTCAAGATGGACTATTACTGGATGATGGGCGACAACCGCCACAACTCCGCCGACTCGCGCTACTGGGGCTTCGTGCCCGAAGACCACATCGTGGGAAAGCCCATCTTCATCTGGTGGAGCAGCGACCCCGACCGCGGCGGCTTCTCCGGCATCCGCTGGAACAGGCTGTTCAGGATGGTGGACAATATAAAGTGAAGAGTTAAGAATTAAGAATTAAGAAAATATGCTTTGAGGAAGTATTCCTGCACAGGTGGTTTTCTTAATTCTTAACTCTTAATTCTTAATTTTCAAAACAATGAATAACGCGCTCAAGTTTGTGATGGCGTTGATAGTCACAATCTTGCTGATGTTGGCTTTCCGCGCTTTGGTGTTCACCGTTTATACGGTAAGGGGCACGGCCTTGGAGCCTTGCCTCGTAGATGGCGACCGTGTGCTGGTGAACCGCTGGAGCTATGGCCTGCGCACCGGAGGCGGCGGAATGTTCAATTACGCGCGGTGGGCGGCTGCCCCCGTCGAGCGCGGCGACCTCGTAGTCTTCAACAGTCCCGCCGACACGGCGGAGCACGTAGCCGTGCGCCGGGTGCAGGCTTACTTCTGCACCGGTGTGCCGGGCGACACTGTAAGGGCTTTCGGCGTGCGAATAAAGGTGCCGGGCAAGCATGAGCCGTGCCGCGTCACCGGTGCCAACGCCAAGCTGCTGAGCATGCTTTACAACAGGTTTGAGGGCGAAAATGCCGAAGTCATCGGCGACAAGCTCATAGTCAACGGCAAGGAGACGCGCTGCGCCATGTTCAAGAACGATTATTACTGGTTCAGTTCCGGGCGTAGTGGCGACACGTCTGATTCGCGCAGCTTCGGCCTCGTGCCTGAAACCCACGTCATTGGCAAGGTGCAGATGCTGCTCTATTCCACAGACAACCGCCAGCCCGTGTACGACTGTCTGCGCGACGACCGCTGGCTGTTGCTGATTAACAAATAGTTTGTCTTTTCCCTAAAATCCCAGCTCTCCCAACTCTCCCAGTTCTCCCAGCTCTCCCATATCTCTCCAAAAAACAACGAAAATGCAAAAAGCCCTGCTTTCATCGACTTATTTCGGCCCTGTACAGTGGTACCAGAAACTTTACCGTTACGGCAAAGTGTACGTTGAGGCTTACGAAAACTTCACAAAACAGACCTACCGCAACCGTTGCGTCATAGCTACGACCAACGGACTGCAGACCCTCACGGTGCCCGTGGAGCATTCCGCCGCGATGGAAAACTCCGATGGAACCGCCTGTTTTGGCAAATACCTGATGAAAGACGTGCGCATAAGCGACCACGGCAACTGGCGTCACCTGCACTGGAACGCCTTGGCGAGCGCCTATGGCGAGTCGCCGTTTTTTGAGTTCTACGCCGATGATTTGCGCCCTTTTTTCGAGCGTCGGTGGACGTTCCTTTATGATTTTAATATGGAAATATGCGCAAAAATCTGCGATTTCATCGGTATTGAGCCTGACATCGAGCCTACCACGGAGTATGTTCCAGCCGACAGTGACGCATTGGCCGCCGGCACGGCGGACTTCCGCGACGCCATCCGCCCGAAGCACCCGCAGCCTGACGCTGACTTCGAGCCGCGCAGGTATTACCAAGTGTATGAGCGCAAGCACGGCTTTAAGCCAAACCTAAGCATTCTCGACCTTGTGTTCAACATGGGCAACGAAAGCCTGCTTTACCTTTGACGACGCCGACAAAAAGCGGTTACAGCAAACGGCAGTGAGCTAAAATTTCTTAAAAAACGGAAATTTCACCTATTATATAAGGTGAGTGAAAAAGTTTTATTTACTTTTGCGCCCTATATCGAAAACGTAAACAACGTGATGCAGAAGAATTTGGTAATCGTCGAGAGTCCTGCAAAGGCCAAGACCATCGAGAAATTCCTGGGCAAAGACTTCAAGGTGATGTCCAGCTACGGGCACATACGCGACCTGAAGAAAAAGGAACTGAGTATAGACACAGACACTTTTGCGCCCGATTATGAAATCCCCGAAGAAAAGAAAAAGCTCGTGACGGAGCTGAAGAACAACGCCAAGAACTCCGAGAAGGTTTGGCTGGCTTCCGATGAAGACCGCGAGGGAGAAGCCATATCGTGGCACCTTTGCGAAGTGTTGGGGCTTGACGAGGAGAAGACCAACCGCATCGTTTTCCATGAGATAACCAAACCTGCCATACTTGACGCCATACAGCATCCGCGCCACTTGGACATGAACCTCGTGAACGCGCAGCAGGCGCGCCGCGTGCTCGACCGCCTCGTAGGCTTCAAGCTCTCGCCCGTGTTATGGCGCAAGGTTAAGCCGGCGTTGTCGGCAGGCCGTGTGCAAAGCGTAGCCGTAAGGCTTATCGTAGAGCGCGAACGCGAAATCCAGGTGTTCAAGAGCGAGACGTATTATCGCGTAAACGCCGTTTTCACCGTTCCAGTCAAGGGCGTGCCGGACATTACGGACGGTTTAATGGAAGTGAAAGCGGAGCTTGACAAGCGTTTCACCACGCACGACGAGGTGATGGCTTTTCTTGAAAAGTGCAAAAACGCCCAATTCACCGTTACAGGCATTGTAAAAAAACCGATGAAGCGTACGCCTGCGCCTCCTTTCACCACTTCAACTTTACAGCAAGAAGCCGCAAGAAAGCTCGGTTTCACCGTGTCGCAGACAATGATGGTGGCCCAGCATCTGTATGAAAACGGACGCATAACGTACATGCGTACCGACTCGGTAAACCTCTCATCGCTCTGCATAAATTCAAGCAAGGAAGAGATAACCAAGCTCTGGGGCGGTGAGTACAGCAAGCCGCGCCAGTTCCACACCCACTCCAAGGGTGCGCAGGAGGCACACGAGGCCATCCGCCCGACGTACATGGCCGACACCACGATTGAAGGGACGCAACAGGAAAAACGCCTCTACGACCTGATATGGAAGCGCACCGCAGCCAGCCAGATGGCCGACGCGCAGATAGAAAAGACCACGGTGACGATAAGCGTAAGCGGTGCGCCGGAGCAGTTCGTGGCCAACGGCGAGGTGGTGAAGTTCGACGGTTTCCTGAAAGTCTACCGCGAGTCGTCAGACGACGAGGCCGACGGGCAGGAGGATTCGTCGCACACGCTGCCCCCGATGAGCGAGGGCGAGGCTTTGCAACGCCAGGAAATCGTTGCGACGCAACGCTTCAGCCAAGGTCCGTTGAGATACACCGAGGCGAGCCTCGTAAGGAAACTCGAAGAACTCGGCATCGGCCGACCGTCAACCTACGCCCCGACCATCAGCACCATACAGCAAAGAGAGTACGTGCAGAAGGGCGACAAGAAAGGCGAGGAACGTTTTTACACCGTTGACATCCTCGACGGCGACTCCATTACGAACAAAACCAAGTCGGAGATGGCGGGCAGCGAGAAAGGCAAACTGCTGCCGACGGACATCGGCATCGTGGTGAACGATTTCCTGATGAAGTACTTCCCGACCATCATGGACTATAACTTCACCGCCAAGGTGGAGCAACAGTTCGACACCATCGCCGAGGGCAAGGCGCAGTGGACGTCGATGATTGAGAACTTTTACAAGAAGTTCGAGCCTACGGTTGAACAGACGATGAACACGCGTGAGGAGCACAAGGCCGGTGAGCGCGAGCTTGGCAAGGAGCCGAAGACAGGCAAGCCCGTGTTCGTAAAGATAGGACGCTTCGGCCCGGTGGTGCAGATAGGCAAGGCTGAAGACAAGGAGAAGCCCCGCTTCGCCCAGCTGCCGGCGGACAAGAGCCTTGAGACCATAAAGCTCGACGAGGCCCTGGAACTGTTCCGCCTGCCCCGCACGCTTGGCGAGTTCGAGGGCAGCCCGGTAGTCATCGGCTCAGGCCGTTTCGGCCCTTACGTGATGCACAACAAGAAGTACGTGTCGCTGCCGAAGACCGACGACCCGCTTACCATAACGCTCGACGGCGCGATAGCCCTCATCCTGAAGAAACGCCTGCAAGAGACGCAACGCCACATAAAGGCCTTTGAAGAGGAGCCGAAGCTCGAAGTGATGAACGGCCGATACGGCCCTTACCTCGCATACGACGGCAAGAACTACCGCCTGCCGAAGAACCTGCACGACAAGGCGACCGAGCTGACACTCGAAGAATGTATGAACGTCATCAACAGCTCAAAGAAGAAATAGCCCGTGAGACGCATAATCATCATCGGTTACATGGGCGCCGGCAAGACCACCGTGGGCAAGGCGCTGGCCAAGGACACGGGCTTGCAGTTCTACGACCTTGACTGGTATATTGAAGGCAGGATGCACAAGACGGTGCCCCAGATATTCTCGGAGCGCGGCGAGGATGGCTTCAGGATAGTGGAGCGCAACATGCTGCACGAGGCTGCGGAGTTTGAAGACATAGTGCTTAGCTGCGGTGGCGGCACGCCGTGCTTCTTCGACAACATGGACTATATGAACTCACAAGGCGACACCGTTTACCTGAAGGCTGACCCGGAAGTGCTTTACGCCCACTTGAAGATGGCCAAGGTGAAGCGTCCGTTGCTCGAAAACAAGACCCCGGAGGAGATGCAGGCCTTCATAGCGGAACAGCTCGCCCTGCGTGAGAAATATTACCTCAAGGCAAAGCACGTGCTTGACGTCAACCTGCTTGACAATTACGAGAAGATAAAGACTTCGGTCGATAAACTGCGCGATATTCTTACATTATAGAAAATTGTTGATTGATAATAGAAAATTATGATTACCTTTGCGGAAGAATGCCGCGTTTTGCGTCACGACTAACGGTAATCATAATTTTTTTAATTACTAACTTATAGTCTTTACGGATAAAATCAATAAAACATTAAGGCCCAGATGAAGAAATGGACTATCGAAGACTCTAACGAGCTTTACAACATCAGCGGGTGGGGCACATCCTACTTCGGCATCAACGACCGCGGCGACATTTACGTCACCCCGTGCAAGGACAACGTGCAGATAGACCTGCACGACGTACTCGACGAACTCGCCCTGCGCGACGTCACGCCGCCGGTGCTGCTGCGCTTCCCCGACATCCTCGACAACAGGATTGAGAAGACGTGGAGCTGTTTCAAGAAAGCGTCTGACGAATACGGATTCAAGGGGGAGAATTTCATCATATACCCCATCAAGGTAAACCAGATGCAGCCCGTCGTAGAGGAAATCATCAGCCACGGACGGAAGTTCAACCTCGGCCTTGAAGCCGGCTCGAAGCCCGAGCTGCATGCCGTAATCGCCGTGCAATGCCAGAGCGACTCGCTCATAATCTGCAACGGATACAAGGACCAGAGCTACATCGAGCTGGCTCTGCTGGCGCAGAAGATGGGCAAGAGAATCTTCATCGTGGTGGAGAAGCTCAACGAGCTTGAGACCATAAGCAAGGCCGCCAAGAAGCTCGGCGTGAAGCCCAACCTCGGCATAAGGATAAAGCTGGCCTCATCGGGCAGCGGCAAGTGGGAGGAGAGCGGCGGCGACGCGAGCAAGTTCGGGCTGACAAGCTCGGAGCTGCTGACGGCTCTTGAGGTTCTCGACAAGAAGGGGATGAAGGACTGTCTGCGCCTAATCCACTTCCACATAGGCAGCCAAATCACCAAAATCCGCCGCATACAGACCGCCCTGAAGGAGGCTTCGCAGTTCTATGTGCAGTTGCACAAGATGGGCTACAACGTCGATTTCGTTGACTGCGGCGGCGGTCTCGGCGTGGATTATGACGGCACCCGTTCGCCGAACAGCGAAAGTTCGGTCAACTACTCCATCCAGGAATACGTCAACGACTGCATCTACGCTTTCGTCGAGGCGGCTGACCGTTACGGTGTTCCGCACCCCAACCTCATCACGGAGAGCGGCCGTTCGCTCTCGGCTCACCACTCGGTGCTGGTCATCGACGTGCTTGAGACGGCCTCGCTGCCCGAGATGGACGAGGAGTATGAGCCTACGGAAAACTCTCACAAGCTGGTGAAAGACCTTTATGATATATGGGACAACCTCAACCCGCGCACCATGCTGGAGGACTGGCACGACGCCGAGCAAATCCGCGAGGACGCCCTCGACCTGTTCGAACACGGCATGGTTGACCTCAAGACGCGCGCCGAGATTGAGCGGATGTACTGGAGCGTGTGCCGCGAAATCAACTCGATAGCCAAGCGGTTGAAGCATA
This sequence comes from uncultured Prevotella sp., assembly GCA_944320255.1. GTDB lineage: Bacteria > Bacteroidota > Bacteroidia > Bacteroidales > Bacteroidaceae > Prevotella. The sequence continues at coordinate 187 of CALUGU010000021.1, read as the reverse complement.
TCCCGGAGGAGCTGAAGGGCTTGGACAAGCTGTTGGCTGACAAATACTTCTGCAACTTCTCGCTGTTCCAGTCGTTGCCTGACGCCTGGGCCATCGACCAAATCTTCCCCATCGTGCCCCTGCAGAGGCTCAACGAGAGGCCGACACGCAGCGCGACGCTGCAAGACATAACGTGCGACAGCGACGG
>CALUGU010000020.1 GCA_944320255.1 uncultured Prevotella sp. | reverse complement strand
CCTGAAAAGCGGATGCAAAAGTACGCACTTTACACTTAACCGCAAAATATTACCACAAGAAAATCGCAAAACAAACAACGTTTTAACATTCGTTCACAAATACGGCAGCCTGACACATTATTATATAATAAACACGGCATGGCAACGGCGGGGAAAATGCCGCCGGCGGAGGGCAAGGCAAACAGCCGCGGAACGCGCAAGAACGGGACGCCACGCAACTCACGGCTAATCGCGACGCCGTTTGCCGCAAATCGCAGCGCAACTCACCGCAAACGGCAACGCAATTAACGGCTAATCGGAAACAGGGTGTTGACACTATAAAATCATACATATAATAAATAAGGGGAAAAGGCGTTATTTAATAGGCTGTCACAAATTAACAGATATGAAGATTATTATATACGGTCGTCGTATCCTTAATCATTGCCTTGCGCTCAGTCTGAAGCTGTTTCACATGCATAACAGGTCGTGTTTCCAACAATGTCCCTGCTCCTGGCACGGAATATCGCTTCTCAAAAACGGCGTAACGGAATGACATTTCATTATAAACAGCTAATAAAAACAAAACGGCACATGAAAAAATTACTACTCGGCGTTATCATCTTATCGACATCCTTCTGCCAAGCAAAGGCCCAGAAGAACGAAATATACGACAACAACATAGCTTCGCTGCAAGTCGTGGCCGGGCAAAACTGGATGTCGCTGCCTATCATCAAGCTCAACAGCCACAGCCCTAATGACAGGATAAACATAAGTTTTGACGATTTCACGCACGCATACCATCGTTATACTTACAAGATAGAACATTGCGAAGCTGACTGGACCGTCTCTGAAGGATTGTTCCCAAGTGATTTCATCAACGGTTTCCAGGAAGGCAACACCATTGACTACAACGAGGAATCGATAAACACAAACATCCTGTACACCCACTACAAACTGACAATCCCCAACAAACAGTGCAGCCTGAAGATGAGCGGCAACTACAAGCTGACCGTCTTTGACGAAAACGACGGCAACCGGCCTGTATTCACGGCGTGCTTCATGGTTGTTGAACCGCTGATGGGCGTGCAACTCGGAGTGACCACAAACACGGACGTGGACATAAACAAATCACACCAGCAAGTGACGATGACCGTAAACTACGGCGGCGTAAACGTGACCGACCCGTCATCGCAGATTAAAACGGTGGTGATGCAAAACAGGAGGTGGGACAACGCCAAGATAAACGCCAAGCCGCAATACATAACGGGCGACGGCCTGAAATGGGACCATAACAGGGAGCTGATATTCCAAGCCGGGAATGAATACCACAAGTATGAAATCCTTGACGTGACGCATCCGACAATGGGCATAGACCGCATTGTCTGGGACGGAACGGACTACCAGGTGTATCCCTACCCGTGCGAGCCACGCCTGAACTATGTGTATGACGAAGACGCCAACGGCGCGTTTTACATCAGGAACAGCGACAATGTAGAAAACGACATCTCGTCAGAATATGTTTATGTGAATTATGTGTTACGTGTTCCTGAAAAACTTGACGGCGAAGTGTACGTAAACGGAGCATGGACAAACGACCAGTTCACCAACGAGTACAGGATGGAATATGACGCCGAACACAAATGCTACACGGCAAAGATATTACAAAAACAGGGGTATTATTCTTACCAGTTCGTAATGCTTGACGGGCAAGGCGTAAGCCAAGTGGTGCCGTCGGAAGGCAGTTTCTTCCAAACTGAGAACAAATACCAGGCATTAGTATATTATAAGGAAAGGGGCGGACGCACCGACAGGCTCGTCGGCTACCAGCAGGTACAATATAAATAAGCGCGCAAAGCAAGACAAAAGCGGAAACGCCGCCAACAACGAGCGCGCCCGGCAGTGGCGGCAGACTAAGCGTTGACGCCGAAAATAACAAAAACAAACAAGGAAAATGAAAAAGTTTTTAGAATACGTGGCCCAGGACATTCTTGGCAAATACGGCACTGACTTGTCTCAAATAGCCGTGGTGTTCCCGAATAAGCGTGCCTCGTTGTTCATGAACGAATATCTGGCAAAGGCCGCAGGAAAGACAATTTGGTCTCCGGCGTACATCACCATCAGCGAATTATTCCGCCGTCACTCCAACCTGACCGTAGGCGACCCGGTGAAACTGATATGCGACCTGCACAAGAGTTTCACCGAATGCACAGGCATAGACGAGACGCTCGACCACTTTTTCGGATGGGGACAGCTGCTAATCGCCGACTTCGACGACATCGACAAAAACATGGCCGACGCGTCAAAAGTGTTCAGCAACGTAAAAGACATACACGAGCTTGACGACATATCCTATCTTAACGAAGAACAGAAAAAGGTGTTAAAACGCTTTTTCAGCAATTTTACGGCGGAAGACAACACCGAACTAAAAAAACGTTTCTTGAGGTTATGGTGCCACATGGACGACATTTACACAAACTTCAAGGAACGCCTGCTCAGCCAAGGCATAGCTTACGAGGGGATGTTGTACAGGGAGGTGGTGTCAGGCAAAGTGATAGACTTCCATTACGACAAGTATCTTTTCGTTGGCTTCAACGTGATACAAAAAGTGGAACAAGAACTATTCACCACTTTGGAGAAAAGCGGGAAAGCCGGCTTTTACTGGGATTTCGACAATTATTACATGCCCGGACATACAAACATAAACGAGGCGGGACATTACATTTCACAATTCCTAAAAGCGTTCCCCAACGAGCTTGACACGTCAGACAAAGACATTTACGACAACTTCAGGAGGAAGAAAAACATCACTTACATAAACGCCACGACTGAAAACATACAGGCAAGGTACATTAACGACTGGCTGAAAGAAAACGACAGATACAAGAAAGGACGCAACACGGCTATAATCTTGTGCGACGAATCACTGCTGCCTACAGTCATCCACAACATACCTGACGAAGTTGAAAGCCTTAACATCACCACGGGTTATCCGCTGTTCCAAACAGCAATCACGTCGTTAGTCTTACAACTTTTCGACCTGAAAATCAACGGATACTCACCGGCAAACGGTACGTTCACCGCGAAAAGCGTGCTGCAAATCCTGTCACACCCCTATGCAAAATACATTTCAGACAAGTGCGCGTCGCTTGCCGGCAAATTGAAAACCGAAAGGATATACCACCCAACGCCACAGGAGCTATCGGCTGACGCGAACTTGGCCACGCTGTTTTGCGGAATACATAACGACAAGACGCTGACACAATGGCTAATGGAGATACTGAAAATAATCGCGCCGAACTTTGGACAACACGAACAAGACCCACTATCGCAGGAAGCGTTGTTCAGAATGTTCACACTGTGCAACAGGCTTAACGAGCTTGTAAAGTCAGGAGACCTTTGCGTTGACGACATCACAATGCTGCGACTCGTGACGCAACTGATCAGGGCCACGTCAATCCCGTTCCACGGCGAACCTGTGGAAGGTGTGCAGATAATGGGCATACTGGAAACAAGGAACATCGATTTTGACAACGTTCTGCTGCTGTCATGCAACGAGGGGAACATGCCCAAGGGCGTCAACGACTCTTCGTTCATACCTTATTCCATACGCAAAGCGCACGGCTTAACCACAATCGACAACAAGGTGGCCGTCTATGCGTATTATTTTTACAACCTTCTTCAAAGAGCCACAGACGTAACTATAGCTTACAACAACTCTACAGAAAACGGCCAAACGGGAGAAATGAGCCGCTTTATGGTGCAGCTCTTGACCGAAAGCGGTTTCAACATCAAGCGTGTGTCGTTGCAGTCAAAGCTCAAACAAGCATACATAAACGCCACTGAAATCAGTAAAAACGGAAAAATAGCAGAAGCGTTGAATGCGATAAACAGCATATCCCCGACGTCAATCAACCGCTATATGCGTTGCCAATTACAATTTTACTATAATAACATCGCCCTGATAAGGGAACCTGAAGAAGACGAACTGGAGGAAATGAGCAGCAGGATTTTCGGCAACGTGTTCCATCTCGCATCCGAAAATCTTTACTCAACATTAAGACACAAGGACGGAACCGTGACAAGCGGCGACATCGCTTACGCGCTTGAACACGACGAACTGGTTGGGAGAATCGTGGACGAAGCCTTCAGCGAGACACTGTTCAACAAGAAAGGCGGCGGTAGAAGGATTGATTACAACGGGCTGCAACTTATCAACAGGGAGGTGATAATAAAATACATCCGACGCCTGCTTGAGATTGACAAAGAGCTGGCACCGTTGAAGATAAACGACGTTGAGTCGTCGGTCTACAAGCCATTGAAGATTAACACAAGTTCCGGCGAACGCACAATCAAAATTGGCGGCCGCATCGACCGGCTCGACCAAATCTTCGACAAGGAACTCGGCGGATGGCGGATAAGGGTAATCGACTATAAGACCGGGCGTCCTCCAAAGAAAAACATCAATGCCCTTGAGGACTTGTTCACCTACCCCATTGACGACGACAAGCATACGGACTATGCCCTACAGGCAATGCTTTACGCCACGGCGATAAGCGGCGACAGGAATTACAACCACGATCTGCTGCCCGTAAGTCCGGCGTTGATGTTCATACAACACACCCAAGGCGACAATTACGACCCGACAATATCTATCGGCAAAAACAAAGTCAAGGACATTGCAGAATACGCAGAGGAGTTCACGGCAAGCCTCACCGGCGTCCTGAATGATATTTTTGAACTTAAAAAGCCATTCACTCCAACGACGGACAAGAGCATCTGCGCAACTTGTCCGTACCGCAACCTGTGCGGAATTTAACAATGCAAGGCATAGCTTGCGCCGACTTACACGTCAGCGCATGGAACCGTCGGCGAACGAGAGCGGCAAAAGGGCTTCCGCTCCCTTGACGGCGTAAACGGCTTTCTCGCCGTAAAGGTATATGGAAATGCGGCGGTTGTACCTTTGTTCCATTTCGAGCAATGCCTGGCGGCACACCCCGCACGGAGTGACAGGGTCTTTTACAAAGCCGTCGGAGTTTCTTGCCGCTATGGCTATTTGCGTTATCGCAAGGTCTGGACGGTTCGACTGGGCGTTGAATATGGCCGAACGCTCGGCGCACATTGTCACGGGGAATGCCGCGTTCTCCTGGTTGGCGCCCTTGACAATGGTTCCGTCTTCAAGCCTCAAGGCCGCCCCCACCCTGAAATGCGAGTAAGGGGAATACGAGTTGTCCGTAGCTTCCTTGGCCTTGTCTACCAAAAGCCTCACATCATCAGGCAGTTCGTCATACCTCAAAGCATCATATTCAATCCTGATTGTCAAATGTTCCATAGCAATCTTATATTTCACTGTTCGTCCTTGAAAAACTCGTAACATCCCATGTCCGGAGCGTCATCCCTTTGCCTGCCGTCACGGTCGTCGGGCAAAGAACAGCTTTTGTCAGCTGCGCCGATGGCGTAAGACAACGAGTCGAGATGGAAATCATACCGTTGCATATCGATGTCAACGAGGCGGAAGTTCTCTTCTCCCATCACCGCCGACGTGTCAACATCTTCAGCCGTGACGTCTTCCCAGATGATGCCTACAAGGTTGTCGTCGCCCTCTACTTTCTCCGTGCGCAACAAAGAGTTGACAAAACGATAGTTAAAGGGCACGCCCCCGTCCTTGTCAGAGTTCACCGCCATCACCATGTCTTCACCATAACCTGTCACGATGCTGTTGACACAATCCATGCGGACAAGCGGCAGGGACACGCCTTCATAAGAGTTGGCATACATCAGGGCCGCACCGCGGTTGGAGTCGAACGGATAAAACTGCGCGAGCGTGCAATGCTTCATCGTCACGTCGCCGCCGAACACGGCAACGCAGTTTTGCAAAGTGTTGGTTATCTGGCAGTTGCTCAAATCGAGCTTGCTGTTTACGGCCTTCACGCCGTAGCCTTGGCAGTTGTGCACGGTGCTGTTACGCATTGTGAGCTTTGTAACCGACACGTCTGACGAGTCGCACACAACACCGTCGAACGTGCCGTGTATGTCGGTGAAAGCCACCACGTTGTCGTATGACGAGCCGTGGAACTTCACGCCCTGCCATTGGCCGCTCACCATGTCGTAAGGCAGGTAGTCGAACATCCAGTCTGTCCTGTCTCCCCTCAACACGATGTTGTCCTCGGCTGTTCCTTCGGCCACCAAACGCCCGTAAACGTCGATGCCGGCGTCGCCGTGGAAGTAAAGAGTGGTGCCGGGCGTTATCGTCAGCGTGGCCAGGCTGTCAACCGTCAGTCCGCCGTAAATCACGACAGGCCGTCCGCTGCTGCTTAACGTAAAGTCTTCGCTCACAACATAGTCGCGCAGGAAAGTGGCGTCCCACGTATGCGCGTTCAGGTTTACCCTTTGCTCCACGCCGCTCTCAAGCGAGAACACAAGCTCGTCTTCAAGCAGCTGCGGCCCGTCAACGCCGTTATTAGGCGATGTCAGCTCGACGAACACACGGATGCTGTCGCCTTTCCTTATCTCGACGTTCTGCACTTGGTATCCGGCCGTAGGGCTAAGGTATTCACCGTCAACGTTAACCCTGAACCCCGTCTGGTTGCCGTTGGCAAGGCGCACGTTGGTGCAACGTATGCCGTCGCCTGAACGGTTGTAAACCCAGATGGTGCGCGTGGTGGTCGGCACGGTGGAGAACACCGTGTCCATACTTATCGTATCAGATGAAAACGTCAGCAAATTAGACGGCGACGTGCTGAACGAGTCGTCGTCCGTACACGCGGCTACCATTCCCAAGCACACCGCAACGCATAATGTAAAAACTATATTCTTCATTACACCAAAATAACGAACGTCGCTTGAAAATATTGCACAGATATAAAGGTAAATAGGCATTTTATAAAGGTAAATAGGTAAAACAGTAAAAAGGTAAAACAGTAAAAAGGTAAAAAGGTAAAACATTGATGATAAGCCACCTGCTTTTACCTTTTTACTTTTTTACCTTTTTACCTTTAAAAACGTATTACTTCAAATACGTCTTGGCGATATTCGCGCAGTCGTTATTCTTGAGCAGGGCCTCGATGCCGATGTTCTTGTTGGCGTTCATATACCTGTCCACAGCCGTGATGTAGCGCGACTTAAAGAACTTCTGCCCCAAGGCCACGTTGCACACCCACATTATCTTGCCTATGTGCAAGTCGCGCTCCACCTGCGACCTCGACTCAAAGTCGTGCATCGGGTAAAGGCTCAACAAGTAGAAGCTCAGGCAGTCCGGCACGATGTATTCACGCGACATCGTGGCAATCTGCGACGGCAGGTAATATTTCTTATATAAAGGATAATCCTTGCCGAGGTATTTGTCGAGCGATATTCCGATTATGTTGTCGCCAATCACTATGCTCTGGTCCAGCGCGCTTATCTGGGCGTAAACCTTCGGTATCGGCATGGCCGGAATGAACGTCCTCAAACGCTCGAAGGCGTTCGTCAACTGGGCGTTTATGTCGTCCATGTTGGCGTATTGCGACTCGGCGTCAGACACAATCGCCTGCAACGTAGAGTCTTGGAAGAAGGCAAGGAACTTGTGGTTAATCTGCGGGTCGTTCACCTCCCCTATCCTCAGCACGTCCTCGATCAGCGTGCGCGTCTCTATCGGATAGTCCATGTTCATCTGCTGCAACGCCGAGAAGTCGCCCGTCGTGAGATACTGGCTCTCAAGACGGTCGTAGCGGCTCACCTCTACACTGTGCCCGCCCTCGTCGTCAACGTCAAACGGCTTCAACTTCAAGTCGCACGCAGCGAACAGCGTCAAAGCCATTGCCAGAAAACAAAATATCTTTCTCACGCCTTAACCTATTTGCTTGCAAATTTACTAAAAACAATCGTATCAGCAAACAATTTAGCTAAAATAATTAAATATTTGTAATATAAAGCACGTTTTTCAACGCCTAAATATAAAAATTGGCTAAAATGTGTAAAGGAAGGGAAAGCGTTTTTGCTGACAAGGAGCAAGCGCAATGGCGATGATTTGCAATCTTGACGTACCTTCACGATGACAAACGTCAATGAAACTTTACTATTACAACATAGTATGCGGCGCAAAGTTCCGCACCTCTACATAACATATAGAAGCCATAAAATGGCAGATGGAAACAAACGGCATTTCAGCTACAACGCATAAACTTGGCAGCAAAGCGGTAATGACACAATGCAAGCATATCGGCGAGCTTGCTTACATTGTGATTTTCGTTGACGCTCCACAGGGGCGTTATTTTGAAAAAGAAAGGAATTGGACGTAAATACGGCAAGGAGAAGTGTGCAAATGTAAAACCGCTGTAATAACGGATGTTATGCGAAAAAGCCGTCAACGTGTGCAACGTCAAGGACTGTTTACGGCCTGAATAACGGCCTTTTAAGGCCTCGTTTACGGCAAACAAGGGTGGAATTTACGGCAAATGAACACCGAAAAGGGCGTCATTGAGGGTGGCAATAACCGTTATTAAGGGTAGTAACAGCCGTTATTAAGGGTAGTAATGGGCGTTATTACCACCGGTTTGGACGGTTGCAACCAAAAACAATGGCCGCTGCGTTTCTATTTCACGCAAAATCCCGGACAAACCGTTAATGACAAAATGACAGGAAATCAACAGGATTGGTAAATCAAGAACCCAACGCCTCCGGCCGGCGACAAGCAGATTAAAAATCAAGAAAATACGCGACAAGACAATCCACAAAGCACATTTTCTTAATTCTTAACTCTTAATTCTTAATTTATTCCGTATCTTTGCATTTGGATTAACCGAGTTAAACAGATTAAATATGGAAAATAAAAAGACTAAAGAAGATAAAAAGAAAGATTGGCAGGAATTCGTTGCCAAACTGAAAACGTTGCCACCAGAAAAGCTCTCAAAAGCGGCTAAATGGGTGCTTGAGAATGAAGGCAAAAACGATAACGTGCATTATGACATAAAAGCTGTGCTGAAATGAGGCTTTTCTTGGATACAAACATATTGGTATTTTTCCTCTACGACCAAGACGAATTGTGCAAAAACACTAAAGAATGCCTGTTTGACTATTCAAACACATTATTCACCAGCACTGTCTGCGCACAAGAACTGATACACCTGTGCCAAATAGGGAAAATATCACAAGACAGCCGCCTTGTATTGGATGCTTTATTTGAAACTGGTATAAAAATCGAACAGATTACGACTAAACATCTGTCTGAGCTTGCCAAACTTCCAATATATGACGACCACCGAGACCCTAACGACCGTATGATAATCGCCCAAGCCATTTCAGACAAGGTTTCACTTATCAGCTCGGACAGGAAGTTTTCACGATACTGCCGCTACGGACTCGACTTCATATTTAATGAAAGATAATCAACAATAATATTACAAAGCAAATCAATATGAACAAAAAACTTATTACATCTGCCATGCTGGCGTTGCTGGCCGCAATGCCGGGGATGGCGCAAAAGACGTTCGACGTAACAGTTGAAAACAACCACACGAAGGGCAAGACAAGCGTGCCGGTGGTGATCAGCCTGAAAGACTGCGGCACTGACGTGAAGTCGGCCTTGGTGACAACGGGCGGCAAGGAGATAGCCTGCCAGCTTGACGACATCGACCAGGACGGGCGGTTTGACGAGCTGTGCTTCCTGACGGACATCGACAAAAACGCGGCTAAGAAGTTCAACGTGACGCTCTACAACGAGGGAAAGCCGAGGGAGTACAAGCCGGAAGTGTACGTGGAAATGCTGCTGAGCAACAAGAAGGTGAAGGAGAGCAACAAACAGAACCTGTACATCTCGGAGCTGACGGTTGACAACGGCACCAATCCCTACTGGCAGCTGCACCACCACGGGGCGGCTTTTGAGAACGACATGGTGGCTTACCGCATTTACTTCGACCACAGGCAGACTGTTGACATATATGGCAAATACCAAAAAAGGCTGGAACTGAAGGAGACGCAGTTCTACCCCGACAAGGAGCAGAAGGCCGCCATGTACGGCGACGACGTGCTGTGGGTTGGCTCAACGCTCGGCCTCGGCACGCTGCGCGGATGGGACGGGCAGAAGCCCACGATGCTTGAAAATGTTGACAAGCGAAGCCAAAGGATAATAGCGCGCGGCCCTATACGCACCATCGTTGAGGTGAAAGACAAGGGATGGACGCCGCAAACTGTGGCTGGCGACGCCGAACCGATAGACATGACCGCGCTTTATACGCTGTACGCAGGGCGCCGCGAATGCCACGTTGACGTGAAATTCAACAAGCCGGCAAGCGGCTACCAGTTCGCCACGGGCTTTATCAACGTGAAAAATTCCACGGAATTTTCTGACAAAAAAGGCCTCCGCGGATGCTGGGGGAAGGACTGGCCCGTATCGGCCAAGGACAGCGTAGGCCACAAGCGCGAGACCGTAGGGCTGGGCATCTGCATCCCTGAAAAGTACATCGCGAGCGAAGAACCGGCCAACAAGGACAACTACGCCTACGTGCTGAAAACTGACACGGACGAACTGCACTACCAAATAACGTTTTGCAGCGACAACGAAACGTTCGGCTACCACAAGGACGAGGACTGGTACGCTTTCCTTAAAGAATGGAAAGACGACATCTCGCATCCCGTAAAGGTGACAAAATAACAAGAAGCAGATAAGCAAGAATTCTGAAGTTACCAGGAGTTAAAGTTAAAAGGAGTTAGGCTCGTTTCACTCGCCGGAGTTAACGGACAAATGTCAAGTTGTTGTAACAAGGGTATTGTCCGTTAACTCCGGCGCAAAGCGTCCAATTCCTATTAACTCCTTTTTGACATACCCCTTGTTATTACGGACATATTATTTTTTACGCTTAAGTTCCAACTTCGGGATTTTCAATTTCATCCCAGGCTTTACGTCTTCAATGCCATTGTGCACCTGGATGTAACACTCCATGCCGTTCCCGAAATACAATCTCGCTATGCCAGCCAGGGTTTCGCCGTCCTTGACAGTCACGGTTTTCGCCGTGCCTACTATGCGGTAAGCACCGGTGTTCACCACCGCCTGGGCGTTTCTCAACACACGGGAACTTGTTTCAGGCAAGGCCACGGCAACATCCTTTACGGCCTGCGGCCTATTCACCACTGTAGTGTCTGGCTTAACGGCGGCCAAGGCGGAGTCATGCCTTGCAACAGTATCCTTAGGCTCTACCTTGGCGACAGGCTTCTCAACGATGCGGACGGTCTTATACTTGACAACCGGGTCTACCGAGCTACGCCCCCAGAAATAGCCGACGCCAAGCGACAACACCGCCGCGGCAACGACGGAAACAGGCAAGAGCCATCTTTTACGGCTGCCGTCCGTTACGTCTTCAAGAGGCTCGTCAAGCGTCGCGTCGCCAGGAACGTCATTATTTTCAGGCTCAATATCCTCGTTCTCTATATATTCATCAGCATCTTCTGCCACGGGAACATCCTCGGCAACCGCCTGTGCGGCATCTTCTCCGCCATCATCTGCAACCTCGCGTTCGTCAACGCCCTGTGTTTCACCGGCCGTTTCATCCTTTACGCTCTCGGTTTCAGGCTCGTCATCGCCATCTAATTCGGTTTTGTCAGGCTCTTGCCGAACGGCTGCATCAAGAGATGTTGGCTGTTCGGCTGCATCCGCAAAGATGCTTTCTTCAGTCTCTATGCCGTCTTCATTTTCTTCAGAACAACGTCCGCCGTCTTCAGCCACAGGCACGGTTCCCTCCTCGCTTACAAGCAAATCCGGCGTCTCAACGTCGTCTCGTTCTTCTTCCCCGTCCTGTTCTTGAGGCTCCGGCACGCCGTCAGTCGTCTGCACCTTGCTCATCTCATCCAAGTCAACACCTTCATTCAAGACAACAGTCTCGAACTGGGCGAAAGGCTTGTTCACCAAATCACGCATCACAGGGTCCGGAGTAAACGTAATCTTGCCATGACCTTCTATGACGACACGTTCGCCAGTGTTGACATTAACGCTCTCACGCTCACGGACGTCTATCACCTTGAACGTTCCAAGGCCTTTCACCTTAACTGCCTTTTCAGCGTTCAGGCCATCACTTATGACATCAAAAAGCGTGGAAACAAACGTCTCGGCCTCTTGCCGCGACAAGCCATGCTTGGCGGAAATGAATTTAGCTATGTCTTGTATCGAAACCTTGCCCATCATACTTGCCCCCCATTCTTTAGTTTTTCCTTCATCGCAGCGATAGGCTTAAAGTTGAGGACAAGTTTCGGAGGCACCAACATCCGCTGCTTGGTGCCGGGGTTTACGACGATGCGTTCCAAACGTTTCTTCACCTCGAACGTTCCGAACTTTGGTATTGTCACGGCATCCCCACACTGAAACGCATCGTTCATAGAGTCGATTACCGTGTTCACCATCTTTTGGGCGTCGTCCTGCGTATATCCCAACCGTAGCGACAATTCTGATATAAAACTTTTATTATTCATAATGGGATCAAGATTTAGAGTAACGACAACCTGCAAATAAATCAAAAACAAGTTGTGCCATACAAGTCAAATTCTTCCGAACCTGTTATTTTAACATCATAAAAACGTCCCTTGACCAGACGCTTTTCACCAACGGGAATGAGAACCTCCGGGTCTACTTCAGGAGAACTGTACTCTGTCCTGCCGATATAGAACTCGCCTTCTTTCCTGTCAATGATTGTCTTAAACACTTTGCCCACCTTGGATGCGGCGATTTCAGAACTAATATCCTGTTGCAAAGCCATTATTTCGTCAAGGCGCGCCTGCTTGGTTTCAGGGCTTACATTGTCTTCATAATGTATTGCACTGTAAGTCCCTTCTTCTTCTGAATACGCAAAAGCCCCCATACGCTCAAAACGAGCCCATTTGGCAAACTCTACAAGCTCCTTGAAATCTTCTTCACTTTCATCAGGGAAACCTACCATCAGCGTAGTGCGCAGGCAAATTCCGGGCACTTCCTCCCTTATCCTTTTTATGAAATCATACGTCTCCGCTTTCGTTATGTGGCGTTGCATCGCCGAAAGCATCTTATCAGATATGTGTTGCAAAGCTATGTCAAGATACTTGCAAACGTTTGGCTTTTCACGCATAACCGATAAAAGTTCGTATGGGAAATGGGTCGGATACGCATAATGAAGGCGTATCCACTCCACGCCGGGGATGTCGGCCATGTCAGAGACAAGTTCTGCAATATGCTGTTTCCCGTCAATGTCAACACCGTAATAAGTCAACTCCTGCGCAATGAGTTGAAATTCTTTCACTCCTTCCTTAACAAGATTGCGCACTTCATCCAATATCTCCGCTTTTGGTCTGCTGACATGGCGTCCGGTTATCAAAGGGATGGCACAATAAGCGCAATGCCGGTCGCAACCTTCACTAATCTTAATATATGCGTAGTGGCTTGGAGTGGTCAAGTGCCTCATACCGCGGCACGAGGCAATCTCCGCCTTCCCCAAATCCTCTAATAATTGCTTATAGTCGAACTTTCCATAATACTTGTCCACTTGCGGAATTTCCTTCTCAAGCTCAGCCTTATACCTCTGGGAAAGGCATCCCATAACAAAGAGTTTCTTCAAACGCCCCTGTTCTTTCGCTTCCGCAAATTCAAGGATGGTATTAATGCTTTCTTCCTTAGCGTCACCGATAAATCCACAAGTATTTATGACGGCTATTTCCCCTTGGGGATTTTTACTGTCATGAGTGCATTTATACCCATTAGCCTCAAATTGCTTCATCAAGAGTTCACTGTCAACAAGATTTTTTGAGCAACCCAAGGTAACGAAATCTATCTGGTTCTTTTTCACTTTTCTGTATTAAATAGTGAATCAACAAATTGTTTCTTGTTGAAAAGTTGAAGATCCTCCATCTTTTCACCCAATCCTATATATTTAACCGGAACTTTAAGCTGGTCAGAAATTCCGATTACGACACCGCCCTTGGCCGTTCCGTCCAGCTTTGTGATAGCAAGGCTGGTTATCTGCGTCACTGCCGAGAATTGCTTTGCCTGCTCAAATGCGTTTTGCCCGGTCGAACCATCAAGCACTAAGAGAACCTCGTCAGGAGCCTGAGGCACAACCTTCTTCATAACATCCTTGATTTTCTTAAGCTCATTCATCAGGCCGATCTTGTTATGCAACCTTCCCGCCGTATCAATCAATACGACATCTGCGCCATTAGCCTTGGCCGAGCTCAAAGTGTCAAATGCGACACTTGCAGGGTCAGAGCCCATCTGTTGCTTTATCACAGGAACACCAACACGTTCACCCCAGATTACCAACTGCTCGACAGCTGCTGCACGGAACGTATCCGCTGCACCAAGATAAACTTTCTTGCCTGCTTTCTTAAATTGGTAAGCGAGCTTCCCGATCGTCGTGGTCTTGCCTACGCCATTCACGCCGACTACAAGTATTACGTATGGAGTATGGTCTGAAGGCAGGTTCCAATCGTCATTATCCATTGAATTGTTCTCTGTCAACAGGGCGGCAATCTCGTCTCGGAGTATTGAATTAAGCTCTGACACAGACACATACTTGTCACGCGCCACACGCTCCTCTATGCGGCGGATAATCTTTAATGTAGTGTCTACGCCGACGTCAGACGTGATCAGTACTTCCTCCAGATTGTCAAGAACGTCGTCGTCAACTTTTGATTTTCCTGCTACAGCCCTTGCAATCTTTGAAAATACGCTTTGCTTTGTTTTCTCAAGCCCCTTGTCAAGTGTTTCTTTCTTATCCCTATTGAATAATCCGAACAATCCCATAATCTTATATTTTGCTACAAAATTAGTAAAATGAACTCATACTTACAACAAAAAGGTCGCAAAATTCATTGCGACCTTTTTATTTATATCACGTTCAACAAACATTAGTTCTTGAAAAAATCCTTAACTGCCTCATTGGGCACCATCTGCTCGTCAAAGATGTAAGCACCAGTCTTAGGGCTTTTTACCATCTTGATAACTTTCGTATAAGCGCGACCATCCTTTGAACCTTCATGGAGGGTTGCGACGGTTTTCTTTGCCATTTTATTACAGTTTTAAAATCCTTATTTAATCTCCTTGTGAAGAGTCATTTTCTTCAAGATGGGATTATACTTCATCAATTCCATTCTCTCCGGAGTGTTCTTACGGTTCTTAGTCGTTACATAACGGCTTGTCCCAGGAAGACCGCTGTTTTTCATTTCGGTGCATTCCAAGATAACCTGAACCCTATTGCCTTTAGCCTTCTTTGCCATGGTGATTATTCTCCTATTACTTTAATCTCTTTCCAATCACAATAACCCTTGGAAACAGCTTGCTTGAGAGCTGCGTCCAAACCCACTTTGTTAATCAGGCGCAGGCCTGCGGCGCTTATTCTAAGGCTAATCCAGCACTGCTCCTCTACGTAATAAAACTTCTTCCTGAAAAGGTTCACATCAAAAGTACGCTTTGTGCGGTGCTTTGAGTGTGAAACATTATTTCCAATCTGAGCTTTTTTACCTGTTATTTGACAAATCTTCGACATTACTATCTACGTTTTTTGTTTAATTTTTTGATACTTATTCCAAACAGAGTGCAAAATTACTAACTTTTCCCGAATTAACAAAATATTCGCGTCAATAATAAAACTTTTAATTTTTTTTAGTACACATCTGCCATATTGTATCATCAACCTAAATCCTGCTCACCGGTGTCTTTAAGGCGTTCTGTAAGGTAATTCAGGAACAGCTGCAACGCTTGCGTCGTGGCATTTGAAAGATTCATTTCCCTACCCTTGTCGCCTTCAAGTTTCAACGTAACAATGTCGTCCGCGCTTCCGCAGGCTATCCAAATCGTACCTACAGGTATTTCGTGCGTTCCGCCTGAAGGGCCGGCCACACCTGTCGCAGAGATTGCGTAGTCAACATTCAGAGCCTCAATCGCCCCTTTGACCATCGCTATCGCGACTTCTTCACACACGGCGGTCTTTTCTTCAAGCACGTCGTGGCTTACGCCAAGAATCTTTTCCTTAATTTCATTTGTGTAAGAAACGATACTGCCCTTGAAATAGTTTGAAGCTCCGGGCATCAGGATTATGGCCTCTGCTATCCTTCCGCCGGTACAACTTTCAGCCGTGCCGAGTGTTTTCTCTTTTTCCCAAATGAATTGGCTGATTTCCCTGCTTAATATTTTATTCTCGAAATCCATTTTCTTATATTGATTATTTAAACGTTACCTTTGAGAATGCCGGCTTGTCTATCTGGCAAAAATCCTTATCAAGATATTTATAATACCCCGTTATGCCGATCATCGCCGCATTGTCCGTCGTATAGCTGAACTTCGGGATGTATATGGTCCATCCGTATTTTTCTGCATACTCATGGAATGCGTTGCGCAACCCTGTATTAGCACTTACGCCACCCGCCACGGCAACGTGCCTTATGCCTGTCTGCTTTACGGCGAGTTTAAGTTTTTTCATCAAGATGTCAACTATCGTAAACTCCAAGCTCGCGGCAAGGTCTTCCTTATGGTGCTCTACAAAATCAGGATCTTCCTTAACCCACTCGCGCAGACTGTACAAGAAAGACGTCTTCAATCCGCTAAAACTGTAATCAAGCCCTTGGATATGCGGTTCGGCGAATTTATACGCATGTGGATTGCCCTGGCGTGCCAACCTGTCTATTATCGGGCCTCCGGGATACCCCAGCCCCATCACTTTCGAGCATTTGTCGATAGCTTCGCCGGCTGCGTCGTCGATGGTTTGCCCCAACACCTGCATATCGTTGTATGCGTTTACCTTGACTATCTGCGAATTGCCTCCGCTTACAAGCAGGCAAATGAACGGCAGCGGCGGGGCAGACTTGTCGTCGTCGCTTTCTTTTATGAAATGCGCCATGACGTGCCCCTGCAAATGGTTTACGTCTATAAGCGGAATATTCAGCGAGCGGGCAAATCCCTTGGCAAAGCTGACGCCTACGAGCAAAGAGCCCATCAGCCCCGGCCCGCGCGTGAAAGCCACAGCAGACAACTGCTCTTTCGCCACCCCGGCACGCTTCAACGCTTGGTCTACCACAGGCACGACGTTCTGCTGGTGCGCACGTGAAGCAAGCTCAGGCACAACGCCTCCGTATGCCTTATGCACTTCCTGCGACGCCGTAACATTGCTAAGCAACACGCCATTGCGCAACACTGCCGCCGACGTATCGTCGCAACTGCTCTCTATACCTAATATATATACGTCTTCCATAAGAACAATCTGTTAAGCGGAAAGTATCTCCACGCCGTGCTCCGTCATCAGGAACGTGTGCTCCCATTGCGCGCTGGGCTTCTCGTCGCCGGTTATCACCTCCCATCCGTATGGGTCGTCGGCATCTATGAACACCTTCCATGTGCCCATGTTTATCATCGGCTCTATCGTAAACACCATACCAGGCACGAGCAACATTCCCGTGCCTTTATGCCCGAAGTGCAGAACCTCCGGCTCCTCATGGAATTTCAGACCCACACCGTGGCCGCACAAGTCGCGCACGATGCCATAATGATACTTCTCGGCGTGTTTTTGTATGGCGTGCCCTATGTCCCCTACAAAGCCGTAAGGCTTTGCGGCTTCCGCGCCTATCTCAAGGCATTCCTTTGTAACGCGCACAAGCTGTTCCTTCTCCGGGGTTGTCTTCCCGATAATGAACATACGCGAAGCGTCGGCATAATATCCGTCAAGTATCGTAGTAAAGTCAACATTTACGATGTCCCCTTCCTGCAATATGTCAGTTTCCTTAGGTATGCCGTGGCACACCACTTCGTTTATGCTGGTGCATACGCTTTTGGGATACCCCTCATAATTAAGGCAAGCCGGCACAGCCCCGTGCTCCGTGCAATAATCATAGCATATCTTATCTATCTCGGCTGTGCTCATACCCGCGTGGATATGTGCCGCCACTTCGTCGAGCACGCCGCTGTTCACGACGCCACTCTTGCGTATGCCTTCTATCTGTTCGGGAGTCTTGATCAGGTCGCGCGTAGGCACGAGCTTACCCTTGTTCTCCCAGTACATCACCTGCTTGTCCATCTCGGTAAGCGGCTGTCCGGGCAGTGTGTGCCATCTTCTTTTCTTCTTGAACATTGTTTTACAACATATAAACGATGTGCAAAATTACAAATTTTATTGTAAAACAGCACATTGATTTCACTTTTTATTTTGACAGCATCCCAGCCAGCTCTCCTGTCCAGTCCTCACCGTTTACCGGGCACATCGTGTTGAAACCCAGCTTGCGTGCCGCCTCTACGTTGCGAGGCCCGTCGTCTACAAACAACGACTCTCCTGGCAGGACATGCTCATTGTCTATCACGGCCTGAAAGAATTTCGGATTTGGCTTCATCACGCCAAGACGGAAACTAAGGTAAAGCGCATCGAAATAATCTTCAAGCGAGCCGGTGCCGCCGTCAAAGTCTTTTGTCAACGCCCAGCTCATCATGAACGGATTGGTGTTTGACAGGAGAATGAGGCGGTATCCCTCGCTACGCAACCGTCTCAACATGTCAAGATTACGCTGAGGCACTTCCTTCCGGTAGCCCAGCCATCCGTATTTGCACTCGTCGAACGAAAGCGTCCGACCTACGATGCGGCTCAGTTCAGCGCGGAACTCCTCCGCCGTAATCTTGCCTTCTTCCACGTCTCCGAATATGCCGGTCTGCGTGTAAGGGTCGAGCCTGCGCTCTATATCAGCCACACCTAACTCCTTAAAGCGTCGCAACGCCTCGTTTTGGTCTATCGTCATAATGACGCCGCCAAGGTCGAATATTATGTTTTTTATCATTTTGCTTTATGAATATCCGCATTCTGCCAAACTTGTAGGGAGGTGTATTAAAAAGGAGTTAATAGGAGTTAGACGCTTCGCGTCGGAGTTAGCTGGAGTTAACCGACAAATGCTAAGTTGTTGTAACATTGTGTATTGTCCGTTAACTCCGGCGAGTGGAACGAGCCTAACTCCTGTTAAATACTGATAACTTCAGAATTATGATACATCCTCTGCATTGTATGTTTGGCAAAATGCGGACATTGATTTTTGTTTTACTATTATAGAAATTATAGAGTCGATAAGCCCAATAAGCCTGATAGGCAAAAAACAGGCCGAATAAGCCCGATATGCCACAGGGCATTGATTGCTCACCCCTTCTCCTCCCCATAGGGGAGGCTGGGTGGGGCTTTTAATAATGTTTCATCGCGCGGTCCATTTCGCGACGGTCTTCCTTTTCTTTCAGGGTCTGCCGCTTGTCATACTCCTTCTTACCTTTGGCGAGGGCAATATCCATCTTTGCACGGCCTTTGGCATCTATGAATACAAGAATAGGCACGATGGTGAACCCCACCTGCTTCGTCGCCTCCTGCAACTTGTGTATCTCACGCTTGGTGAGCAACAGCTTGCGGTCGCGTTTCGCCTCGTGGTTGTTGTACGAGCCGAAGAAATACGGCGATATGTTCATTCCCTTCACCCATATCTCGCCGTTATGGATGTAGCAATAGCTGTCTACCAGCGAGGCCTTGCCCTGCCTGATCGACTTTATTTCCGTGCCTGTAAGCACTATGCCCGCCGTGTATGTCTCAACAAAGAAATATTCAAACGACGCCTTCTTGTTCCTTATGCTTACCGGACTTTTCTTTCTTATCTGTTCTTCTTCCTTATTCATTGTACTTATTTAATAAAGTCTATAAAAACCATAGGCCATATAAAACAATCATAACCATCAAACACCACACCTTTGCATATCAAACTCCCTCCCTTCGGGAGGGCTGGGGTGGGTTTTAGGTTTTAGGCTTTTGGCTTTATTTTATCTCCGCAAATCTCCCGATATTCTCGTCGATGTAATGCGCAACAGCGGCAACCCACTGCTCCTCGTCCTCAACAAACTTGTCGTCGAGGTCGTCAAACTCCGGGTATTGCTCGAACATTGCCATAAACTCCTCGTCTGTGCAATCACGCTGGATGTCGCGCCCGTACTTGCGGAAGAGCTTGCCGGCCTTGTTGACAAGTGCGGCCAAGTCGTCAAGCCCCCACTCCCTCACGGCCTTTGCGAAGGGGTTGAAGAATATGAACGGGCCGAAGCCGTTATAAATCAGCTGCACAAAGCCCCCGTCCATCACCTCGTCGTGCAGGTACTTAAACGCGACGAGCGTAATCTGGTCGGCGTTGAGCCGCCCCATTGCCTCCTCGGTTAATTGTCCGCCCACGCTGTCAATCACGGCGTCGGCAAACAAATTGACAAATTCGTCCATCCCGGCGGCCGCCGCCTCGCGCACCTTCGCGTCTTCTAATGTAACATTAATATTTGCCATTTATTTCAATTACATAATTTCTTGCAAAGGTAATGTAATTTGAGTGAAATGCAAAATCACCGTAAGGCAAATTATAATAAAAGTGAATGAAGAAACGGTTAGTGGATTGCACCTAACAAGGTAGGACAAAAGGCTGAAAATATGGAACATACCCTAAAATTCACTCCAAAAGTAAATAAAAACATTAGAAGATGGGAGATTAGCGGAAAATCCCCTACTTTTGTAATCGGATAGATGCAACTCATTCCGTACATATTTAAATCCACATAGAAGCAATATGCTAATCTTGTAAGTTGGAAACCATTGATACGGAAGCCACCTTTGGAATAAATGGCGGATTTTCCCACTATACCATCTGACATTATAAATAATGATTAAAGAAATAGTCACAGACCGGCTTATATTACGTCCCTGGCAAGAAAACGATGCCAAGTCACTGTACAAATACGCCAAAGACCCTGCCATCGGGCCTATCGCAGGATGGCCGCCTCATACATCTGTGGAAGATAGTTTGAATATAATTCGTACTGTCTTTGCCGCTCCTGAAACTTACGCGGTGGTCTTGAAAAAAACCAACGAAGCGATCGGGAGCATAGGTATTATGTTTGGAAATGGTTTGCACAGTGCCGAAATGCAGGTTGACGAAGCAGAGATAGGTTATTGGATAGGCCGACCGTATTGGGGACAGGGCTTGATACCGGAAGCCGTGCGCCGTCTGCTACGGCAGTGCTTTGAAGATTTAGGATTTACCACCGTCTGGTGCGGGTATTATGACGGCAACGTGAAATCTCGCAGGGTGATGGAGAAATGCGGATTTCGTTTCCATCATACGGAAGAAGACAGGATTTCCCCGCTGGGGGATGTCCGCACCGAGCATTTTATGAGAATGTCGAAAGATGAATGGAGATCTATGCGGCAGCTGCCCATACGTCCACTGACAAGACTGGATATTCCAGAGATACAAGCATTGTTCCACGCCACTGTCCTCACCATCAATTCCAAAGACTACACACAAGAGGAAGTTGAAGACTGGGCTTCTTGTGGAAACTGTATTGAGCATTGGAAAGATCTGCTTGTAAAGAACGATTATATAGGCGCGATTGACAGACAAGGCAAAATCGTAGACTTTTCTTCAATGAACGCCGAAGGCTATCTGCATTCTATGTTTGTCCATAAAGACTGGCAAAGGAGAGGCGTGGCAACCTTATTATTTTCAGAAGTGGAAAAGATGGCTCATAAATATGGCGCACACAAAATAAGCGTCGAAGTAAGCATCACCGCACGTCCTTTCTTCGAGAAGTATGGCTATTCAGTGGTAAAGAAACAGAAAGCAAAGGCAAATCGGCTTTATCTGACAAACTATGTCATGGAGAAAACATTATGAACATATTGAAATCCCTCATAATCTGGTTGTGCTTTATTCCCGTTGCAATCCTCAATGGAGGTTTACGGGAATACGCATTGGTTAAGGTTATCAGCGAGAAATGGGCATTACCTGTTAGCGGGATTACATTAAGCGTGTGTATTTTCCTGACAACTTGGTTGTGGTTGCCACATATAGCGAAAACTTGCACCTCAAAAGATTGCTGGCTGACAGGAATATGCTGGAGCGTTTTAACCATAGCTTTTGAATTTGTAACAGGACTTGCGGACGGGAATACGATGACGGAACTTCTCAACGCATATAATCCATTGACAGGTAATCTGTGGCTTTTGGTTTTAGCAACTACCTTATTATCGCCTGCCATAACGAATAAATACCGATTAGCTAAAAAAGAAATTGCATAAAAAACGAGACAATATAATTCTTGCCGAAAAACATCATCGGCAAGAATTTGTTTACTAATGATATGACATATCTATTTGATTACATTGCAAAATGGCACAAACGGCAACGCAAAAGGTACCTTTTCGCAATGCAAAAGGGCACCTTTTATAAACCGTTGAATATCAAGATGTTGTGAGAAGAGGGTATGTCAAAATAGAGTTTGTAGAAGTTGGACGCTTCGCGTCGGAGTTAACGGAAGTTAACGGACAAATGCCAAGTTGTTGAAATTTATGGTATTGTCCGTTAACTCCGGCGAGTGAAACGAGCCTAACTCCCGCTAACTTCTAATAAATCCTTAACATCGATGCACTCTCCGCAAAAAGACGTCACTCGAATACTTCCTCTATGCCACCAGGAACGTAATCGTCGAACTCGGACGAGCAGGGATTGAAGTCTTCAGGTATTTCAAACTTCTCGTCAGGGTCATAACCCAAGGAACGGTCGGCAAACACCTTTTTCATATAATATGCCCATACGGGCAGGGCCATATTCGCGCCTTGTCCCATACGTGTGGAGTCAAAGTGGATGTCACGGTCCTCGCCGCCCACCCAGCAGCCGCTGACAAGCGACGGCGTGAAGCCCATGAACCAGGCGTCGGCGTTGCGGTTGGTTGTACCGGTCTTTCCGCCCATGTCGCACTCTATGTTGTAACGGTACCTCATACGGCTGCCCGTACCTCCGTTCATCACGGCGCGCAGCATCTCAAGCATCTTGTAAGTGCTCTCCTCGCTGATCACCTCGTTCATGCGCGGCTGGAAGGTCGCCACGACGTTGCCCTCGTTGTCTTCAATCTTGGTGACGTACATCGGCGAACTGTGTATTCCGTTGTTGGCGAAGGTGGTGTATGCGCTCACCATCTCGCTCACCGACACCTCGTTAGGCCCTAAGCAGAGCACCATCGAGGGGTAAGCGCCGAAAGTGTTGATGCCGAAATCGTTGAGTATGCGCAGGAAGTCTTGCGGATTGAGACGGCTCATAAGGTAAGCCGAAATCCAGTTGTTCGACTGCGCCAAGCCCCATTTAAGCGTAACCATCTGGCCGTAACGTGCGCGGCTGCCGTTGCGCGGAGTCCAGTTGCCGTAAGTCTGCTGCACATTGGGGGCGACATCGCAAGGCGACATACCATTAGACATACACAAGGCGTAAAGGAAGGGCTTGATGGTGGAGCCGACCTGGCGGCGGCCCTGCGTGGCCATGTCATACGTGAAGTGGGTGAAATCCACGCCGCCTACGTAAGCCTTCACCGCCCCCGTGTGCGGGTCCATGCTCACGAAACCGGCACGGAGGAACGATTTGATGTAACGTATCGAGTCGAGCGGCGTCATCACAGTGTCAACGTCGCCATGGTAAGTGAAGACGGACATCTCCACCGGCGTGCGGAACGCCTTTTGTATCTCTTCCTCCGTAGCTCCCTGCTCTTTCATCGCCCTGTATCGTTCGCTCTGGCGTATCGAGCGATTGAGTATGCCGCGCACTTCGGCCGGCGTCAGAGCGTTTGTAAACGGTGCGTTGGGCTTATTCCTGTTTTCCTTAGAGAACGCCGGCTGCAGATAATGGCCTACGTGCTGCAAGACGGCTTCCTCGGCGTAACGCTGCATCCGTGAGTCTATCGTCGTAAATATCTTCAGGCCGTCGGTGTAAACGTTGTAAGGCTCGCCGTTCTTCTTGAAATTCTTGTTGCACCAACCGTAAAGCGGGTCGTTCTCCCACGCCGTAGAGTCAATGGAGTACTGCACGCGGTTCCACGACGGATAATCGGCGAGTTTTGGTTTCTCGGCCATGATGTATTGGCGCAGGAACTCGCGGAAATAAGTGGCTATGCCGTCCTTGTGGTCGATACGGTGGAAGTTGAGCGCAAGGGGAGCGTCGTGGGCTTCCCGGTATTCACTGTCCGTGATGTAGCCGGCCTTGAGCATCTGTCCGAGCACGACGTTACGGCGCTCGGTGCACCTGTCGGGGAACCTTACGGGATTGAAGTAGGAAGGATTTTTACAGAGGCCTATCAACGTAGCGGCCTCAACGAGACTAAGGTTCTTGGGTTCTTTACGGAAATAAACGTCGGAAGCGGTCTTGATTCCGACGGCGTTATGGAGGAAGTCGAAGTAATTAAGATACATCGTTATGATTTCCTCCTTCGTGTAAAAGCGTTCGAGCTTAACGGCGATAACCCATTCAATAGGTTTCTGCATCACACGTTCGAGCGTGCTCTGCGCCGTGGCGGAATACAGTTGCTTGGCCAGCTGCTGGGTGATGGTGGAGCCGCCGCCCGCACTCTTCTGCCCAAGTATGCCGCGCTTTACGACTGCTCGCGTCAACGCTATGAAGTCGATGCCCGAATGGTCGTAAAACCTTTCGTCTTCGGTGGCGACAAGGGCCTTGACAAGATATGGTGAAAGACTGTCATAATCAACAAGAATCCTGTTCTCACGGTTCATGCTGTAAGTGCCAAGAATCTTACCGTCAACCGAATACACTTGGGAGGCATACTTGCTTATGGGATTTTGCAAGTTTGCAATGTCAGGCATATAACCAATCCAACCAAACCATATAGACGTGAACGCTATTGCCAAAAAAACAACCGAGGCGCAAAGCAGCCCCCACAATATGCGTACAAATACTTTTCTCATTATATAATATGGATATAAACTAATTAGCTGCAAAAATACTACTTTTCTTTTGATTTATCGACCATAAATTAAAAATAATGCGTAACTTAGCAGTCGAATTTGAAATCACTGCATTAATGGGAAAACATAACTTCGTAACTATCGCAGACTTATCAAAAGAAAAAATCCTCTATTTGATAAAATCCGCACAAGAGTTTGAAAAACATCCTAACAGGGAAATACTTAAAGGCAAGGTGGTGGCGACGCTGTTTTTCGAGCCGTCCACACGCACGCGGCTCAGCTTCGAGACCGCAGCAAACAGGCTTGGGGCGCGCGTCATAGGCTTCACCGACGCCAAAGTGACAAGCGCCACCAAAGGAGAGACGCTGAAAGACACCATCCTGATGGTTTCAAACTACGCCGACGTAATAGTGATGAGACACTACATCGAAGGGGCGGCGCAGTATGCCAGCGAAGTGGCTCCCGTGCCTATCATCAACGCCGGGGACGGGGCGCACCAGCACCCGTCACAGTGCATGCTCGACCTCTACTCCATCTACAAGACGCAAGGCACGCTGGAAAACCTCGACATCTGCCTCGTAGGCGACCTGAAATACGGCAGGACGGTGCACTCACTGATAATGGCCATGCGCCATTTCAACCCTACATTCCATTTCATCGCACCTAAGGAACTCGCCATGCCGGATGAATACAAACTGTATTGCAAGGAAAACGGCATCAAATTCAAAGAACACACCGAGTTCAACGACGAGACTATAAGCAAGGCCGACATTCTCTATATGACACGGGTGCAGAAGGAAAGGTTTTCAGACCTTATGGAATATGAAAAGGTAAAAAACGTGTACATCCTGAAAAACGACATGCTGAAAAACGCACGCAAGAACATGAAAATCCTGCATCCGCTGCCGCGCGTGAACGAAATAGAATATGAAGTTGACACCAACCCGCACGCTTACTACATACAGCAGGCGCAAAACGGGCTTTATGCACGCGAGGCCATAATCTGCGACGTACTCGGAATCTCTTTTGACGAAATCATCAACGATAAGACAATTATCGGATGAGAAGGCGCAGCCTGTGGCAGCCATACACCATAACGTTAACCATGCCGGGCTGAAAGCACTATAACCGTAAAGCCCATTAAAAACAAAATAACGATGAGCAAAAAAGAAAGACTGGTGGCGGCGATAGAAAACGGAACCGTCATAGACCACATTCCTTCTGAAAAAACATACGAAGTGGCCAACATCCTGAACCTGCAAAACCTTGACACGGTTGTAACCATTGGCTATAACTACTTGTCAAAAAAGATAGGGCGAAAGGGCATTATCAAAGTGGAAAACAAATTCTTCTCCGACGAGGAAATATCCCGCTTGTCGGTTGTCGCCCCTAACGCGGTGCTTAACATAATCAAGAACTACGAGGTTGTGGAAAAGAAAAAGGTGGAAACTCCCGACGAACTCCACGGCATCGTAAAATGCAACAACCCCAAATGTATCACGAACAACGAGCCGATGAAGACCGTTTTCACCGTGATTGACAAAGACAAGGGCGTCATAAGATGCCACTACTGCGACAAGGAGCAGGACATAAGCAAAGTGGAACTGCTCTAAGGCAAGACATATAAAGAAATAAAAAACATATTTCCAAAATAACATCAATATGAAAAGAGACCAAGTGATTTTCGACCTCATCGAAAGAGAACATCAAAGACAGTTGAAAGGAATGGAACTCATAGCCTCGGAAAATTTCGTAAGCGACGAAGTGATGCAGGCAATGGGCTCTTGTCTAACCAACAAATACGCCGAAGGACTGCCGGGCAAAAGGTATTACGGAGGCTGCGGCGTAGTTGACGAAGTTGAGAACTTAGCCATCGAGAGGGTTAAGAAGTTATTTGGAGCAGAATTTGCCAACGTACAGCCGCACTCCGGCGCCCAGGCCAACGCCGCCGTATTGCTGACCGTACTCAATCCGGGCGACACATTCCTCGGACTTAACCTGGCGCACGGCGGCCACCTTTCGCATGGCTCGAACGTAAACACGTCTGGCATCCTCTATCACGCAATAGGATACAACCTCGACAAGGAGACTGGCCGCGTTGACTATGACGAAATGGAACAACTCGCCTTGGAGCACAAGCCCAAACTAATAATAGGCGGAGGCTCGGCGTACAGCAGGGAATGGGACTACAAGCGTATGCGTGAAATAGCCGACAAGGTTGGCGCCATATTGATGATTGACATGGCCCACCCCGCCGGACTGATAGCCGCTGGGTTGCTGGACAATCCGCTGAAATACGCCCACGTCGTAACATCAACGACCCACAAGACACTGCGCGGACCGCGTGGAGGCATCATCCTTATGGGCAAAGATTTTGAGAACCCATGGGGCAAGAAGACTCCAAAGGGACAAATAAAGATGATGAGCCAACTGTTGAACAGCGCCGTGTTCCCCGGTACACAGGGTGGCCCGCTTGAGCACGTAATAGCAGCCAAGGCCGTTGCTTTCAATGAAGCCTTGCAACCGGAGTTCAAAGAATGGGCTGCACAGGTGAAGAAGAACGCCGCCGTACTGGCTGACGAACTGATGAAACGCGGCTTTGACATTGTTAGCGGAGGCACGGACAACCACTCTATGCTCGTTGACTTACGGCCAAAATATCCGGAACTGACAGGAAAGGTTGCCGAAAACGCCCTTGTATCCGCAGACATCACGGTAAACAAGAATATGGTGCCTTACGACACCAGGAGCGCATTCCAGACTTCAGGCATACGTCTCGGAACGCCTGCCATTACCACACGCGGTGCGAAAGAAGACATGATGGTGCTCATCGCCGACCTCATAGAGGAAGTCCTCAATAGTCCGGAAGACGAGAAGGTGATAGCTAAAGTGCGTGAAAAAGTAAATGAAACGATGTCTAAATATCCGCTTTTCGCCTATTAAAACATAAATATAAAAACACATTAAGGCCCGCCTCCTGCAATACAGAAGGCGGGCCTTTTTAATGATATTGAATGCTTACTTGGCCTAAATAATACTTAGCTTATTCCTCTACCAACTTGTTTTCACGTCCAAGGGCAGTCATAACAGAATAACGGGCTTCATCATTCATTGCCTCTATTTTGCCGAAAAGCTCTTTCATATCTGCACGATGGGAATCAGATTCATACGGACACAACTTCACCTGCTTCCTATATCCTTGGTTTAAGGCATATTGCTGCAAGTCGCTTTCCGCTTCAAGGCACAACGGACGAATTATTGTCAACGGCATTTTCTTCATCTTCAGGCATACCGGCATCGTTGAGAAGCTGCCTTGAAAAAACAAATTCATCATTGCCGTATGGATGATGTCGTCCATGTGGTGCCCCAACGCTATCTTGTTGCAACCAAGTTCCTGCGCTTTCATAAACATTTGTTTACGCCTGTTCCATGAACATAAAAAACACGGGGACTTGCGTTTGTCTGTCTCTGAATTAAAACCTGTCGTTACAAAATGGAACTTAACGCCGCGGCTTTCTGAGAAATCACGCAAATAAGAAACATCCGACTCATACTTGATGTTTTCCATCCTGATATGTAAAGCCTCAACTGAGAAATCAGGTTTCCTTATCCTTTGCCTTAAAGCCAACATCTCAAGAAGGCAAAGGGAGTCCTTACCACCTGACAAACCGACAAGCACCTTATCGTTATCCTCTATTAAATGAAAATCATAAATCGCTTTTTGAAAGCGACTTATGATTTTCTTTTCAAGTTTTTGTTCTTCTGAAAGAAGTGGCATATTTACTTCATAAATACCAGATAAACAGCACAAATTATCAGCAAGAAAGCCAAAATGTGGTTCCAATGCAAGTTTTGTCCTTGGAACATAATGTTGATTATGACGGCAAATACGCCAAGGCTTATGCACTCTTGTATGACTTTCAGTTGGATAAGTGAGAACGGGCCGCCATTTCCTTGAAAACCGATGCGGTTGGCGGGAACTTGGCAACAATACTCAAAAAACGCAATACCCCACGAGAAAGCTATCACGCCTATTAAAGGCCATTTAGCGGAAATGCCAGAGTCTTGCAACTTTAAATGCCCATACCAAGCAAGCGTCATAAAGACGTTGCTTAGTATGAGTAAAACAATAGTATAAAATCCGTTCATTTTTAATTCATGCCTTTTAATTGCTTATCCATACTTGCCGCCGCATGCCGTCCGTCACCCATCGCAAGAATAACCGTCGCGCCGCCGCGCACGATGTCGCCACCGGCGAAAATCTCTGGACGCGAACTCTGCATTTCTTCATTCACCACAATGGTGTTCTTCCGTCCGAGCGTCAAGTCTTTTATCGACTTCGGAACAAGCGGATTAGGCGACACACCTATTGCGACTATCACCTGATCCGTGTCGATTGTCACTGTCTCACCCTCTACAGGCACTGGACTTCTACGGCCAGACGCATCTGGCTCGCCCAACGTCATAACCTGTAAAACGGCCTGCTTGACGGCACCGTTTTCGTCGGCAACATATTCAATCGGATTATGCAAGCACAAGAAATTGATGCCTTCTTCCTTAGCGTGTTTCACCTCCTCGGCACGCGCCGGCATCTCAGCTTCGGAACGACGATAAACTATCGTAACGTCCGCTCCAAGGCGTTTCGCCGTTCGGCATGAGTCCATTGCGGTGTTGCCGCCACCGACAACAAGCACTTTCTTGCCGATGTTCAGCGGAGTGTCTGTGACAGGGTTGGCTGCGTCCATTAGGCTTACACGGGTGAGATACTCATTTGACGACATCACGTTAATCAAATTCTCGCCCGGTATATTCATGAAATTAGGCAATCCAGCGCCTGAACCTACAAAAATGCCTTTGAAACCGCTGGCCTCCAGCTGGTCTATACTTATCGTTTTGCCAACGATGCAATCTGTCTGAAAATGCACGCCCATCTTGCGGAGGTTGTCTATCTCCACATCGACAATTTTGTTCGGTAGACGGAATTCAGGTATTCCATATTTCAAGACACCACCAATTTCATGCAACGCCTCAAACACATACACATCATAGCCGCGCTTTGCCATGTCGCCGGCGAAACTCAATCCGGCCGGGCCAGAACCCACAACCGCGACCTTTATGCCATTAGACGGAGCAAGGGACGGCACGGACATATTGCCGCTTTCACGCTCATAATCTGCCGCAAAACGCTCAAGATAACCAATGGCAACCGCCGGCTCGTTCATCTTCAAGTGTATGCAACGGCTCTCACATTGCTTCTCCTGCGGGCATACACGACCGCAAACAGCAGGAAGAGCCGAAGTGTTCTTCAACACCTTTGCCGCAGCTAAGAACTGCCCGCGCTCTATGTTCTTTATAAAAGACGGTATGTCAATATTAACCGGACAGCCTTCAACACACGTCGGCTTGGCGCAGTCGAGGCATCTCTTGGCTTCTGTCAAAGCCATCTCCTTCGTCAGTCCCTTGTTTACTTCCTCATAACGTGTGGTAATACGGTACGACGGTTCAAGCTCCGGCATTACAACCCTCTCTATCGCTGTGCGTTCTTTCGGCTTCATTGCCGCACGCAGCTCTTTACGCCAAGCAGCATTCCTGTCTGTCAGGACGTCAATAGGCTCGTCTGTCGGAACAACATCCATCCCCTCGCCTGCTTTCATTGACGAAACATTAGTCTCGCTTGCGGCGTTTGTTTCATTCGTTCCATTACCGAGATGTTCCTCAAAATGAGCCATTTCCTCTTGTTCTGCACGCTTGAACGTCCCCATACGCTTGAACATTTCGTCCCAATCAACCAATGCGCCGTCAAATTCAGGCCCGTCGATGCAGACGAACTTCGTTTTTCCGCCAATAGTGAGGCGGCAAGCCCCGCACATTCCCGTACCGTCAACCATTATTGTGTTAAGCGATACGTCTGTCGGGATACCGTATTTTTGGGTAAGCACACAACAGAACTTCATCATTATAGGAGGCCCTATGGCAAACACCTTGTCTATATGTTCTTGCTGTATCAGTTTCTCTATGCCTACCGTCACGACACCCTTTTCGCCGTATGAGCCGTCGTCGGTCATCACTATTGTTTCGTCACTGTTGGCCCTAACCTCGTCCTCCAGGATTATAAGGTCTTTACTACGCCCGGCAATGACCGACAACACACGGTTGCCGGCTGCCTTCAAGGCTTTAACTATAGGCAACATTGGAGCCGTGCCGACGCCTCCGCCGGCACATATCACAGTCCCGAACTTCTCTATTTTCGTAGGATTTCCAAGCGGTCCTACCACGTCTGTTATGTAATCGCCGACACCAAGGCGGCACAGCTTCGTTGACGAAAGGCCCACCTCTTGCACAACAATGGTTATCGTGCCTTTCTCCACATCGGCGTCAGCTATTGTCAAGGGCATACGTTCACCCTTATCGCCAACCCTTACGATGACGAAGTTCCCGGCTTTGCGGCTTTTGGCTATCAAAGGAGCTTCCACCTCGAAAAGGAACACTTTCTCTGAAAACTGCTCCTTACGGACTATCTTGTTCATAATGTTTTAGTTTACAAGTTCACAGTGACAAGCAGGCAAGCCTCTCTTGCTTTACAAGTTCGCCAGCCACTTTTACCGCCATGCCTGTCTTTGCCTGCTGAAAATTAAAAATTCTTGTCGTCGAGCATTTCAAAACCGCAATAAGGCACCAGCACCTTAGGCACCCTTATGCCGTCGGGCGTCTGGTTGTTCTCCATTATCGCTGCGACGATACGCGGCAAGGCCAGGGCCGAACCGTTGAGCGTATGGCACAATTCAGGCTTCTTCGTCTCCGGGTTGCGGTAACGGCACTTCAACCTGTTTGCCTGGTAGCTCTCGAAGTTGCTTACCGATGAAACTTCAAGCCACTTTTTCTGGGCGGCGCTGTAAACCTCGAAATCATAACAAATGGCCGAAGTGAAACTCATGTCGCCTCCGCAAAGACGAAGTATGTGGTAAGGCAGTTCCAGCTTTTGGCAAAGGCCTTCCACGTGTGCAAGCATCTCGTCGAGAGACTTGTAAGAATGTTCGGGCTTGTCTATGCGCACAAGCTCAACCTTGTCAAACTGGTGCAAGCGGTTCAGTCCGCGCACATCCTTGCCATACGAACCGGCTTCCCTACGGAAACAAGCAGAATAAGCGCAATACTTTACCGGAAGTTCCTTCTCGTCGAGGATGACGTCACGAAAAATGTTTGTCACGGGCACTTCCGCCGTCGGTATCAGGTAAAGGTTGTCAAGGTTGCAGTGATACATCTGTCCTTCCTTGTCGGGCAGCTGCCCCGTGCCGTAACCCGAAGCCTCATTAACAACGAACGGAGGCTGTATCTCCAGATAGCCGCTCTTGCGCGCCTCGTCAAGGAAGAACGCCTCAAGCGCCCTTTGAAGGCGTGCCATCTTGCCTATATACACGGGGAAGCCCGCTCCGGTTATTTTCACGCCGAGGTCGAAGTTTATCAAATTGTACTTCTTGCACAAATCCCAATGACACAAAGCGTCGGCCGGCAGCTCCGGTATCACGCCGCCTTCCTTTACGACAACATTGTCCGCCGCGTCTTTTCCCTCCGGCACTTGTTCGTTCGGAATGTTTGGTATGGTGCAAAGCAGTTCCGTCAGTTTCGCCTGCGTGTCAGCAAGCTCGTGCTCAAGGGTCTTGGCCGTTTCCTTCAGCTTGGCCACTCCCTCTTTAGCAGTGTTGGCTTCGTCTGTCTTGCCATCTTTCATCAGGTGTCCTATCTCGGCGGCGATCTTCTTGCCTTCCTGCAATGTCTTATCAAGCTGCTGTTGCGTCTGGCGCCTTGCTTTGTCGAGCGCAAGAACGCTGTCTATAGCCTCCCTCGCCCCATTGAAATGTTTTTTCTCCAAACCTTTGATTACACGTTCGGTTTCTTCTGTGATAAGTTTTAGTGTAAGCATATATTTATTTTTTTAACTGACAAGTTCACAGTGACAAGCTATTTAACAGACAAGTTTACAGTGACGGGCGGACAAGGAGATTAGCCTTGTCACTTGTCTGCCGACAAGCTCGTTGGCTTGTTTACCGACTGACGGTCTGCTGGCAGGCTTGCCTGCTGATTAACACGATTGCAAAATTACAAAAATATTCCGTTTGTCACCCTATAAAACGGCAAAAATCCCAATCTCTTACGAGAAATGGGATTTCTGTTGTTTGTTTGGAATAAGTAAAAACTATTGTTTTAGGCTTCAGTCTCAGGGATTACAGACACAAAGCTCCTGTCCCTGCGGCCCTTGTGGAAGTTAACCACACCGTCTACCAAAGCGTAAAGGGTGTCGTCCTTGCCTATGCCCACATTCTTGCCGGGATTATGCTTGGTGCCGCGCTGACGCACGATAATGTTACCTGCGATGACCTTCTGGCCGCCCCAGATCTTAACGCCTAACCTTTTGGAAGCTGACTCGCGTCCGTTCTTCGAACTACCTACACCTTTTTTATGTGCCATTTCTTGTTCCTCCTAAAAATTTAAGCGATTACTTCTTTGATTTTAACTTCGGTGAACTGCGCACGGTGACCGTTCTTCTTACGGTAATCCTTTCTGCGCTTCATCTTGAACACGATGACCTTGTCACCTTTCACGAGAGGATTGATAACCTCACACACTACCTTTGCGCCGTCCACTGTGGGTGCGCCTACCTGTACTGAACCATCCTTGTCGACAAGCAGTACCTTGTCGAACTCAACAGCCTGGCCTTCCTCCACATTCTTCATGTGGTGTACGAACAGCTTCTTGCCCTGCTCGGCCTTAAACTGCTGACCGTTAATTTCTACAATAGCGTACATTATTAATATATTAAACGGGTTTCTCCGTAAGGCGCGCAGCTTAATGTTGCGACTTGATCGAGCCTTTGCGGAATAAATCGGCTGCAAAATTACATCAAATAATCCAAACTGCCAAATTTTACCAAACTAAAAGAGTTAAAAATCACCTGAAGAATATCTTATTGACAGGCCTATGGCCTTTCCCAACAGTGGGGGCACCGCATTCCCGATCTGGACAAGTTGCTTGTTCTTCTTGCCTTCAAAGATGAAATCATCAGGGAAAGATTGCAAACGCGCCATCTCTCTCGCCGTCAGCACCCGTGGAAGTTTCGGGTGAAGGTTTACGCCTCCATGGTTCTCTTTAATTGTACAAGAAGGTTCGTTCCAAGGGCACTTTTTCCATGCGTCACTATAACCTTTATATAAACTTTCCCCTTCACGGGTCTCCATAATTCTTTTGGCCATATCTGCGCGATGGACTGTCGGCACGTGGTTGAAATCCGGATCTACCGGATGCTCCATCAAGTCCCCGATGGCCTGCCCCGTCGTTACATATTCTTTAGGTGTTAAAATAGGCTTTGGATGATAGTTCTTCACACCTATTCTATTGCCTATGAAAATAACCCTTTCCCTCTTTTGCGGAGTATAATAATCCGCCGCACACAGGGTGGTCACGTTCATTTTATATCCTATTGCCTCGAAATCTGAAACTATCTTTTTTTCCACCAGTCCGTTAAGCATAGTCCGTAAGCCTTTCACGTTCTCACAAATAACGAAGTCAGGCTGCAGTTCTTGTACGATTTCGATCAGTTCTTTATACAAAGAGTTGCGCGGGTCGTCTACGATGCGGTTTCCCGCCATTGAAAAGCCTTGGCAAGGGAAGCCCCCTGCCACGACATTCAGTTTCCTTCCGTTTAGCTGCTTCTTTACAGTCTCATAAAAAAGCTCTTTTACGGCAGGGTCTTTTATGTCTCCGTCAACGCAAGGATGATGAAAGTTCCTATTATAAGTCAGACAAGCCTCTTTAAAAAAGTCCAAGCCGCAGACTCCCTCCAAGCCGGACATCTCCAAACCTTTGCTTAGCCCTCCGGCCCCGCAAAACAAATCAACAAAAGTCATTTGTGATTTTGAAGGATTATCCCAAAATTCATCAATATCTATCCAATTAACAACATCCCCCGGCTTGCTTGTACGGGATTTATCACCTTCTGAACCAAATAAATCCATCTGCATTGCCGGTTCAAAAGACTTCGCTATGTCATTGGCCCGCTTTGCTTGCTCACCGGACTCTATATATTTCTTGAATGCTTCAAAATCTTCTTCTGAAACAAAATAAGTGTTGTTTTTTTTGGTTGACTTCAATTCCCCGGAAGCTACATACCGGCGAATGGATTTCAGCGTCATATTCATAATCTCCGCAACCTCGGTAATACGATATGTCTTAGGTTCCATGTTTCCAATCTATTTCTTAAAAACAAAAATATATTCGTGCTTGAAAAGGAATGTATCACTTTTTAACGTCCTGTACCGCCAAAGCGATTCGATACCGATTTTCGCTTTATTGCCAACCATGTCTTTTATGACGATCCCTTTTAATTTGCATTTGATATTATTCTTTACTGACTGCATCATATAAAATCCTAATGGTATGACTTCGCCGTCCCTGTAAATGTCTCCTGCGACAAAAGCGAAATGCTTGCCCGTCCTCAAATACTTAACGGTATTTTGCATCGAAATGACAAACTTATCTAAAAAAGACTTCAAATCAGAGCTATTGGAAAGATCGGATGGCAAAGCCGTGAATTTAATGATGTCCCAATATGGAGGATGCGACAAAACAAAATCCACACGTTGGGCTTTCATTTGCTTAAGGCTTTCACGTATCTTCATATCGGAAAGTTCCGTATTGGTAATGTCGCAATCCATAATTGAATAGTGGATGTTGTTACAATCCGCCATTTTGGATTTTACGTGCTCGATGATTTCCCTGTTAATGTCGAAACCTATATAATGCCTGTTGAGGCGCTCACATTCATACAGGGTGGTTCCACTTCCCATAAAAGGCTCAAGCACAATATCCCCTTCTTCCGTATACCTGCGGATTAAATTATCCGGGATTTGCGGGACAAAATTCCCATGGTAAACATTTTCGCGTTTGCCGCCTTTAGCCCGCGGCCCTATCAACCATAAGCTGTCAATATTTATATCTGTATCTTTCCAATGCTCTTTATCAAATTTCATTTTTTGTCAGCAAAGATAATATAAAAAAGTGAGATACTGAGCAAATCACGGAAAAATGATTGAAAGTTAATGGTTTATGAGATTTTGACGATTTTGGCGAGTGCCAAATAAAACCGCCAGAAAGCCAACTTGAACC
>CALUGU010000019.1 GCA_944320255.1 uncultured Prevotella sp. | reverse complement strand
CCGCCTTCTTTTGAGTGAAGCCCCGCGAGGACGACGTTCCCCGCGGGGCTTTTTTGTTGTAATGGGCCGGATGGGCCTAATAAGCCGAATGAGACTAATAAGCCTGATGAGCCTGATGAGCCAGATGTGACAAAGACAAATAAGCCAGACAAGCCCTGACGGCTAATAAGAGTTAAGGCTAATTAGCTGGATTGGAGGACAGTGAGAATTATGAGAACTGGGAGTGCTGGGAGACTTGGGAGAGTTGTGAAAATTTATGCTGATTAAGGATAAGATGATATGATAGTAACCCTGGTAAGCCCAATGGGCCAAATGAGCCGGATAGGCCATATGGGTATAATAAGCTCGAATGGGGCAGATAGGGCTGATGGGAAAATAGACGAGCGTGAATGGCTGGTAGATGCAGGATTTTACAAAACAATCCCGGCAAGGCGGATGCTTACCGGGATAGTTGTATGGTAGGGGAATGATATTTTTGTGAATTATGGATAGATGTTGGGATGAGGGATTACAAAAAGGGATGCGCAATGCGCATCCCTTTTTTGTTTCAATGGCCTATGTCAATGACCTATGTTTTGTTTAAATGGTTTATGTATTTGATTAAGTGACCTGTGTGTGGCTTCTTAACGGTTCATTCTTGTTTAAATGATTTTATGGCTTTACGTTAGAACTGTTCAAGAATCTCGATGCGTTTCCTTGTGTCCGGATGAGTGCTGAACAGTGAGCTGAAGAAGTTTGTCAGACCAGGGGCGAAGTGTTGCGGATGGATGATGAACAGCTGGGCGATGTCGTCACGCTTTACGTTCTCAAGTCCTGGGTCGCCAGAGATTTTGCGCAGCGCAGAGGCCAGGGCTAACGGGTTGCCGCACAGCTCCGCCCCGCCGGCGTCTGCCATATATTCGCGCTTGCGCGAGATGGCGAAGCGGGTCAGCAGTGTGAAAAGGTAGGCTACGGCGCAACAGAGCAGGCCTATCAGGAACACGGCTATCATGGAGAGGCCGTTGCCTCGGTTGTCTTCGTCGTTGCTGCGACGGCTCATTCCTCCGAACCAGAAGGCGTTGTACATCATTTGCACCACGAGGCTCATAATCGTTGAGACGATGCCTACGAAGATTATGCTTGTGATGAGCAGCCGTGTGTCGTGGTTGCGTATGTGTGTCAGTTCGTGCCCTATCACTCCGGCCAGTTCGTCGTCGTTTAGGCGGTTTATTATGCCCGTCGTCAGCGTCACGGTGTAGCTTTTCTTGTCAATACCGCTGGCGAAAGCGTTGAGCTGCGGATCGTCGATGATGTTGATTTGCGGCATATCCATATTGCAGGCTATGCAGAGGTTCTCGACGATGTTGTAAATCCTTGGGTTTTCCTTCCGCGTCACGGAGTGCGCCCCTGTGGCCGCCCTCACCATGGCCGTGTTGGAGAAATAGGCTATGGCGAACCATACGCCTACTCCTACGACCACCCACGGCAGGGCGTTCATAAAGTAGTGGTTGACGACGGCGGCGTCCAGATGGCGCACGATTTCGCCGGTGTACGGGTCGTAGACGCCGTTGCCGAAATAGTTGACTAAGGCTAAGAACACCCACACCATGCCGAGGATGATGACGGGGAACATCAGCAGCAGGATGGTTGTCAGCGTGTTGTTCCGGCGTATCTGGGTGTGCATCCCTACGTATCTCATATCCCTGCGTGGTTAGAAGTTTATTTCGGGTGCTTTGTCGTAGGCGGCGCGTTCCTCTTGCGGAACCTCGAACATTGGCTCTTTGCCGAACTTGAACATTTTTGCGAATATGTTTGACGGGAACGTCTCTACGGCGTTGTTCAGCTCGCGCGTAGTAGAGTTAAAGAAGCGGCGGGCTGCTGCCAGCTTGTTTTCAAGGTCAGACAGTTCGGTCTGCAGGTGCATGAAGTTCTGGTTGGCCTTCAGGTCGGGGTAAGCCTCAAGCGACACTTTCAGTCCGGCCAGCGCGCTTGTCAGCGCGTTTTCGGCGTTGATCTTGTCGTTGATGCCCGTGGCATTCATTGCCACAGAGCGCGCTTCGGTGACACGTTGCAGCACTTCGCGCTCGTGCGTGGCGTAGCCTTTCACTGTTGAAACGAGCTGCGGCACGAGGTCGTGGCGTTGTTTCAGCTGTACGTCGATGTTGGCGAAAGCGTTTTCACGGTTGTTCCTGAGTTTCACGAGGTTGTTGTACAGGCTTACTCCCCAGATTACGAGCAGTGCCACAACAACTAAAATGATAATTCCTGTTGTCATTGTCTTATTGTATTTGTTTACACATTATTTATCGGCAAAGATAATGCCATTTTCTTGAATGTCGTGACGGCTTTAAGATTTAATGTAAATCTTTTTGCTTTTTAATGTTTTCCGTCAGCGTTTGCGGCGGTTTTGCGCGGCGGCGTCTGCCGTGTGCCAGAATGTCACGTGCCTGCGCTTGCGTATCTGTTTGATATTCAGCGTGTTGCGGTTTGCGGCTTTTTGCCTTGCCGTTTGCCGTCTCTTGTCTTGTGAAAGACGGCTTTTCGCCTTGCCGTTTGCCGTTTCTTACAACGCAAAAGGCGCCGTGCGGATGGCCGCATGGCGCCTTTATGACGTTTTGTCAGTCTTATTTCAGCAGTTTCATTACCTTGTTATAATACTTCTGCGTGCCCCTCACGCTGTACCTTGGGCCGCCGTTCCACGAGCGTATGGCCTTTTCAACGCTGTTTTTCGGGTTGTGGTACGATTGTATGAGGATGAACATCTCTTTTGACTTCGCCACGTTGAAGCGGTCTGAAAGTTTGTACCTTTTCTTGCTTTTACGCTTTTTCAGGATGATGTTGCATTCCTTCACAAGGATTGGAGTGATTTGCATCGCTCCGCATGAATTGCCGCTTACGGCCTTGGGGTTGCCTTTGCTTTCAACTTGGATTATGGCATCCATCACTGGATTCCAGTTGAATTTAGAATTTTTCGTCCCGTTCCCGCCAGCGAAGGCGCTGCCGCCAGCCGCTATGAGGAACAAAGTTACCAATACTTTTCTTAATGACTTCTCCATAAAGTGTTGTTTATGGCACCTGAACAATGATGAAACATAGTGTCCGCGGCTTGCGGTTCGTATGGAAATAAAGGCTGAACCGAGCCTGGATGCCAGTTAAAAACTAACGTGAATAGTGGCTTTCAAAACAAACGAAGATTCACTATCCTGATCTTTTTACCGCTGCAAAGGTAGGCATTTTTTGCTTACGAGCCAAATGTTTAATCCGATTTTTGAACATTTTAATGCCAAATTAGCATTTTATATCATATTGAAAATCAATAATTTGGGTTGAATATTTGTAAATAAAAGCGAAACAGATGATGCCCGGCGCGCTTGTCCTTAAAAGCCCTGAAACTGTGTGTGTATGGGCGTTTCGGGACTTTTGGTGGCATTGTTTTTAATGTAAAAATACACTAATTATACCCCCTTGTATGCTGATAAGTTGCGGGGCGGGTTGCGTTTATCGTTTTTTTTAATTAAATTTGTGGCTGAAAAAGATTGCAACCCTGAATATTTCAAGCATTATGTATTACGTTTCAAAGCAGATGGAGATAGCCGGATGCCACCGCCTTAGCCTCCCATACGACAGCAAGTGCCGCAAGGTGCACGGGCACAACTGGATTGTCACCGTGTATTGCAAATCAGAAGAACTCAACGCCGAAGGCATGGTGGTTGACTTCAAGCACATAAAGGACAAGATACACGGCTATCTTGACCATGGCGACTTCAATGAGCTGTTGCCGTTCAACCCCACGGCGGAGAACATTGCGCGCTGGATATGCGGGCAGGTGGACAAATGCTACCGCGTTGACATTGAGGAGAGCCGCAACAACAAGGTGGTTTACATAAAAGACGGTGACACGTTCAAGCCATGAAAATCAACGAAATATTCTATTCGCTGCAGGGCGAGGGCCACTTCACGGGTACTCCGGCGGTATTCGTCCGCTTCTCAGGCTGCAACCTGAAGTGCTCTTTTTGCGACACGTCTCACGAGAGTTTCACCGAAATGTCGGTTGACGACATAATGCGCGAGGTGGCCAAGTACCCCGCCCGTCACGTAGTGATAACGGGCGGCGAGCCGTCCTTGCAGCTGACGCCGGAGCTTACCGGCAGGCTGCACGCCGCCGGCAAGTATGTCCAGATAGAGACTAACGGCACCCATCCGCTGCCCGGAGGATGCCGCATTGACTGGGTGACGTGCTCGCCGAAGGGTGCTCCCGTCGCGCTCCGCCACATTGACGAGCTGAAGGTCGTCTTCATGTCGGCCGGCCAGGACATGTCTCCTTACGACGGCTTCACGGCCTCGGTCTACAGCCTTCAGCCCTGCGACACGGGCGACCCTTCGGCAAACGCCCGCATCCTAAGCGACGCCATAGCCTACTGCCTTGCCCACCCTAAGTGGCACTTGTCGTTACAGACGCACAAGATGATCAACGTTAGGTAGGCCGTTTACTTTAATTGGTCAAACTGTTCGTAAATGTCAGGCTGCACATAGTTGATGAAATCGTCTTCTTTGCTGTGCATTTGCGCAGCCACATATTCATAGTCCCCGGCGAAGTCCGTGTCTACCAAGCCCGTGGCGAACATCTCTTTCAGCTCCGGCAACAGTTCCGTCATCTTAATATCCGCACAGCAACTTGCTATGAACCCGGCCGTTAAGCTGTCAATATATTGAGCTTCGGGCAGCTTCTCCGTGGCGAAGCGTATGGCCTCGCGCATCCATTCTGTCGTTTCTTTGTGCCGTCCGGGTTGTAATTTGTCGATATGTTCAACCACGGCAAATACCGCCGTCTTGGAAAAGCCACACAATCCTTCCTCTTTGAAGAAATCCATCAACTTGTCTAACTTGTTCTTTCCTAAGGCGTAAAGCGGCATGATAAATGTCTCAACGAGATAGTCTCCGAAGAAAAACTCAAACGTTTCGTCCGGCTGGCGCAGCATTTCGAGCAGCGTGTCTAAGCTGCTGCCGTCGTTGCCGACTTCCGTCAGCAGCGTCACTGCGTTTATTGCTTCAAACGTGTTGTTGTTCATCCACATTTCTTCGGTTATCCCGTCGCAAGTCTTCGCCATGCAGTCGAGCAGCACGGCTTCCAAGTCGCGCCGCAAACTGTCGTGGGGCAGGGCGAGAAGCGTGTCGATTTCGTCCTTGTTTAACGGCTTTTCCGATGACAGGATGTCTTTCACCTGCGGGTTTTCAAGTTTCAGTGACGTGGGATAATCGGGATGTTGGTAAGTGTATTTGGTGTAAACGAGATTAGGATTACCGCCTTCGTTATGTTCGTCTTCATCCACTTTGTCGTCCATTATCGTTACGTCGAAGTTGTCGCCGAGGTGTTTTCTTAGCGTCGGAAGGTACTTGTCGGCTTCCCGTTTGCTGTTCGCCATGAGGCAATGCTTGCCGTTCCGGCCGTATTCAAACTCTATCAGGGGCACGTCGTCGGTGTCTTCCTCAAGCATATACTTGGTTAGGGCGAAGCTCTTGTCGGGTTTTATTCCCCCTTCTTCGGCAAAAGCCACGGCCCCATAAATAAGGTTGTGCGCCTCGTTGTAAGTCACTTCATGTATGTCGAGAGCCATATTTACCAGCATCAGCAGGTGTTCCAGCTCATTTTCGTCAAGCCTTAATTTGAAGGTGGAGTCTTTCACGCCGAGGCAGAAGGTGTCAATCATGTATATGGCGATGCTCGTTTTGCCGCCCTTATGCCGCCGCGTGACGATAACCTGGCCTTCGCCGCATTCCTTTATGTTGTTTGTGGCGTAGCAAGTACCTATTTCGAGCGTCCTCGCTTTTTCCCTTATGTATCTCTCCGGGGATAAATGTGTCTGCTGTTGCGGCTTTTTTGCCTTTTTTGTTTTTGCCATTTTTATGTGTAGTGAGGCGTTGGTTTATGGTTAACTGGTCGTCACCTGCCGTTGCAAAATTCCTTGATGGCCTTGCGCACGATGGCTTCAGCCTCCTCGATGGGGCATTCCAGGCGGCCTCCCGAAGCGTTGAGGTGCCCGCCGCCGTTGAAGTAAAGTTCGGCCATGCGGTTGCACGGGAAGTCGTCAACGGAGCGGAGGCTCACCCATACGAGGTTGTCTTTCTCCGTGTCTTGCCTCAATGATATGCTCAGCTTGGTGCCTTTTATTTGCAGGGGCATGTTCACCAGTCCCTCGGCGTCGCCCTTGATGTAGTGGAATTCCTTAAGGTCGTCGCGCGTGAGGATGAAGTAAGCCGCCCCTTGTTCGGCCATTACGGTCATCTTCTTGTAGAGTACGTAGCCCGTGAGGCGCATCCGCCATTCGCTGTAATTGTTGTAGACGTTGCGGTAAATCTTGTCCTTGTTGACGCTTTTCGTGAGCAGTTGGCTTATGATGAAGTATATTTCAGGGCGCGTGGAGTTGTATGTGAAGCCGCCCGTGTCGGTCATCATGCCGCAGTAAAGCGGCACGGCGCACTTCTTGTTCATCGTCTCGAAGCCGCCGAGTTGCCATATCAGGCGGAACACCAGTTCGCAAGTGCTGCAGGCGTCGGGGCGCGACACGCACATCACAGTGTCCATATCGGGGTTCAGGTGATGGTCTATCATCACTTTCTTTGCCGCCGACGCCGTGATGGCCGCCGCCATGTCGTCGGTGCGCGACACTGTGTTGAAGTCGAGGCAGAACAGCAGTTGCGTGCCGGCGAGTATCTCGTCGGCGAAGTTCTTGTGTTTGTCATAACGCACTATGCGCTCCGTTCCCGGCAGCCATTGCAGGAAGTCGGGGTAGGCGTCGGGCACTATCGTCACAGGCACCTTGCCCAGCGAGCGCAAGTATTCGGCCAAGCCGAGCATCGACCCCACGGCGTCGCCGTCGGGACTACGGTGGCAACACAGCGCGATTTTGTCCGCGCCGTCGATCAGTTGGCGGAGTTCTCCAACTTCCGCCTCGGTTAACAGGTTGATGTTCATTATGCTTTAGTTGACAAGCGACAAGCAAACAAGCAGACAAGGACATTTGCTGTGAATTGCAGCGGCAGGCCTTCCTTGTCTGCTTGTCTGCTTGTGACTTGTTGCTTATTTACCAAAGTTTATTTGGATATACTCCTTCTTCAATCAGTTTCTTTATCTTGTCAACCACGCTTTGGCGGTCGGCGGCGTAAGTCACGCCGAACCATTTGCTCGTGGTGTCGAGCACTTCAACCGTGGCCGTGCCGTCGCCTATCAGCTTGTTTACCATCAGTGGGATGAAGAATTCCGCCTTCGGGTTGGCCATGTTGGCCGGGTCGGCGAGGAATTCCTTGAAGTAAGCCTCGCTGTGGGTGAAGTAGTCGGGCGTGAAGCCCCACATGTTCATCGACACGGGCGTGTTGTCGTCAACGGCCACCCACGCCCCTTGCTCGTCCTTGTAGCTTACGCGGCCGTCCACGCGCATTATCTCTGTGCGCTCAACTACGGTAGTCAGGTGTCCAGCGGCGTTCTTCGAGCAGATGCCGCGGGCCACGGTGCCGTTCTCCGAGAGCGTGTTGCCCACGCGGAAGCCCACCATGGCGTACTTGCCTTGGCTGCCTTCGGGCAGGTCGGCGAGGAACTTCCCTATCACCATGAATGCGTCGCGGTTGTAGAAGTCGTCGCAGTTAATCACGCAGAACGGCTCCTTTATCACGTCCTTCGCCATCAGTACGGCGTGGTTTGTGCCCCACGGTTTCACCCTGCCTTCAGGGCACTTGAAGCCCTCCGGCAGCGCGTCGAGGCTTTGGAAGCACAGCTCTGCCGGCACGTGCCCCTCGTATTTGCTCAGGATTTTCTCGCGGAAATCCTGCTCGAAGTCCTTTCTTATCACGAAGACAATCTTGCCGAAGCCGGCCTGAACGGCGTCGTAGATTGAGTAGTCCATTATCGTTTCGCCGTTCGGCCCCAGCCCGTCGAGCTGTTTCAGTCCGCCGTAGCGGCTGCCCATGCCGGCGGCCAGCAGTAACAAAGTAGGTTTCATAATCTTCAGTTTTTATACCTTAATATATTATATGTTTTTCAACAGCGCGGCGCGCGGCGTCTTGGCGCGTGCCGCCTTACGATTTGCAAATAT
Organism: uncultured Prevotella sp.; assembly: GCA_944320255.1. GTDB lineage: Bacteria > Bacteroidota > Bacteroidia > Bacteroidales > Bacteroidaceae > Prevotella. Next base: position 27,984 of record CALUGU010000019.1, on the reverse strand, counting down.
AGCGTTTTTTGTTAACAATCCGGGCGTTTGCCGCCTTTAATTTGCTAAATATTTGATTCAGCGTCGCCGCTGCCGTGCGCAGGTTTTGTGATTTGCGGCAAAACGGGGCGTGAAAAGCCGTAAAACGGGGGCTGAAAGACGGCAAATCGCAAGGCGAAAGACGGCAAATTGCAAACCTCTTGATTATCAATGGGTTGCAATTCGGTTTCAGGCGTCGTGGCAACCGGCCTGGAATTGCCTTGCCTTGACGGTCTTTACCAAGGCCGAAAAGCGTCGGCGTCACGGCGTTTTGTAAACAAAAGGTTAACAGAATTAAAGAATGTTATCTGCGAATGGCCTTGTTGTCAAATATTTTCATTATCTTAGCGGACTGAAAACCAACCTGTAATGAAAGTATAATGATGGGAAAAGTATCTGCAACTTGTATGATGTCCGGCCGCAAACGCTTGTTGCTGGCCGTGCTTATGGCGGTGTGCGGCGTGGCTTGCCATGCCCAGTACGTAGGTTTAGACGTATGCATGCCGAAGGTGGACAAGGTGATTGAGGTGACGGCTGACGGCGTGAACATGAGGAAGTCGCCAAGCGCGGCGGCTCCGCGGCTGATGTATCAATTGCATAAAGGCTTCGACATCTATCATTACTTGTGGAGTAATGAGCGCATGGACGCCAGCGGCGAATGGGACATGGATAAAATTGCAGTGTCTGCTTCAAAGGGAGAGCGGTTCATAGTGGTGAACGAGGCGGATGAATGGTATGGCGTAATGGCGTGTGAGACGCACTTTGCTTACATATCAAAGAAGTTCGCCCGTGAAGTGGCACTTACTCCTATTATGCCTGAAATGCTGACAAGCATAAACTTTTATGGCACTATGCGTTCACAGTCGCCTGGCATAACGAAGGGCGCGTATAGGGGGTATGCCTGCATGTTTATTGAACAGCCTCAAATAGCAGGACTCATGTACGGGCGCATTGTTGACGGCTTGCTGGTGTTCAACCTGCTCACGGGTGGCGGCTTCTCGTATAAAGAGAACGTCGGAAGATTGTCAGTTGGTACGACCAAGTTTTTTGCCACCGTATTGGATGACAACGGCAATGAGATGGACGGGGTGGATATAAAATTCGGAGACGAGCTGTACGTAAAATATGTGAACGAATACGGAACGCCGTTTGACGTGATGGTGATGGACAGGCTCACGGATGACGAATTCGCCGGGATTTTGGAAAAGGCGAAACCTCTCGGCACACAGCGTTACGTATGTGTGTGCGCTTGTATTGGCGGCGAAGTGACAAAGATAGGAATTTATGACACTAAAAGCCCAGGCTTTGCCGGAATGATGGCTACGGTGCCGGCGGCGGTTGCCGCACAGCCGGAAACAGCCGCGGCTGAGCCTTCCGCTGGCGCGAGCGGCGGTGCGGATGAAGCCACCGTGGCGGCCAATGACACCATCAGCCCGGAATTTCCTGGCGGCAAGGATGCGCTGAACAAGTTTATAGCGGCAAACCTACGTTATCCGCTTATTTGTGCCGAGAATAGGATTCAGGGGCGTGTCGTGGTTAACTTTGCCATTGACGAGCGTGGAAGGGCTGTTGATTTGGAAGTGACTGAGTCGCCAGACAAATACCTTAGCAACGAGGCGATGCGCATAATAAGGATAATGCCGAGGTGGAAACCTGGAACGGTGGGTGGACGGCCAGTCAAGATGAAGTGTATACAGAGCTTCGTTTTCAATCTTAATTGACGTGGTGCGATTGTTTGGTAAGAAGCATATGGCTGTAATGAAATGTCGAAAAATAAATATGTTGTGAATATGAAAACGAATTTAAGGGTTGACGCTCGCGTCCGTAGCTTGTTGTCTTTTGTGGTGTTTATGGCTGTTACCGGCGTGGCTTGCCATGCCCAGTACGTAGGCTTGGACGTATGCATGCCGAAGGTGGACAAGGTGATTGAGGTGACGGCTGACGGCGTGAACATGAGGAAGTCGCCAAGCGCGGCGGCTCCAAAGTTGGTGAGGCTGTGCTATGACGAGACCGACAACTGCTGTTACGGATGGAGCAATGACAGGCGTGAGCCGGGCGTGGTGGCCTTCGCCGCGCCGGCTTCAAAAGGCGATGTGTTCATAGTGACGAGTGAGACGGACGAGTGGTATGGCGTCATAGCTTATGAGAATACGCCCGTGTTCATATCGAAAAAATATGCGCAAGAGGCGGAGCTGACGCCTATTACGCCCGAAATGCTGACCCGGATTAGCGATTACGGCTTTGGTAAGATGCAGTCGCCGGGCGTGACGAAGGGCTTTTACCGGGGCTATGCCTGCCTTGACATACAGGGATATGAGACTGAAGGACTGATGTTAGGCCGGATAATTGACGGCTTCTTGGTGATGAGCCACCATTTTAACGGCTATATGGTGTACGACGAGAGCGTGAAAAGGATAAGCGTAGACGTGCAGCGCGAACAGATAACCGATGGCACGGCCAATCGGATGTTCACCTTGTGTCGCATTAATTATGGCAAAGAACTGACGCAGCTGTACAAGTCAGACCCTGAAGCCCTCGGTGACTACGCCGAGAAAGTGATGGTGATGGACCGGCTTACCACGCAGGAGTTTGCCGAAATGCTGGCGTCTGCCGGAGTAGTGGGTAAGGGCGTGACGCAACGTTACGGGTATATTTACGCCTGTGCCGGTGGCAAGATATTCCAGCTCGCCGCATACGACTTGGAAAGCCCGGTCTACGCCGGCAGGTCTGTCACCGTGCCCGCAGGGGCGTCATCCGGCTCAAGGTGAAGTGTAAGATAATCGTGATGTGAGGCGGCGGACATGGGCGTGTGGCCCGGTGTCCGCCGCTTTGTAATGTAAGTATCGGGTGAAAAGCCGTCAGAACGGATAGCCTACGGCGAGGTGGATGGCCTGGCCGTCCTTGAACTTCGGTATGTTGTAGAAGCCGCTCTTGCCCGTCTCGTAAGGCACGTGCAGGCCTACGCCCCAGTCTAAGCGGAGCACGAGGAAGTCTAAGTCGTAACGTATGCCCACGCCGGTGCCGAGGGCCATCTCCTTGAGAGCGTTCTTCAGCTTGAACTGCGAGCCGCGGCGGTAGCCGTCGTCGCGCAACGCCCAGACGTTGCCGGCGTCGATGAACGTGGCCCCGTAAAGCCCTCCGAACAGGTTGAAGCGGTATTCAAGGTTGAATTGCAGCTTGATGTCGCCCGTCTGGTCGAGGTACGACAGTCGCGAAACGTCAGTTGTGTAGCTGCCGGGGCCGATGCTGCGCACGGCGAAAGCCCTGATGCTGTTGGCTCCGCCAACGTAGAACTGCTCGCTGTAGGGCGCGGTGCGGCTGTTGCCGTAGCTGTAGACGATGCCCGCGTTGGCGTGCGCCACAAGGCTCGACTTCTCGCCTACGGCCCACGTCTTGCTGATGTCGGTCTCCAGTTTGAGGAATTGGGCGTATGGGTTCTTGAACAGTTCCTTTTCCGTCTGTCCCCATTTCTTGCCTGCTGCCATATAGCCGAGCGTCAGGATGTTGCCCGCCTCGGTGACGGTAGTCTCCCACACTAAGGGGTTGCGGCTGTGCGCCGCCGAGCTGTAGGTCAGCGTGTAGTGCATCTTCGGGATGAACACGTTTTGCATCGAGGTTTGCAGGTACGGGTTTTCGTAAAGTATCGAGTCGAATTTCGCCGTCGTGCGGTTGAGCTTTTGGTATTGCAGGGTGAGCGGACTGAACTCGTGGCGCCATTTGATGGAGCGTTGCCAAGTGTAAGTCCATTCCCATGAGAACGTGTGCATCTTGAAATAGTCGGGGCGGTTGAGCACGTTCATTGATATTTTAGCGTATGTTGACGGCGTTGTGAAGTATCGGCGCCGCTTGAGGAAAGGCACTATCAGGCGCGGAAACTCTATCGAGGCGTCGGCTCCGTATTCGTATGAGTTGGTGTTGCCGCCCGCCCCGTTGACGTTGCCCCCTTGCTCCCATTCGTAAGAGCCGTGCAGGTTGATGTCTAATTTCTCGCCGCCGCGGAAGGCGTTGCGCTTCACGAAGCCGACCACCAGCTCAGGGCCGTGGCGGCCGTTGATTTTGTTCTTGTAGTTCGTCTCTATGTAAAAGTCGTAAGGTTTGCCGAACGTGCAAGACAGGTGGACGTCGAGCGTGTCGCTCCTTCCGGTGGTGTCGCGCGGCGTAAGGTTGAACTCCACCGAGCTGAACAGCCCCGACCCGTTGATTTTGTTGAGCGACTCGGTGTACTTGTCATAGTTGAACAGCTGGCGCGGGCGCAGCTTCAGGTCGGCGAGTATTATCCTCGGACGTATCGGCGGACGCTTGCCCTTGAACCTTACGGTGAAGTAACGGTGGCTGAAAGAGTCGGTCAGCTGTTCCATGAACTGCTTTTTTATGTCGATGTTTATCCTTCCGATATGCCATTTCCTGTGCACGAAGCCGGGCAGGTTGTCGGCCATTTGCAGGCGCAACTGCGCCTTGCCGGGCACTGCCACGGTGTCGGCGAGGTATGAGGCGAAGCCTGGTTGGTAGAAGTAATACCCGCTGTTGCGGAACATTTTGGAGAGCCTGTTGCGTTCGGCGTCCATCGTTGAGGCGTCGAGCGGGTCTCCCTTTTTCACCAATGCCTCGTCCATGGTGTGGCGGATGAGGCTGTCGGCCTCGTCGGGAAAGCCTATGTATTCGAGCGAATCAACGGTGTAGAGCGGCCCGAAGTCAACGGTGTAGCCTATTTTCGCCTTCTTCGGGTTCTTTTGCGGCACAATCTTGTAGCTCACGGTGCCGTTCAGGTAGCCGTGGCTGTGCAGCACCGACTGGGCTACGGAGGCCCGCAGCTCAGGGTTCACCTGGCGCATCAGGATGGGAGCCTTGCCGAATGTCTTTGTGATCCATTGAGCTATCTTGTTCTTTGAGCCTGAAAAGGCGTTCCATATCCACAGGCCGTAGGGGAACGGAGTGCGGTAATACGAGCTGCCGAACAATGCTCCGTTGGGGGCGGTGGCCAGCGACGCCTCCACTTCTTCTTTCGTTGTGAAGAAGTGGTCGGTCTCCTTGTCGTTCTCGTCGGCGTTGTTGTATTCTATTTTCGTCAGTCCGATGAACAGCTGGTCGCCTTCGCGCAGCCCTTTTGTCGTGGAGCATGAGGCAAGCATTAGTGCGCATGCAATGAGTGCCATGCCTGTGGCAAGCGCGGCGCGCGGCGTCCTTTTCTGTCTCTTTTTATTGTAGTATGGTTGTCTTGTTGCCATTGTTCAAATTGTGTTTTTACGCCTTTGGGCTTATTCCTGGTTTCCTCCCGTTTTTCCGGCGGGCGTCTCTTTCCTGATCATTGTGCTGTCTTTTCTGTTGGTAACGCTGTCTTTGGGCGCTGCCGCCTTCTTCTTTTTGCCGAAGCCGAATATCTCTTTGAAGTGTTGCAGGCTGCGTCTCCAGATGAAACCTACGCCGTATTCACGCACGGTACCTTCGAGCCAGTCGTAAGCGTTGTTGTCGTAATACAGCTTTACGTACTTGTCTGACGTTTCGCCGAGGCGGTATTCAAACGTAACGTTGTCGAAGAACGACTCGTTCTGGTTGGCTACGTCGGGGCCTGTTGACACCTTTCCGCCTACGACTATCTTCATCCTGTTGTTCCAGAAGCGCTTTGAGAACTTGAACGAGTAGTCGGTGTGCGTGCCTCCGCTGGCGTCCGTGGAGTTGTCCATGCCGAAGCTGAGGTCGAGCGAGCGCAGAGCGTTGCCCGTTATGCTGTTGATTTCGCTTTGCAGGAACGAGTTGAGGGCGTTGTTCATGGAGAAACCGCTGGTGTTTCCGTCGGCGAGATACATTCCCGTTGTCAACATTGTGACGGCCAGTTTGCCGCGTTGTTCCACGCTCATCGACCGCAATTCGGTGTTGAGCGTCATGTCTTCCGGCGCGCTTAGGGTGAACTCCAAGCCCATGTCTGACAGTGTTTTCGTGATGATGACGCCGCAGTCGAACTCTACGGTGCGCCCGCCTTGGTCGCCAGAGCCTGACGAGACGGTCGCCTTTGTGCGTTCGGTCGCGGTGATGTTCAGCTTCGGGTTCATCGGGTCTCCGGTGAACTCGATGTAGCTTCCGTCTTGTATGGTGAACGTCTTGAGCGGTATCACGGGCAGTGAGTATTTCATCTCGCCGCTGTCGAGGGTGTAGCGTCCCGTCAGGCGGATGTTTCCGGCCAGGTCGTACTGCATTCGCAGTGTGCCGCCTCCCATAATGTCGAGGTAGTTTGAATGGTCGGTGTTGAGGTAGCACATCACGTGCGCCCCTTGGTCTATGTTCATTGTCAGGTCCATAGTGAAGCCCGACATCGGCTGGTGCTCAACCACCGTCGCCGTGGTGTCTGCGAAGCTGACGAACTTCACAAGCTCGTTCATTCGGTTGTCAGCCGAGAGCGGCGTGTCGCGCAGTATGTACGACATGTCCGTTGAGCCGAGAACGTCTAAGCGTCCGAGCATTTCGAGATGCTCCATAGGCCCTCTCATCGTGGCGAAGAAGTCAACGAACGCCTTGCCGAAAGCTATGCTACGGCGGTTCTCCTTGGAGTCTATTATCTGGCAGTTGCGCGCCATCATGCGCAAGTCCATGCGCATGGCGTCGAGGTTGGAGAAGTCAACGTTGCCGTTGAGTGTCAACGGATTGTTGTTGTTTGCGTACATCTTGAAGTCCTCGAACAGCAGGTTGCTGCCCACGATGCGCACCGGCGTGTCGCTCATCCGCATTCGTATGCCGTATTGCGCGCTGCGCATATAGCATGAGTCGAACCGCAGTTCGCCGTTCACCTGGGGCTTGCCGAGCGTGCCTTTTATCGCCACTCCGCCGTCGGCGTAGCCCGTCATGCGGATTATGCGGTCGGGAATGAAGCCGTTGAGCAGGCGCACCGGCATCCGCTCCATGCTCATGCTGGCGTCGAGGTTGCCTTCTCCTGCGGGGTTGTACGTGCCGTTAAGCTGCGCCACTTGCTTGTCGTTGCAGTTGAGTATGCCGTCAACGCTGTGCGTGCCGTCGCCTTGTGGCATATATACGAACTCGGTGCTGAGCTTGCCCATGCGTGTCCGCTCGTATGTCATCCTGTCAACCGACAAGTTGCCTGACACTTGCAGGTCTTCTTTCGTGAGGATAAGGTTGACGTCGCCGTCCATAAGTCCTGTTATGTCTGGCATATATGGCAGCACTGAAAGGAGCTTTTCCAGGTCGAGCTTCTTCGCCCCCACGGTGAGGTCTTGCAGCGCGTCGGTGTTCTTGTCGTTGGAATAGAAGTGCAGGTCCGTGCCGTCGTCGGCCAGAAGTTGCAGCTTCGCCGCAATCCGTCGGTCGGCTCCCATGTAGATGTAGTTGTCCTCGTTCACCTTGAACTTCTTGTATCCGAGTATCGGGTCGTCGGTGAGCATGCGCACTTTTATGCCTTTTTCTTCCATCGACGCTTCCATGCCGAGCTTCAGTCCGAGGCTGTCGCGCGCGTCATAGAACCTTACGTTGGCTCCCGAACCTTTCTCAAATATGTAACCGTCGAGCATTGCGTTGAAGACGTATTGCTTGTTGTCGCGGTTGTTCCTTACCTGGGCGTTGTATGTGCATTGCGTAGAGTCTGACGTGATGTTGAACCTCACTGTGTCGAGCAGGGCCATATTGTTTTGCAGTCCCAGTAATTGCAGCTTGCCGTTGAGGCCCATGACTGGCGACGACGATATGTCGATGTCGGCGTCTTGGAAAGTGAAGCCCTGGCGTGCGATGAACCGGCTAAGCGGGTTATTCTTCCCCGTAGTGAGGTAAAGTTGCGCCAAGGGCAGCTGCCTGCGCAGCTCCGGCACGTTTATCTGTTTGTTTTTCAGTTGGGCTGACAGCTCTTGCGTGAAGAGGTTTGCCCTGTCGAGTATTTTCCTGTAGCCTCCCTTGCCGTTGAAGTGGAGCCTGAAGTCGCCGCATTCGGCCACGAAGTGTGTGGTATCCCGGCTTGTTATGACGTCTACAAACAGGTCGTCCGGGGTATAGACACGCCCTGAATCGGTGGAGATTGTCAGGTCGTTAATCATACCTTTGACGGCCAGCACGTTGCGCAGGTCGGTGCTGACGTCAACGCGGCAGCGCATCGACGTTGACAGCTTCGACTCAACAAGGCGCAGCCCGTACCAGTCAGCGTGGCGCAGGTCGGCCGCCAGTGTGGAGCGTATCATCTTCGGACTTAGTTGTGCGTCGAGGGTGATGTCGCCCTTTGCCAGCGGGTTCTCGCTGTTCAGGGCTATGCGGGCGAGGCCTTTCCCAATGTCGGCGTTGAGGCTGATGCTGTCAAGGTTGTATTCCCCAATGCTGAATTTCTCGATGCCGGCTGTGGCTGTAAGGCTTGTGCGTGGCGAACGCAGGTTGACGCCACGACCTTTTACCGTGGCGCCGCCGGTCAAGTCGCCGAGGCCGCTGCCCGGCATGAAGTGACCCACCTTGACGGCCTTGGCCAATATTTTGGCATCATAGCTCATCCTCCCGGCGTCGAAGTAACCATCCGCTTTCAGGCTGCCTCCACCTTCGCTTACTGTTACGTTGGCTTGGTATCGCTTTCCGTCAACCCTCACATTGCCTTTAAGCCCGATGTTTCTTGGTATGTTAACCGAGGTGCCTTGTGCTTTCAGCAGTTCGGTGACAAATCCGAGGTCGTATGCTTTTGCGTCGAGTTTCACCACGGCGCGCAGCTTGTCCATGTCGGCTAAGTTGCCGGCTGTGCCGCTTGCGTTGATGTTGAAGGCCGACGGCAGTTTGATGTTTACGCCGCCGATGCTCATGTTTTTCATGTTGCCGGTCACTGCCGCCTTGACGCTGAGCGGACTGTTGGGCCAGCGGCGGACGACGTTTGTTGGCATGTCGCCGATGAAGCGCATGATGTCTTGCTTGCCGATGGAGCCGTCTGCGCTGAGGCTGATTTCCCCAGGGGCGTGGTCGTCGAAGGCGTTGAGGGCCATCACGAAGCGCGCCGACAGGTAAGAGTCGGGCGTCTTGAGGTTGACGGCGGGCAGGTATATGTTTAGCGAGTCCATCGCTATCGGGCCTGTCAGGCTCGACAGCGTGATGCCGCTTTTCTCCTTGAACGCGCATTCGCGGAGCGACAGCTTCAGTTCGGGCGAGCGGAAATAAAGGGAGTCTATGCCGAGCGTGACGCCTGACAGTGCGATGTGGTTCACGTCAAGCCCCTTGGTGCGTGTCTCGAAGTTGTTGTCATACGCCAGAGAACCTTCAGTCCAGTCGAGCCGGCGGATTTTATACAGCCCGGAGTAAAGGTCGAAGTAGCCGTCCCTGGCCTCCGTCTTGCCTAAGTAGGCCGCTATTTGCAGCGTGTCGCCAGGCATGTGCACGGTTACTCCCGTGTTTGAAATGTCGAGCTTGTCTAACGATATTTTCCAGTTGTTCTTGGTTGTCGATGTGTCCGGCGGCACGGTGTCGCTCAGTTCTACGTTCACTTTGGCGTCGGCCAGTATGGCCTCGTTTATTTTCACGCTCTCCTTGCCAAGGTCGATGCCGTGGCTGCGCAGGTAAAGTCGTCCCACGGCACCCTTCACCCGTGCCTCATGCACAAAGTCGGCGGTGTTCAGCTTCACGTCGTTGAATTCCAGTGCGTTGATTTCCACCTGCTGTTTCAACAACGGCCACAGCTGCACGCTGACTACAAGCTGCCTTACGTCGGCGATAGTGTCCTTCACCTGGGGCAGTGAGTCGTTCTGCTGTATCATCTTGAAACCCTCCACGCCGAGGTCGAGCGGAAACACCAGTTTCACCCGTTCTACGGATATTTCCATGCCCGTTTGCTTCGAGGCGTAAGCCGTCACTTGCTTTACCAGCCAGTTCTGTACGGGCGGGATGTAAAGCAATACGGCCAATATGATGAATAGTAAAATGGGCGTCAGCACTATGCCTGCCGACCATTTCAGTATTTTCTTTTTCTGCACGTTATCACATTATTAATGGTAATATGTGCAAAGTAAGTAATTATTTTGGAGAAAGAGAAACGTTTTGCAAACAAAAAAGGTACAATGCCGTTTTTTTCGTCGTTGAATTGCGGCCTTGCCAGGGTCCGGGGCGTGTTTCCCTGTTTGGCGGCATACCGTCAGTCGCATTGCGTTTTGCCGTGTTTCAGCCTTCAAAAGGTCGTGAATTGCAATGCGTTTCGCTGTATGTTATATCGTAAGCAGATGCCATTGGTTTTATTGCAGGTTGAATGTAAAACGGCTGTTCTTCGTGAGAATGGTAAATAAAACTTCCGTAAATGTTACTGTTTCCTTCGCGTGCCGAGTCAACTTTCACTTGATAAGCAAAGTCTCCTCTCCGTTTTATTGTGCTAAAAAGTCTTCTAACTTCTTGTTGATGACGTTATTTCGCGCCACAGATTGTCGTCGGGCACGTCGCTTACAACGTGTATGTTCTCTTTTGATACGGGATGGATGAACTCAACCATGTGTGCCAGCAGCGATATGCTTCCGTCAGGGTTGCTCCGCCGCGCGCCGTATTTCAGGTCGCCTTTGATGGGGCATCCTATTTTTGCCAGTTGGCAGCGTATCTGATGGTGGCGGCCCGTAAGCAGCTCCACCTCTATTAACGTGTATCTTTCCGAGCGGCCGATGACTTTGTAATGCAGCATTGCTTTTTTCGAGCCTGGCACTTCCCTGTTGTAGGCGTAGCTCTTGTTCTGCTTCTCGTTGCGCGTCAGCCAGTGAGTAAGTGTGCCTTCAGGCTGTTCCGGCGTGTTCTGGCAGATGGCCCAGTAAGTCTTGTGCACTTCGCCGTTGCGGAACATGTCGTTCAGGCGGGCGAGAGCCTTCGATGTCCTTGCGAAGACAACAAGCCCCCACACCGGGCGGTCGAGGCGGTGGGTTACGCCGATGAACACGTTGCCTGGTTTGGCGTATTTCTCCTTGATGTATGCTTTCACGTCGTCGGCGAGCGTGCGGTCGCCTGTCTTGTCTCCCTGCACAATCTCCCCGCTGCGCTTGCTTACAATGATGATGTGGTTGTCTTCGTAAACGACATTCATAAAGTGAAAAGTGAAGAATGAAAAGTGAAAAATCCATTTACTTGTTGATAGAATACGAGTATTGGATTTTTCACTTTTAATTTTTAATTTTTAATTTTTAAATTGTCTCCTACATATTCATGCCTCCGTCAACCTGGATGACTTGTCCTGTCACATACGAAGACAGGTCTGAAGCGAGGAACGTTGCAACGTTCGCAATGTCCTCCACTTGTCCGGCGCGGCGCAGTGGAATTTTCTGTATCCACTCCTTGCGGATGTTGTCAGGAAGTGCCTGTGTCATTGCGGTTTCGATAAATCCGGGAGCGATGGCGTTTGCGCGAATGCCACGTGAACCTATTTCTTGCCCGATGCTCTTCGCAAGCGCGATGAGTCCGGCTTTAGAAGCGGCGTAGTTGCATTGTCCGGCGTTGCCGTGTACGCCTACTACGGAAGCCATATTGATGATGCTGCCGCTCTTTTGGCGCATCATTATCGGCGTGCAGGCGTGGATGAAGTTGAAAGCCGACTTCAGGTTTACTGCGATTACGGCGTCCCACTGCGCCTCGGTCATGCGCATCATAAGTCCGTCTTTGGTTATTCCGGCATTGTTGACGAGGATGTCGATTGAGCCGAAGTCCTCTTTTACTTGGTTTACAACGTCGGCGGTCTGTGCAAAGTCGGCGGCGTTGCTGGCATAGCCTTTAGCCTTTACGCCCTTGGCGGCGATTTCAGCCTCAGTGGCCTTTCCGTTTTCGTCAATTACGAGGTCGGTGAAGGCTACGTTTGCGCCTTCTTCAGCGAATTTCAGCGCGATAGCCTTTCCGATACCGCGTGCAGCACCTGTGATAAGTGCGGTTTTTCCTGATAATAATCCCATTTCTTTGTTTGTTTTTATTTAAATGAAACTTGTTCTTTATTATATTATAATGTGTATCCGGCGTGGAGGTACGTTATTTTGTTATTGATTTGCCCAAAGCTCCGTACACCACTTTTGCTACGAGCGGCTTGCTTGCTTCTGGCGTCATGCCGTGTCCGAGGCGTCCGCAAATGAACGGCACTTCGAGTCCCTTGATACAATAGTGGGTGATGTCGGCCACAAGCTCCACGTTGTCTATGTCAAACTCCCCGTCGGCTTTCCCGTCGGCGTAGACCTTGCGGAACAGCTCTATTTCGTCTTCGTCGAAATTCTTGCGGACCTTTTCCACCATCCAGATGTTCCTGAAGAAGGCCGCGCGCAGGTTGCCGTTACGCATCACAGTCTCCTTAATCATGTTCAAGTGGGTGTAGATTAGTTCGATGATTTTGTCCTGTGGGCGTATTTTCTTTGCCGCCACTTCGTCCATCTTGTCCGAAAGTCGTTCAAGTTCCGATTCTATTACGGCGTAGTAGACGTCCTCTTTGCTTTTAAAATATGTGTAAAGAGTCCTTCGCCCTTTGCCTGAAGCACGTGCGATGTCGTTCATCGTCGTGTTTTCAAGACCGTTTTTGGCAAACAGCTGCCTTGCCACGTCTACTAATTTCTGCCTTGTTTTGGATATAGACATATTGACTTCTCCTCCTGTTCTTTGCTTTTGCACATACAGTTTGTCGTGTGCAAAAGTATCAATTTTATTTGATACGGCAAAATATTTAATGGTTAATCGCCATTATAATCCACTTTTCTTTACAGTTTTTGACAGTAGCGGCTTCTTGTCCTGTTGTGCTTTTAAAACCTTGTTGTTGTTGGCTTAATCCCTTAAAATGATGCCGTTAATGGCAAATATCCTGCCGTTTTAACAAGAAATTAACAGTTTTGGATGAAAAAGTTTATTCAAAATTTGCATAATTCGCCGTAAAGCAGTACCTTTGCACTCGCAAATCAGGAATGAGGCGCAAGTGATAATGGAAACATCGCGGAGTGGAGCAGTTGGTAGCTCGCCAGGCTCATAACCTGGAGGTCGCAAGTTCGAGTCCTGCCTCCGCAACTATTCAAGGCAATTTACTGGATGTCAGTAAGTTGCCTTTTTACTTTTTATAGTTCGGACAAATGCGGGGATGTTTTGGCCGTATGTGTGGACGAGTGGTGCCGGTGCATTGTTTTGCGGTGTCATATTTATAAAAAAGCATAATTCAGGGAAGCGGCGGGCTGATAATTACAGCATTTTTTGTAATTTTGTCGCCGTTGTTTTAATATATCACATTTTGTAAATGAAGAAGATATTATTCGCCCTTGCGGCGTTGGTGTGCGTTGTCGGCGTGTCAAGCTGCGACGACACGGAGACTTACGCCGAACAGAGAGACCGTGAGAACTCGGCCATAAGCCAGTTTTTGCGTGATTCGTCAATAACCGTAATCAACGAGACACAGTTCAGGGAGCAGAATTATACCACGAATTTGGACGACAACGAGTTCGTGTTGATGCAGAATACCGGTGTATATATGCAGATTGTAAGGAAAGGCGACGGCTCTCCAATAAAGAGCGGCGAGACCACGACCGTGCTCTGCCGCTTCACGGAGCGCAACCTGCTTACCGACTCGATACAGCTCACCAACGAGGTGCTGGCGTTCGCGTCAATCCCTGAAAAGATGAACGTTACGAACACCAACGGCACTTTCAGCGCGTCGTTTGACACCTCGTCGAGCCTTATGTACACGTTTTACGGCAGTGCGTCGGTGCCGTCGGGCTGGTTGGTGCCGTTGAGCTACATCAATTTGAGCAGGCATACGGCTGACGACGCCATTGCCAAAGTGCGCCTGATTGTGCCGAGCACGCAGGGGCATCAATATGCTTCGTCGGGCGTTTATCCGTGTTATTATTCGATAACATACGAAAAAGGAAGGTGAAATAAGTTGAGAATTAAGAGTTAAGAATTAAGAAAACCAGCCTCGTTGCGTGTTTTCTTAATTCTTAATTCTTAATTCTTAATTCTTAATTTATATGCTTTATGACTTTAATCAAATCAATATCAGGTATTCGTGGAACGATTGGCGGACATACGGGCGACACGCTCAATCCGCTTGACATAGTGAAATTTACTACGGCTTACGCCATGTTCATCCGCAAAAGCCGCGGCGCGGCGTGCGTCGGTAAGATTGTCGTAGGCCGTGACGCCCGCATATCCGGCGACATGGTGCGCTGTGTTGTTTGCGGCACGCTTTTGGGCGCAGGCTTCGACGTTATCGACATAGGCTTTGCCACAACCCCTACTACGGAACTTGCCGTGCGTATGGCGGAAGCCGACGGCGGCATTATAATCACCGCAAGCCACAACCCGCGCCAGTGGAACGCGCTGAAGCTGCTCAACAGTGAAGGCGAGTTCTTGAGCAAGGCCGACGGCAACGAGGTGCTTGCCTTGGCCGACAGTGAAGACTTTGTTTATGCCGATGTTGACAGCCTTGGGCATTATATGTACGACGACACATTCAACCGCAAGCACATAGAGGCTGTCTTGGGCCTGAAGCTCGTTGACGTTAAGGCCGTCCGCAAGGCGCATTTCCGGGTGTGCGTTGACACGATAAACAGCGTCGGCGGCATAATTTTGCCAGAACTGCTGAAAGAACTTGGCGTAGAATACGAGATACTTAACGGCACGCCCGACGGCGATTTCGCCCACAATCCCGAACCGCTTGAAAAGAACCTCGGCGGCATAATGGAGCGTATGCGTGGCGGCGGCTTCGACCTTGGCATAGTTGTAGACCCTGACGTTGACCGCTTGGCGTTCATCTGCGAAGACGGACGTATGTTCGGTGAGGAATACACGCTTGTGTCGGTTGCCGACTATGTGCTCAGCCACACTCCCGGCAACACCGTAAGCAACCTCAGCAGCACTCGCGCCCTGCGCGACGTCACCGAGCGTCACGGAGGCCGTTACACGGCGTCGGCCGTAGGCGAGGTGAACGTCACCACGAAGATGAAAGAGGTCGGCGCGGTAATCGGCGGCGAAGGCAATGGCGGCGTGATTTACCCCGAAAGCCATTACGGGCGCGACGCCCTCGTGGGCATAGCCCTGTTCCTCTCGTCGCTGGCGCAGAAGGGGTGCAAGGTTAGCGAACTGCGTGCCACGTTCCCTGATTATTATATTGCAAAAAACCGCATAGACCTTACGCCGACGACCGACATCGACGCCATCCTCGCCAAGGTGAAGCAGATGTATGCCGACCAGCAAGTGAACGACATCGACGGCGTGAAAATCGACTTCCCCGACAAGTGGGTGCACCTGCGCAAGTCGAACACCGAACCCATCATCCGCGTTTACAGCGAGGCCGCCACAATGGAGGCCGCCGACGCTTTGGGCAAGCAAATCATGGACGTGGTTAAGACCTTTATGTAAAAAGGTGCTCGACAGCATATTGAAATGGAGTAAATAAGAGTTAGACGTTTCGCATCGGAATTAGGCTTGTTTCTCTCACCAGGGTTAACAGGCAAATGCCACGTTGTAGTAAGATATGGTATTGTCTGTTAACTCCGGCGAGTGAAACGAGCCTAACTCCCGTTAACTCCTGCTAACTCCATAATATGGATATTCTTCTCCTTTACTCCTTCTCTCCTTACTCCTTCTTTACTCTTTAATTATATAGCATTCATCTTTCCGTGTCTTTTCCGTTTACCGTATTTTTGCGGTTTTAAAAGGATTAGGGCAGGGGAGAGGCATTCATTACTTTCTCCTTTACACCTTACTCCTTTATTCCTAATTATAAAAACAACCGAAAGACATGAAAGTATCCGTATTCAAGAATTGCCATGACGGTGAGCACATCACCCTCCTCGCAGTGGAAAATTTGGCTGCGGCGATACGCCGTGGCCGCTGTTCAGGCGCAATGTCCGATTATCGTTGCGCGTCGCCCTCCATGCTCTACACCGACCACAACGGCGAGACCGTCAACCGCTCCGTGCGCACTGCGCCGTATGCCATCCCGCGCCTGTGCTTCGCCTCCGAGTTCAGGCGGCGCAGCGGGCAGCGTCGCTTAGTGCGCCGCAACGCCTTGCTGCTGGTTGAGATTGACGGTCTGGCCGATTATGCCGCCGCCTCCCGCTTGCGCCGTTCGGCTTCGCTCTGCCCTTACACGCTCCTCGCCTTTGTCGGGGCCAATGGCCGTTCGGTCGAGATAGTGTGCCGCGTAGCCCTGCCCGGCGGTGCGGTGCCGGCCGACGACGAGGCCTACCGCCGTATGATGGGCGAAGGCTACCGCCGCCTGCATTACGTATATTCGTCGCAACTCGGCGTCGCCATACCCTTGCAGACGCCTGCAGACGACTCTATGTGCCTGATGAGCGTTGACGGCGACGCTGCTTACAATCCCGGCGCAGTAGTCTTTACCGTTGACGTTGAACGGCGCACGGCGGTGTTCGGCAACGGTGGCGGCGAACCCGCTGCGGGCGGTTCACCCCTGCCGGGCAAGACGCCCTTCGAGGCCTGCCGCTACATTTTCTATTCATGCTGGGACAGCGTGCTCGATATGGGGCTTGACACCTCCGACCCGTGCTTCGCCGAGCAGGCCATAACCGCGCTTGCCCGCCGCTGCCGCCGTTCGGGACTGCCTATGCAGCCGTGCGTAGACCGTGCGCTGACGATAGCCGAAATCAACCGTGACCGCGACCTCGTCGTCTTGCTATTCAATCAGGCATACGCCGTGCGTGCGGCGCGTACAAACCCTACGGCATACGTGCCCGCCCCGGCGCTGACGGCGATGAAGACCGACCACTTCTTCCGCACGCACTTCTGCCTGCGCCGCAACGAGCTTACGGGCGTTACCGAATACAAACCCATCGGCGCGTATGACACCGACTTCCGCCCCGTCACCCAGGAGGTTGTCAACGCCATGGCCGTGATGGCGCAGCGTGATGGCATCCGCGTATGGGCGCGCGACATAAAGGAGCGTGTCAACTCCGCGCTTGTTGACACGTTCAACCCCATAGCCGACTATCTCGCCTCGCTGCCACGCTGGGACGGGAGCGACCGCCTCTCGGCCTTCGCCGCCCGTGTGCCCACATCTGCACCGCAGTGGACGCAGCTGTTCGCCGTGTGGATGCGCTCGATGGTGGCCCACTGGATGGGGCTTGACCGTCAGCACGGCAACTCGCTCGTGCCGCTGCTCATAGGCGAACAGGGCTGCGGCAAGTCGTCGTTTACGAAAATCATTCTGCCCGAACCACTGCGCCCCTATTACAACGACCGCATTGACTTCCGCAACGACAACACCCTAATGCAAGGCCTTTCGGCCTTCGCCCTGATAAACATCGACGAGTTCGACCGCTACTCTGACAGCCGCCAACCGCTTATGAAGTATATCATATCCAAGGGCGAAGTCACCGCCATGAAGGCTTACCGCAGCACGTTCTCAACGGAACGCCGCTACGCCAGCTTCATCGCCACGACCAACAATCCACACCCGCTGACCGACCCCACGGGCAGCCGCCGCTTCGTCTGCGCCGCCGTCACCGGCCGCATCGACTTCACTTCGCCCGTTGACTATCCGCAGCTCTACGCCCAGCTCGTCAACGAAATACGCAACGGCGCGCCTTGGTATCTTGACGACGACGCCACGCGAAGCCTCATTGAGGCCAACCGCCCTTACGTCCGCCTTACCGACCTCGACGACATCCTGCAGACAATGTTCCGCCAGCCATCTGACCCCACGTCGGCGCAGGAGCTTACGGCATCAGACATCGCCGCCGCAGTGCGCCGTGAGTATCCTAAGCTGCCGCCGTCTAAGTTGACGGCAAGAATCGTGGGGCGTACGCTTGTGTCTTTAGGCTTTGAAGGGCGGCACACCCGCAGGGGAACGTGCTACATATTAGAAACTTGCGACGTGATATGACATCGTTTTATATTGTCACAATATCACATCTTGCCGTTATGCGCTGGCTCTCAACAGGTTAAGGTGTGATATTGTTTGCGGCTAACATTCACTAATGTCACCCAAGTGTTTGTTAACGTCGTGGGTTCGGTATAAGGCAGTGCGGCTTAAAGCAGCAGGCATACTCTTGTATTAAAATTAATAATATCGCTCTTGTGGGGACTTGATTTATCATGTCCGCACGTTTCGTGGAAACGTATTACGCTGACATACAGGTATTTATACGCCCTTTTTAGGCTCATCGCAAATCTTTTGGATGATATTTAAAGGAAAAGCTAATGAACATCTGTAGACACCAACAATGTAGAGACGCAAAATTACTCTGAAAATCGCGGACATTGATGAAAACCTGATAACGATATTTCGTTTGTAATCATATCTTATCCAAAAGATTTGCGGATGAACCCACTTTTAGGGCTAAAGACACGATTGTGTCTTAATGGAACAATCTTCAGAATCAAGTCCCAACAAGAGCGGCGTTCTTTTCTATACATTATTTTTGGTAAAATAATATTATTCAGTGGAACTGAAAGTTGCCATTATGGCGATGAACTGCTACCCGCAGACCGCATAAAGTAATATTTTCGGTTCAATCTCCCCATACCGAACCCACGTATGGCAAGGCGAAACTTTTCTTGTGACATTTGTGAAGTTTGGGCGTCGGTTAATGTCACTTCCTAATCCGCTGGCTATCAATGCGTTTGCCCGTTTGTGACATTGTGATGTTATTTTCTTGTCAATTAATCTCTATACGATTTTTTCAAGAAGCCGCCACTACGGTTCAAACATAACATTTTATTTGCTAATATGTCGTCTTTCATCTGCCAAGAAGCCACCTTTTGCGACGCAAAAGGTGGCTTCTTGCAGCATCATTTTGCTGGTTGAGTGATCTTAAATGGTATTTGTGTATAAATATCTGGCAAATATAAAATCTTTGTTGTATATTTGCAGTTGAACAAATGAGCTGTTTGTTTATTGTTGAACAATCTAATATTTGGTTTTATGAAAACATTGAGAATAATAATGTGTTTCTTTGGGTGTTTGCTTTCGTTGACAATTTTTGCTGCGGATAAAAACAGCCAAGCGGTTTCTATGGTGTCGTATGAGCAGGGATGGTCGGATTCAGAAGGAACTATCGCTTTAAAAAATAATACCACAACGGATATTCATAATGTCAAGTTCATTATCACATATCTTAATATGTCGGGCGAACAGCTTGATTATGAGGAATTTTTTGTCAATGTTGACATAGCTCCTGGTAAAACAAAGAAAGTTGACATACCTGCTTATGAGCATGACAGGTATTATTCGTATTACAAGTCAGAGGCTATTTCAGGTAATTCTCATAAATTTAAAATAAGATATGAACTGAAGGAGTATAATACTCAAAATCCGAATGAACATATAACAGAGCCAAAATTTTTAGGTGAATATGATGAAGATTTGGATGTTGCTAATCATCAGCAAGGTAATGAATGGATGTACATATTGTTAGCCATTGTAATAGGTTTGATTGCAATAGGAATAAGTGTCGGCTTATATGTGCTTGTTGCTGTAATGGCAAAAAAACGTAACCGTAACGTCGTTTTATGGGTCTTATTGAGCTTGATTGGAACGCCATTGTTGGTGATTATAATTCTGGCTTGTATTGGCAGTGCAGATGATTATAATAAAGATATTGTATAAGTTGTTTGTACAATGTTTTATTCGCTTGTTGTAGTTATGCTAAAACAGATTATGTTAAATAATATCAAGTGTTATGTCGTATAATGATAATTTAATTTTAAGATACTTGTATTGTTTGGACAATCGTGATTATCCGCAAAGTATCAAAAGATTCTTTTCAAATTTCAATATTGCGTTGAATGAAGACCGTGAGGCAGCCATTAACGAATTGTATATATTGCGGAATAATTGCAAGAATTTAGCTGTACTTTCGAAGCGTTTTATAACTGCAATGGATAAATCATATATGAAATTCACGCAATTTCATATGGATATATTAGCAGAATGTGACGGTGAAAATGGAGTTGTGCAAAGTCCGTATTTCGTTCCGGGTTCTTTTGTCGTATATTCCATAAAGAATGGTGCTTTATCTTTATGGGTATTCCATAATCTGCCAAATGGCAATAATCATTTTATGGCTATACCGACATTCTATATTGTGTCAAGTCCAAAGGATAAAATAAAGGGGGAAGGTCATCAATTAGATTGTATGATTATCCAGATGTTAGACAACTGTCATGAAGTCAATCTAAGAGATTATATTGATATGGTGCTTGATTACCTTTGTCTTAGGCAATGGGCAGAAATAGAAATAGCAGAAGTTAAAACAACTCAAAAGAAAGAAGTTAAGTTGAAGAAAAAGACTGAAATAGTTGTTGAGGATGGGATAAGCTATTTTACTTTTGATAGTAAATGGTTTACTGAAGTATGCAATAATAATGAGTTTGTCGTTAGTGGCCACTTTAGGCTTCAACCGTATGGGGATGGTAGCAGGAGACTTATTTGGATCAACGAGTTCAAAAAATACGGTTATCACAGAAAGGCTTTAATAGAAAGAGTGGAAGAAGGAGAAGATTTTATTTAATACCTATTTGGGTAGATTGTAAATCCACAGAAACAGACAGTACCGTTATTCAGACCAAGCTATTAGTATAGTCAATAGGTTGCTTATTGTCGGTTTACAAGCTGTTTTGCGTTCTCGACTTGTTTGGTTGACGGCAGATAAAATTTGTATTCGCTGGCGAGTATGGTTGAGTTGTTTGGGTTAATTCATAAACCTTTTTGGGGTATGTACGCCTGCTTCTGTCCCCGAAAGGGGCGGATTGGCTTTTATATGACATCCACCAGAATTTCGGATGAATCTCAAAACGCCACGCTTTATTAAGGCGTAATCAATTATTTTTCGTAAGTTTGCAATCGGTATGGATGTTTTCACAAAAGATAAGCGCAGCAAGATAATGGCCGCCATCCGCTCGAAGAACACGCGGCCTGAAATCATTGTGCGCAAATATCTCTTTTCGCGCGGCTTCCGTTACCGACTCAACCATCCCCGCCTGCCCGGTCATCCGGACATCGTGCTGCGCAAATACCGCACCTGCATCTTCGTAAACGGCTGTTTCTGGCACGGGCACGACTGCCCTAACGGACACCTTCCAAAAAACAACCATGAGTTTTGGCGCAATAAAATCAACCGTAACCGTGAGCGTGACAAGGAAGAGCAGCACCGCCTTGCCGAAATGGGCTGGCACTGCATAACCGTCTGGGAGTGTGAACTTCGTCCCGCAAAGCGTGAGGCTACGCTGCAATCGTTGGCTTACACGCTCAACCGCATTTATCTTGAAGACCACGCCTTTAAATATAAACCCATAACAGACGACGATTACGGTATGGCTGCAGAGCCTGGGGCGGGGGAGTGAAAACACGTTTTTCACGCTCTGTAAAATTAATGAATTGTTTTGGCCTCATTGTTTACAGTTTTTATTATCTTCGCGCTATGGATAAGGAAAAAATATATAATGCCCTTATGTCGGCATATTCATTGATTAGCGATGAATATGATTCGCTATGCGACGACGATTTGAAGGACGAATATGATGATGTTTTGCATTCGCTTGAAAGTGCAATGGCTGAATTGAAAAAATGATGATGTATGATGGCAACAGATTTTGAATCTTTGCAGTCTGACTTTTACCGCTATATGATAACAGTCGGAGGCATAGCAAAGAAAACGAGCTTGGATTATATTTCAAGGCTGAAATTTCTCACTCAAACGAGGGGCTATAAGTTGGATACAAACATCACGCCCGGATATGTGGATGAAATAATTGCCAGCGAAGAGCGTGAAAGATTGAACCGTGAAAAGTATTCGACCAAACACGCAATGGGGGATTTTAGGGCGGGACTGAATAAATTTTTGGCTTTTGTCAATTCTGATTACAGGAAAAAGTATAATGACAGTATTTTAGCAGAAATAGACAAGGTTCAAGCTGACAGCAGGGTTGAAGTCACTGAAAAGGAAGCTATTGTGCAGTCAAGGATAGGGCAGGGGCGTTTCCGCCGTAGCTTGATGGATTATTGGCACGGTTGCTCAATATCTTCGTGCCGGCTTACTGATATACTTATCGCCTCACACATTAAACCGTGGCGTGACGCAGACAATTTTGAACGGCTTGATGTGTATAATGGTTTATTGTTACTTCCTAATTATGACAAACTTTTCGATTTGGGCTATATGTCGTTTGATTTAAAAGGTTGTGCCGTTTATTCAAAACTTTTGTCTGTTTCTGATAAGGAGATATTGGGATTGAAGCCGGATTTACATTTAATAAATATCGAAGAAAAACATAAGAAATACTTGAAGTTTCACAATGAGTATTGCTTCATGGAATAATTTTAAACATAAAAACAGGAAATTATGCTTTTAACAACAACACCCACTATAGAGGGACGCCGCATTCTGTAGTATAAGGGTGTGGTGACGGGAGAGACTATCGTAGGAGCGAACGTTCTGAAGGATTTCATGGCAGGGCTTACCGACTTTTTCGGCGGTCGCAGCGGCACATACGAGAGGGTGCTGCGTGAGGCTAAGGAGTCGGCTATGCAAGAAATGGAGAAGCGTGCCAGTGAGCTTGGGGCGAACGCCGTGGTGGGCATCGACCTCGACTATGAGGCCATTGGGCAAAACGGCTCAATGCTGATGGTGACGTGCAGCGGAACGGCGGTTGTCATTTAGCCGTCAGGCTAAATGGCAATTACCCCCCCCCAAAAAAAAAAATGGTAATTAAACTATGACCGTCTTACTTGTAAAAACAGAAGCGGGTAAAACGGCCGTAGTAATATTTTTCA
The DNA here is from genome assembly GCA_944320255.1 of uncultured Prevotella sp. Taxonomy (GTDB): domain Bacteria; phylum Bacteroidota; class Bacteroidia; order Bacteroidales; family Bacteroidaceae; genus Prevotella. Next base: position 5,288 of record CALUGU010000019.1, on the reverse strand, counting down.
ATGACCGAATTTTGTGATGTGAATATGTTGTTGTAATTTATAGGTGTTTAGTAATTTATATATATTAGATAATGCAGATATAGTAAAATTTTGAACAGAAAAGCCTGTTTTATATGCTTTTCTGTTCAAAATCTTACTGTTTTTGCTGGTTTACGCCTTGGAAGATGTTAGTTCCCTATTTATGAAGGACAGCAAGGAGGGTTATTTTTTACTTTTTAATTTCAGGCGAAGCCTGACTGGCTTTGCCTAATTCGTATGCCCGTGCGGCCATGCGGTTGATGATGTTTTCGGCGAGGTCGATGTCCATCTCACCGAGGTCGGGGAGGCGTGTGTATGCGTTGACGTGCTCGTCTTCAGTCTCGATGCGTCCGGCAAGGAGGTTGAGGAAGTTGCGTTTATATTCGGCCACCATAACGTTGAACAGCTCGTCGGTGCGGCAGGCGAAGCGCACGAGGTCTACGTCGGTAGTGTTTCCCGACGCAAAGTCTTTCAGCAATGGTTCTATTTCGTCGGCCTCGTAGTTCATTCGTGACAAGGCGTAAAACGCCTCTTGGTTGAAGTGTTTTGATATGTTCTCGTAACGGTCGAGCATTATGCGCTTGATGTTTTTCGGTTCAAAACGCTCCTGTGGGTCTACGTCGGTTTGCGTTTCGAGCAAGCCTGTGACGTAATATTTGAAGAAGGCGCGCACGAGCGCGGCGATGGCGATGTCTTTTCCAATCATTTTTAGAGTTAAGAATTAAGAGTTAAAAGTTAAAAGTTAGGGAAGGATGACTTTGCATATTAAGAGTATATAATTCGAGTTAAGTTTATTTGTGCATATTTTCTTAACTCTTAATTGCGCAGTCAATGTTCCTCATAAGCCCTTCGTATTTTGCCCGTTTTACTGCGCTGCCCTTGAACAGGCGGCGGTATTGCTCTACGGTGAGCCGCGGCCAGTCAGCGCGTGCCATAGAGAGAAGTTCGGGCGACGGTTGCAGCAGCGGTTCGTCGGTTGGCGTGGCGAAGCGGTTGTGCGGACAAGCGTCTTGGCAGCGGTCGCATCCGTAAACAGTGTCGCCCATCTTGGCCGCAAATTCAGGCGGAATGTCGCCACGGTGTTCTATCGTCAGGTAAGACAGGCATTTGCCTGAACAGAACGAGCCGTCATGGCACAGTGCGCCTGTAGGGCAGGCGTCAAGGCAGGCATGGCATGAGCCGCAACGTGGGGCGACTGGACTGTCGTAAGAGTCAAACTCGGCGTCGAGGAGCAGTTCTCCGAGGAAGAACATGCTGCCGGCGTGGGGGACGACGAGCTGGTGGTTGCGTCCTATCCATCCCAGTCCGGCTTGCACGGCCCAGTAGCGTTCAAGCACGGGGGCGGTGTCGCAGAAGGCGCGGTAGTTGGCGATGCCGATGCGCGAGGCGAGCGTGTGGAGGCGGGATTTTACGATGTCGTGATAGTCCTTGCCGAGGGCGTAAGCGGCGAATTGCAGTCTGCCTTCAGGCATACGCACGGCGGGAGCGTAATTCAGGGCTACGCTGACCATACTCTTTGCGCCAGGCATTAGCAGGCATGGGTTGAGCCTCTTGTCGGCGTTGCGCGCCATATAGTCCATCCCAGCATGGCCGCCGGCGGCTATCCAGCGGCTGAATGCGTCGGCGTGCGTCGCGCTTACCGGCCCGGCCTTAGCCACGCCGCAGGCGAAAAAGCCGAGGGCTGAAGCCTCGGCTTTTACTTGTTCACTCGAAAGTCTTGAACTCATATCCTTGCTCTTTCAGCCACTTCAACGCCTCCGGCAGGGCGTAGCGCAGCTTGTCGATGCTTTTCAGCGAGTCGTGGAACGTTATTATCGAGCCGTTGCGCGTGTACCTCTTCACGTTGCGCAGCACGTCTTCAGCCGTCAGCCACTTGCTGTAGTCGCGGGTGACAAGGTCCCACATGACGATGCGGTACTTGCGTCCAAGCCAGAAATACTGTTCCCACCGCATCCATCCGTGAGGCGGACGGAACAGGTGCGCCCCGATCAGCTGGTTCGCCTTTTCGGCGTTGGCGCTGTACGATTTGGTAGTATGCTTGAAGCCTCCCCAATGGTTGAAGGTGTGGTTGCCCACCTGGTGGCCGGCGTCTACGATCTGCTTGAACAGTTCGGGGTGTTTCCTGACGTTGTCGCCTACCATGAAAAACGTGGCGCGGGCGTCGTAGGCGGCGAGCGTTTCGAGGATGAACGGTGTAGACTCAGGTATGGGACCGTCGTCGAATGTCAGGTAGACCGCCTTGACATCCTTGTCCATTCGCCATGTCGCCCTTGGGTAAAGCCAACGTAGCCAGATGGCCGGCTGTTCGATGATCATTTTCTCTTTTCAGTAGTAAAGTAGTAAGGAGAGAAGGAGTAAGCAGTAATGCTTTGTCTTATTATCTTTTCCTTACAAGATGGTTTTATTATTGGGGGTTGTCAAGATGTAAGAGGAGAGAAGTGGCAAGTGTACTTACTCCTTGACTACTTCTCTCCTTACTCCTTGTAAACTTATTGCGGCAACACTCCGCCCTTGCTTTGGTATGTTGCGAGGTCTTTGTTGAACTGCGCTTCGAGCTTGTTGGCCAGTGCCTGGTCGAACAAAGCTGCGTTGTCGATGCACATGCTCATAATGTAGATGTGCATCATGCAGTCTTGCTGTGCCTGGGTGAAGCGGCTGCCCTTGAGCGAGTTGTACCACGTCATGTATTGGTGGGCGTGGTTGAACACCTGCTTTGTGGCCTCGGCGGCTTTCGCCTTGCAGTTGCCCGTGTTGCCAAGCAGGGCGTATGCCTTGGCGATGTCGAGGCCTCCGCTGAGATAGTTCATCGGCACGTTGTATGCCGGTATCATCTTCTCCGCGTAGGCGAGTGCCTTCATCGCCTTGTCAGTCTTGCCCTCGGCTATGAGGTGCAGGGCGAGCTGTGCGAACAGGCGGCGGTGCGTGTAGCACATGCGCATGACGGTCTCGTCGATGTAGATGCCTTTCTTGTCGATGCCGCCGTACTTGAAGCGTGTCATCATATTGGTGTAGACGCGCTCCGTGTCGAAGTTCTTCGCCCCGGCCTTGTTGGTGGTGAACGGCGTTATGCGGTTGGCGAGTCCTTCCTGTACGAAGTTGTCGCCGAGGTTCATATAGTTCTCCGAACCCACCGTCGTGGCAACATACAGCGGACGTGTCCAGTTGCAGTTGGCAAGCATTTCGAGCATCATCAGGTCGCCCTTGTAAAGAGCGGTCTTGCCTTTCAGCGAGATTACCATACGGTCTGGTATCGTGTCAGACGCCATCATTATGCCACTGCGTTTTACGGCTTCCTTGTCGATGGTTATATAGAGTGTGTCGGTCGGTATGAAGTGGAAGTCGGGGTTGTTCGAGCGCACCCAGTGCTTCATGACATTCTTCACCTCGAACGGGTTGTCGCCGAACGACGCCTTGGCCTCTTCAGGGTTGGTCTTGTAGAACTCAAGTATCTGGTTCTTCCCTTCGGGCATGATTTCGACGTACTCATTCGTACCCGAACAGTAGTCGAGCCTCGGCCAAGTGATGGGCACGGCGGGCGACTTGTAAGCGTCGCGGCACATCTGGTCGATGTACCAGTCGGTTTGCAGGTAGCTCAGGTTGCAGACGCGGGCGTCAGTCCTAACGCCTTCAACCTCTTGGTTGTACCACAACGGGAAGGTGTCGTTGTCGCCGTTGGTGAAGATTATCGGGTTGCCATTGTCTTGCAATGACATCAGGTAGTTCTGTCCGAAGTCGCGGCATACGTAGCGTCCGCTGCGGTCGTGGTCGTCCCATGTCTGGCTGGCCATTTGCACGGGCACGAGCAGGCAGAGCACCGACACTACGGCGGCTACGGCCGTGCCGTTGAGCTTGGCGTATTTCTTAAGCAAGTCGATGATGGCCGCAACGCCGATGCCGCACCAGATGGCGAAGGCGTAGAACGAACCGGCGTAGGCGTAGTCGCGCTCACGCGGCTGCATCGGTGTCTGGTTGAGGTAAAGCACGATGGCCAAACCTGTCATAAAGAACAGGAAGAACACCACCCAGAACTGCCTTATGCCGCGCTGTCCGCGGTAAGCCTGCCAGAAGAGGCCGATGAGACCGAGCAGCAGGGGCAGGCAGTAGAACACGTTGTGACCCTTGTTGTTCTTCAAGTCGTCGGGCAGTTTGCTCTGGTCGCCGAGTCGCAGGTTGTCGAGCCACGATATGCCGGTAATCCAGTTGCCGTGCTCCAGCTCGCCGTTGCCCTGAATGTCGTTCTGGCGTCCGGCGAAGTTCCACATAAAGTAACGCCAATACATAAAGTTGCATTGGTAAGACAGGAAGAAGCGCAGGTTCTCAAGTATCGTCGGCATCTTCACCATTATCGGCTCTCCGCAACGGTCGTAAGGCACCTGCGTGCCGTCAACGCCGCCCATCCAGCTCTCGTAAGCCTCGGCGTGCGACGAACTCCACATTCTTGGGAACAGCATGTTCTGTGCGTAAGCGTAGTCACGCTGGCGGCTCACTACGAAGTAAGAGTCTTTCTCGTCGGGCGAAGCCTTCTCCTTGCGCTGGTAAACGGGCGCGCCGTACTCTACGTGCGGCTTGCATATCCCATTTTCCACGTCGAGCTTCACTTGCGAAGTGTACGCCTGGCCGTAAGCCAGCGGGTTGTCACCGTACTGCTCGCGGCTGAGGTAGCTGCCGAGGGTAAAGATGTCTTCGGGCGAGTTCTGGTCCATCGTCGGGTTGGCCGACGAGCGTATCACGATGACGGCGTAGCTTGAGTAGCCTATCATCAGCATCAGCATGCAGAGCAGCGTGGTGTTCTTGATGCGTGCGCTGACGAGCGGTTTCTTGTTCTTTACGTAGTTCACTACGAACCAAAGCACCGCCATTACGACAACGCCCGTGAAGAACGCGCCCCATCCGTAGCCGTAGAACGGCACGCCGAGCATGCCAACGGCGAGGACGAACGAGAGGTTGCCGCGCTTGAAGCTCTTGCCTGAATAGCTCTCATAGATGGCCCAGATGACCGTGGCCACGAGCAGGATGATGTAGACTATCACGCCCGTGTTGAACGGGCAGCCGAGCGTGTTGACGAAGAACAGCTCGAACCAGCCGCCAACGGTGATGATGCCCGGCACCACGCCGTAAAGTATGGCGGCGATGAGGACGAACGAAATCAGCAGCGCAATGAGCGAGCCTTTGAGGTTGGCGTTGGGGAACTTGCGGTAATAGAACACCAGCACGATGGCCGACACGCACAAGAGGTTGAGCAGGTGGACGCCGATGCTCAAGCCCGTCAT